>JAGPKU010000025.1:14895-25896 GCA_018053845.1 Syntrophobacterales bacterium
GCCGATCACGCCGGCGAAGATCAGCAGAAGCGGAAGGTCGGCCCCTTTCCGGATCAGGACGGGACGCAGGAAATTGTCCAGGGCGCCGACCGGGATGCTCCAGGCGATGAGCAGCGTTCCCCAGAGGTTCTGACCGCTCCAGAAGAGCCAGATCGCCGCCGGGATCAGGACGAGCATCGGGCCCAGCTGGGCGATGCAGAGCACGAACATCACGGCCGTCAGGGCCATGGCGGCGGGTACGCCGGCCACGGCGAGGCCGATTCCGCCGAGGGCGGACTGGACGAGGGCGGTCAGGCCGACCCCGAGCGCCACCCCCCGGATCGCCTTGCCGGCCAGGACGGTCACATCGTCGCCCCTCTGCCCGGCAAGACGGCGGGCGAATCGCCGCACCGCCCCCGCCGCGGTCTCACCGCCGGCGTAGAGGATCGCGGCGATCACGACGGTGAGGAGAAACTGGACGAGCATCGCCCCCATGCTGCCCGCGCGATCGGCGAACCAGCTGACGATCCTCCCGGCATAGGGACTCAAACGGGCCGCGTGGCCATCACGGCCCGCGGAGGAAAGCTCGTTCCACGCCTCCGTCATGCGGGGACCGGCCAGGGGGATCCCCGTCACCCAGTCGGGCATCGGGGGCAGGCCTTCCCTTTCGAGGGTCTGCACGAGGAGCTTCACCCGCTCGACGTTCTCCAAGAGGGTCGAGACGGCCAGGAGGACCGGGGCAATCAGCAGCGCGAGCAGTCCCAGCGTCATGACCGCCACGGCAAGGCCCCGCCGGCCGCCCAGTGCCGACTGGATGCGCACCAGCAGAGGCCAGGTGGCCACGACGATGATGGCGGCCCATACCAGGGAGGGGAGGAACGGCTTCAGGATCCAGAAGTTGGCCGCGATGAGCACCCCGATGAAGAGCACCGCCAGCGTCGTGCGGGTCAGATCCTTCGATAGGGGGTGAGTGGACATGCGAATCCTCCTTCCCTGCGGGGTGTCCGCAGCAGGCGTCACGGGCGTGACTGCAGCGGCCGACACGACCTGCCGGCGATGGAGACCGAATAGGCCACTCGGCGGAAAATTACCCTCCCTGTCAAGCGTGAAGTCTTGCGGCCGGCGGGGCGGCAAGACAGCAATATTCCGCAATCCCACGGATGAAAAGTCGACGGGCTGCTGCCCGAAGCCGTTTGACCAGGATTCTTCCCGCGAATAGACGGTTTTGGACCGCTCTGGCGCTCGCGGCACTGCAGGCGCAAAAACTCGCCCTTCGGGCTCAGACAGATTGCGTTGCGGACGTTTCGCTTCGCGCAGAGCGGTTACCCAACACACGCCTGCCTTCGCTATCCGGAATTCTGCCCGGCCGCCTGCGCATCAAAATCGATTTGGGCAACAGCCCGTTGACTCGACGGCGCAGGTGTGCTTTATTTGCCTATCTGACGCGAGCCTCCCGAGAGGCCGTTTTTTTATTGGGCGGTTATGAGAAAAGGCATCCTTGCCGACGTTCTGCTCCCCCTGGTTGCCGCCGCGGCGGTCACCGTCGCCCTGAGTGCGTCGGGAGCCGATCTCGTGATCGCGTCCTTCTTTTATGAGCCGGGGGCGGGTTGGCCGCACGGCCGAAGCGAGCCCTGGCTATTTCTCTACCGCTATGGCAACATCCCCTCCCTGGCACTCGGGGCCATCGGCCTGGCGGTCTTCCTGCTGAGCTTCTTCGTCGAGCGGTTTCGCCCGGAGAGGGCGGCGGCCCTTTTCGTCGCGGCCTTTCTGGCCCTGGGGCCGGGACTTGTCGTGAACACGGTGCTCAAGGACAACTGGGGGCGTCCGAGGCCGGCGGAGATTGTCCAGTTCGGGGGGACGGAAACCTATCGCCCGGCCTGGAGTCCGGGGGAACCGAAGCAGGGGCGCTCCTTTCCATCGGGGCACGCGGCCATCGGGTTTTTCCTCATGGCGCCTTTTTTCGTTCTGAGACGCAGGGCGCCCGGATTGGCCAGGAAGGCGCTGGCGGCGGGCATTCTGTACGGCACGATGATGGGCCTGGCCCGGATGATTCAGGGCGGTCATTACCTGACCGACGTGATCTGGTCGGGCGTGCTGGTCTACATCACGGGGCTCGTCTTGTATTACCTCTTCCGGCTCGATCGGGCGGGGTCAGCGGCGAGCTCGAAGGCCCTGTGACGACAGGGACGGGGTTCGGACGGGGCCGGCGATGCCCATCGGGCCGCGGCAATGGGCAGGGAAGCATACACGGAAATGGACGTCGGATTACAGAGAAAAATCGACCAGGCCGTCGGACCGCTGATCTGCCGGGCCCTCTCGATCTTCAGGGGAACTCGGCCCCCCGCGGCCGTGCCGGAGAGGATTCTCATCATCCTGCTGTCCGAGATGGGCAGCCTCGTGCTCGGCTCCTCCATGTTCCGGCGGCTTCGGGAGAAATACCCGCATGCCTCGATCCACGCCCTGGTCTTCGAGAAGAACCGGGAGATCCTCGATCTCCTGGACGTCATCCCGCCGGAAAACGTCATGACGCTCTGCGACCGCTCCCTGGGGGGGCTCGCAGGGGACAGCCTGGCGGCGATCCGGAAAATGCGCAACCTGCGCTTCGATGTCGTCATCGACTGCGAGCTCTTTGCCCGCGTGAGCGGCATCTTCTCCTGGTTCTCCGGCGCCCCCGTCCGGGTCGGTTTCCACCGCCATACCATGGAGGGGCTCTACCGGGGGGATTTCATCAACCGACCCGTCCTCTACAACCCCTATCGCCACATCAGCGATCAGTTCCTGGCCCTCGTCGATGCCATCGAATCGTCGACGGTTCCCAAGAACAAGTTCGAGGCCTACGACGGTGTCCCGAAGGAAGCCCCGGCGATGCGCCTGCGCGAGGGCGAGCAGCAGGAGACGGAGAAACGGCTGTACGGTGATTTCCCCGCCATCCGGGGAAGGAAACTGGTGCTGCTGTATCCCAGCGGGGGGATCCTGCCCATCCGGGCCTGGCCGCTCGAGTCGTTCTGCGCGACGGCGGGGTCGCTCGTCGAGCGCGGGTTCGCCGTGGCCGTCATCGGGATGCCCGAGGACAAGTCCCTGGCCCGGACCATCCAGGAGCACTGCAGAAGCCCTCTGTGCGTCGATCTGACGGGATACACGAAGTCCATCCGGGATCTCCTGGTCATTTTCCACTTCGCGTCGCTGCTCATCACCAACGACGGCGGACCGGGTCAGTTCGCCGTCATGACGCCGATCCGCTCGATTCTCCTGTTCGGTCCCGAGACACCGGCCCTGTACGGCCCCAACAGCCCGCGCGCGAAGGTGTTCTTCAGCGGGATCGCCTGCTCTCCCTGCCTGACGGCCTACAACCACCGCAACTCCCCCTGCGACGGGGACAACCGGTGCCTCAAGGTCATCACGCCGGAAGCCGTGCTGGCCTGCGCGCTGGAGATGCTGGGGAAGGAAGCGGTCCGATGAGCGGCCTGCTACGGTTCAAGCAGGCCGTCAAGGACGCCGTTTCCAGGCTGCCCGGCGGGGAATGGCTTGTGAGGCAGCGTTTCGCGAAGTTCGGCGCCGTCGGGTTCGCGGGCACCGTTGTCAATATCGCGGTTCTCAGTTTCTCCAACAGGTTCGTGTATCAGGGCATCGCTTCCCCGTACATCCGGGAAAATCTTGCACTCCTGACGGGCATCTTCATCGCCACGGTGCACAACTTCCTGTGGAACCGGGCGTGGACGTGGGGCGACCGCAAGGTTCACGGCCGGGCATCCGTCTTCGTCCAGTTTCTCCAGTACTGCACGTCCTGCTCGCTTGCCATCGCGCTGCAGATCCTCTTCACGAACATCCTGAAGCAGTACGTGCTCCTGGAACTGGCCAATCTCTTCGCCATCGGGATCTCGGCGGTCCTGAATTACCTGATCAACCACGTCTGGACGTTCCGCGTGAAGAAGCAGCATCCCGAGGGAAAACGCTGAACCCTGTTCCTTGCCCTTTCCAATCTTTTCTGCACTACCGATCAACCTGTTCCTCAAGTTTCAGCATTCCCGGCACCCTGGTGCGAGGAATGTTGATTTTGTTTTCCGATTCAGCGCTTCCTTGCTTCCTCGCTTCCTCGCTTCCCAACCTCCGTCCTTTTGAGGGTGCCAGCTTCCCGTAAACCCACGCCCGATGAAGAGCTTCACGCTGAGCCCGTCGATTTTCTCCCCGCGATACAGGCAGTCGTGGGCCTCCGCGGGCTCGATGGCGTCGAAGTACCCCTCGTATCGCTTCAGGCCCGCCTCGTTTGCCCCGTGAAGCACGAGGATGGCGTCCTTTCCCTGGAAAGCCGACAGGTCCCCCAGGAAGACATAGCGCTCGGGCTGAAAGAGGTCGAGTCCCGTGAGGCGGGCCCCGCTGTAGAAGACGGCTTCGGCCGCCGTGGTCCCCTTGTCCGATATGAGGATGTAGCCGCGCCCGGCGGGATGCTCCGCGAGGATGCGGCTGACCCGGCTGCCCAGTTCGCGCCATCCGTGGAACTGCCTGACCTGGTCCTTCTGGGGGGCAATGGGCAGGAAGGGCCTGGTCAGATGGGCCTGGATCGCAAGACCGGCCGCAAGGCCCAGGGCGAGGCCGCAGGCAATCAGGCGACGGTGGAGGGGCTTCGATGCATAGACGTCCCGAAAAACGGCGAACGCGAGGATGAAGCCGGCGATGTAGGCCGGCGCGGGCCAGTTCGCCTCGGCGACCTTGCCCATGGCCGTGGAGAGACCGAAGAAGAAAAGAACGGGCCAGGACAGCAGGAGGAGGTAGAGATACGCCGGGTGTTCCTTTACGAGGCAGAACCGCAGCGCCTTTACGCTGTAGGCGACAAAGGCGAGGAACAGGATCGGGGTGACGACGCCGGCCTGGCCGCCGACATATTCCAGGAGTTTCAGCGCGACGGCCTTCTGCTTCGGCGAGAAACCCTGGCGGAGCTGGTAGCTGAAGGAGAGCCAGTCGTGCTGCCAGTTCCAGTACAGGACGGGCGTGAACAGGACGAGGGCAAGCGCAAGGGCGAGCCAGGGTTCCTTCCGCAGCAGCCTCGACCGCAGGGACGGGCAGAACAGGAGAAACCCGAAGGTGCAGGGGACGAGCAGGATCATGGTGTACTTGCTCAGGAGGCCCAATCCAAGGGCCGCCCCCCAGCCATACCACCACCGGGCGGGGCCGCCCGCAACGACCCGGCTTCCGCACCACACGGCGGCGGCCCAGAAGAAGAGCATGGGCGTGTCCGGTGTCTGGACGATGCAGCCCGCGGGGAAGAGCAACGTCGCGTTGAAGGCGAGAAGAACGTCGCCGGAGAGTCCGCGAAGGGCCGGAAAGAGCGTACGGGTGGTGTCCCAGAGGAAGAACAGGGCCGCGGCGGAGAGGAGAAAGCCGCCGAGGCGCACGAAGAGCTCCGTGTTGCCGCCCAGCGCCGTGCCGAGCGCCATCACCCAGGCGACCATGGGCGGGTGATCGGCGTAGGAAAGCGAGGGGTGCCGGCCCCAGTACCAGTAGTAGGCCTCGTCGGGGGCGAGCTGGATCGTGTGGATCGTAAGCAGCCGGATGGCGAAGAGGGCGGCGATGAAGGAGAGTATCCGTTTATCGCGGGGCGTGATCACCATGGACCCAATCCCGATCGTCCGATCCCGCCGCCGGGGCGGGACGCGTCGCGTCGGCATGGCGCCGGTCCGGGCCGAGGCCCCGTCGCCGAGGCGGTCGCGTCGCTCCGCCTCCTGCACGCCGTTGCCCCGTCGACACACAGCAGCGCGGCTCGGGCGGGATGCGGCACCGGGGGCCCCACGGCCGGATCGCGGGATCCCCCCGATGGCGTTAACGCTTCTTGTGACGGTTGGCCTTCAGGCGCTTGCGGTACTTGTGCTTGCTGATCTTTTTCCTTCTTTTCTTGACGACACTGCCCATCTTTCACCTCGCGAGAGTTATCCTGCCGATTTCGAAGCGTCACTTATTCTCACATTCTTCGACAGGAATCAAGCAATTCCTTGAACCCTTTACAGCAGGCAGAGCCGGTCCGCAACGGCCAGCCCCTTCCGCGTCGGGGTTAGGGCCTCCCCATCCAGCCGGATGAGACCTTCGTCCTGCATACGGCGCAGGACGGCGCCTTCCTGCCCGAACAGGTCGAGGCCGTAGCGATCCCTGAAGGCCGGACCGTCGATCCCCCGCCTTGTCCGGAAGCCGAAGTAGAGGGCCTCCGTGCGCAGTTGCTCCCGCGAGAGCTCCTCCTGCCCCCCGAGCGGGGTTCGACCCTGACGGATGTCCCGGATGTAGCGCTCCACCGATCGGTGATTCCACCAGCGCCGGGTTGCGCGAAAGGAGTGCGCCGCCGGGCCCAGTCCGAGGTACGGTGCATGATCCCAGTACTTGTGGTTGTGGCGGGAAATGCGTGCCTCGCCGCGCGCGAAGTTGGACACTTCGTAATGGAGGTAACCGTGCGCCTCGAGGAAGATCGACGTCGCCGAAAAAAACCGGTATGCCTCCTCTTCCGCCGGAAGGGGAGGGGCCTGTCCTTCCCGGACCCTGCGGTGCAGGGGGGTGCCCCGCTCGAGGGTCAGCTCGTAGCAAGAAAGGTGCTCGGGTTCGAAGCCCAGAGCGGTCTCCAGGGTCTGCCGCCACAACCCATGGGACTGGCCGGGCACCCCGTAGATGAGATCGACGGAGAGGTTGTCGAAGCCGGCCCTGCGCGCGGCGGCCAGCGCCTCGCGCCCTTCGCGCCCGCCGTGGCGCCTCCCGAGGGCGGCCAGGAGCCCGTCATCGAAGGACTGCACCCCGATGCTCACCCGGTTGAAGCCGGCTTCGCGCAGTCGCGACAGGGTGTCCGTGTCGACATCCCCGGGGTTGACCTCCACCGTCGTCTCCGCCCCGGGGACGACGGGGAAAGCGGACCGTAGTTGCCGAAGCATCTCCGCCAGGCGCTCTGCGGGAAGGCACGATGGGGTCCCGCCGCCGACATAGACCGTGTCGAAGCCCGGGGCAAACCCCCGGTACATCCCCATCTCCAGCGACAGGGCCTCGAGCCAGGCATCGACCGCGCCGTGATCCGTGATCGAGTAGAAATCGCAGTAGGCGCACCTGGAGCGGCAGAAGGGGACGTGGATGTATAGCCCTGCGTATGCCTTCGAGTGGTCATGTATGCTGCTCGCGGCCTTCATATTCCTCTCTGACGTCTATGAGGGTGAGAGGGTAAGAGGGTGAGAGGGTAAGAAAGCAGGACTGACCACAGGTACCAAAATTCTTTTTCTCACCTTCTCACGTTCCCTCCTTCTTACCTTCTAATCATTGTCCGACTGCAGGACCGCCAGGAAGGCGCTCTGGGGAATGCTTACGGTGCCCACCATCTTCATGCGCTTCTTGCCCTTCTTCTGCTTCTCCAGGAGCTTGCGCTTGCGGGTGATGTCGCCGCCGTAGCACTTGGCCGTCACGTCCTTTCGGAAGGGGTTGATCGTGGATCGGGAGATGATCTCGCCCCCGATCGCCCCCTGGATCGCGATCTTGAACTGCTGGCGCGGGATCTCCTCCTTGAGCTTCTCGCAGGCGTGGACACCCCGCTGGCGGGCGTTGTCGCGGTGGACGATCTGCGAAAGGGCGTCCACCTTCTCCCCGTTGACGAGGATGTCGAGCAGGACGAGCTTGCCCTCGCGGTAGTCGATCAGGTCGTAGTCGAAGGAACCGTAGCCCTGGGTCACCGTCTTGAAGCGGTCGTAGAAGTCGAAGAGCACCTCGGCGAGCGGCATCTCGTAGATGAGCTCCACCCGGCCGGGGCTCAGGTAGTTCATCGTCGAGTGGGCGCCCCGCTTCTCCGTGCAGAGCTTCATGACGGCCCCGAGGTATTTCTCGGGCATGATCATGGTGGCCCGGATGAAGGGCTCCTCGGCCTTCTCGATCGAGGCGGGGTCCGGGTAGTTCGAGGGGTTGTCCACCAAAACGACGCTGCCGTCCTTGAGGGTGAAGCGGTAGCGGACGCTCGGCACGGAGAGGATGATGGACTGGTCGAACTCCCGCTCGAGCCTCTCCTGGACGATCTCCAGGTGCAGCAGCCCGAGGAATCCGCAGCGGAACCCCAGCCCCAGGGCGGCGGAGGAGTCCTTCGTGTACACGAGGGCGGCGTCGTTGAGCTTGTACTTTTCCAGTGCGACCGCGAGGTCCTCGTAGTCCTCCGAGGAGATCGGGTAGATGGACGAGAAGACGACGGGCTTGATCTCCTTGAAGCCCGGCAGGGCCTTCTCGACGGGCCGGTCGTCCCCCGTGATCGTGTCGCCGATCCGGACGTCGGCGACGGTCTTGACGCCGGCGATGATGTACCCCACCTCGCCCGCGGAGAGCGCATCCTTCCTGGTCCGGGCCAGGGCGAAGCGGCCCACCTCCTCGACCTTGTAGGTGGTGCCCGTGGACATGAAGCGGATGATGTCGCCCGGCTTCACCGTGCCGTCGAAGACCCGGCAGTGGATGATGGTGCCCCGGAAGGCGTCGTAGTGCGCGTCGAAGATGAGCGCCGAGAGCGCTTTCCCCGGGTCGCCCGTCGGCGGCGGGACCCGCTCGACGATCGCCTCGAGGACGTCCTCGATCCCGATGCCCTGCTTGGCGGAGCACTTGATGTGGCTGAAGGGGTCGAGCCCCAGCTCGCCGTCGATCTGCTCGAGGGTCCGGTCCACGTCCGCCGTCAGCAGGTCGATCTTGTTGATCACGGGGATGACGGCCAGGTTGTGCTCCATGGCAAGGTAGAGGTTGGCGATGGTCTGGGCCTGCACGCCCTGGGAGGCGTCGATGAGCAGGAGCACCCCCTCGCAGGAGGCGAGCGACCGCGAGACCTCGTAGGTGAAGTCCACGTGGCCCGGCGTGTCGATGAGGTTCAAGATGTAGTCCTGACCGTCCTTTGCGCGGTAGGGAAGGGTGACGGCCTGGCTCTTGATCGTGATCCCCCGCTCGCGCTCGATGTCCATGTTGTCGAGGATCTGGTCACGGAAGTTTCGGTCCTCGATCATCCCCGTGTGCTGGATGAGCCGGTCGGCCAGGGTGGACTTGCCGTGGTCGATGTGGGCGATGATGCTGAAGTTGCGGATGTTTTTCATAGCGTTATCAATTCGATGGAACAGAATTCCTCTGCGAATAGGCCTTCTTCGACCGCTCTATATCTTACTCCGCTGCAGGCGCAAAAACTCGCCCTTCGGGCTCAAACTGTTTGCGGTGCGGCCGCTCCGTTTCGATAAGAGCGGTTGGCGAAAAACGCCTGACTTCGCTGACGGAATTCTCTTCCATCTCATTTTATAAAAAAATCCTCCCGTCGGGAGAGTCCCGGCGGGAGGGTTCGTTTATACATTGAAATAATTGATAAATCAACCCAGTTTTTTCATGAGGTCCTCCGAGACTTCCTTCACGCCCGGCGTGCCGTCCACCTCGATGACCTTCACGCGCTGCTTGAAGAAATTCACGGCGGCGAGCGACCCGGTCTTGGTGTCGTAGTAGATGCCATGGCGCTTGTCGATGGCGGCCTCGTCCTGGTCGTCGGCGCGGGTCTTGAGGTTCTCGGCGCCGCAGACCCGGCAGACCATCTTGCCGTTCTTCTCGGCGGGCTTGATGGCGTCGATGTAGATGTTGTTCGGGTGGTTGTTGTCGGCCGGGCAGAGCCTCCGGCCCATGATGCGCTTCTTGGCGACGTCGCGCGCCAGCAGGATCTCGACGACGAAATCGAGCTTCATGTTCCGCTCCTGCAGGGCCTTCCACATGGCCTCGGCCTGGGCGAGGTTGCGGGGGAACCCGTCGAGGAGCCAGCCCTTCGCGCAGTCGGGTTCCTGCAGTCGGTTCAGGATCATGGGGATCGTGATGTCGTCGGGGACCAGGTCGCCCTTGTCGATGTAGGCCTTCGCCTTCTTGCCGAGTTCCGTCCCTTTGGCGATGTTCTCGCGGAAGATCACGCCTGTCTCGATGTGGGGAACGCCGTACTTCTTCTGGATGATGGCGCCCTGGGTCCCCTTGCCGCTGCCGTTGGGTCCGAAGATCAGGATGTTCATGTGCCTCTCGCTCCTTTCGTGATGATCGATCGACTCTCTCCCTTATTTGTTCTCGGCCACGGCTTTCACCTTGGCCGCGAGGTTGATCAGGTAAGGTCTCTCCGCCTGCTGGATGGCGCCCGTTTCCTGGTGGTCTTCCTTGAAGATCCGCTTGACGACGCTCTCCGAATCGCCGCCGGACTCGGCGAGATATTTCCGGACCCTCTCTGCGAAGGCGAAGGTGCTCTCGAGCGACGCTCTCAGATAGCCGCGGGCCTCCTGTCCGGTCAGGACGTAGTGGTGGCTCAGCATGAGGATCTCCACGTCGAGGGCCGCGAGCTTCTCGAGGGAGGCCACGTAGTCCCTGTAGCTGGCGAGGAACTCCGGGTGGATCCGGAAGTTGCGGTCGGGAACCCCCGCGGCCTCGCCGCAGATGAGGGCCTTGATACGCGGGAAGTAGAACGAGATGCCGTCCCGGGTGTGCCCCGGCGTGGCGATGACCCGGAAGCTCCAGCCGCCGCCGAGGTCTACGGTCTCGCCGTCCTCGAGGATCCGGTCCACTTCGAGGCCGTCGAAAAAGACGTTCTCGTTTCCGAAAAGCGCTTTGTGCTCCTCCTCGTAATCCCGGCTGAGGCTCTGGATCAGGTTGACGGCGTTCGGCTTCTTGAAGATTTCGGAGGCGAGCCTGCTTGCGGCCACCTTGAGACCGGGGATGTGTCGCTTGAGGTAGGGGGCCGTTCCGCTGTGGTCGAAGTGCGCGTGGGTGATGAAGACCCAGCGCAGGCGGCTCTCGTCGCCGAGGTAGCGGCGGATCTCCCGGAGGTAGGACGGCCCCATGAAGGTGATCCCCGCGTCGAAGAGCGACGGGGTTGCGGCCGTCACAAGCCAGGCGGGCAGATCGATGTCCGCCAGCGCATAGAGACCCTCGACGATTTTGCCGGCCTTCCGGATGATCATGGCCCCCCTCGCACCCCCTCGAAACCGGTCGGCATGTTAGAAGAAGGGCTTTGAAATGTCAAGCAGTTTCGGGACTCTC
>JAGPKU010000026.1 GCA_018053845.1 Syntrophobacterales bacterium
ACGGATGTCCTGCGGGAGGGGAAAACGCCCGAGGATCTTCTGGGCATGATCTTCGAGGGGATCCCCTTCAAGACCCTCGAGAAGAAGGGGCTCTCCTTCCGGTGCACCTGCAGCCGCGACCGCATCGCGGAGGTCCTGGTTTCGCTCGGCCGTGCCGAGCTCAGGCGCCTCGCCGAGGAGAAAGGCGGGGCCGAGGTCACCTGCGAGTTCTGCCGGACGGCCTACCGTTTCGGCCGCGGCGAGTTGGAGCAGTTGATCCGCGAGATCGAATCCGGCCGGCCGCCGGAGGCCCCGGCGCCGCAGAAATGAACGCCAACGTCGTTTTATGAAGGAGGTAATCATAAACCCGATCGTCCGCACACTCATCGTGGCCGCCGCGGCCCATCGTCAACTCCTTCTTTCCCGCCGCGGTCTCGACCCTCGTGGGGATCGTCTTCGGCCTGCTGGTGAGCTACCTGCCGGTGAGGCGGCGGGGAAAGATGAGCCACCTGCTCGACGCCGTGGTCATGCCGCCCCTGGCCGTCGCCGGGACCGTGCAGGGAATCGCCCTGGCGGCGACGTACAACACGGGGTTCATCGTGCTCACGGGGACCTGGATGATTCTGGCGCCAGCCCACTTCATCCGCAAGGTGCCCTTCTCGATCAAGACGACCTCGCCGCTGCTGGAGCAGATCGACCGTTCCGTCGAGGAGGCCTCGATCAACCTCGGCGTGCCCCCCTTTGCGCTCCTTCCTCAAGGTGGTGGTCCCCACGATGCTCCCGGGGATTGTCGCCGGGGCCATCATCATGTGGGTGACGACCCTGGCCGAGCTGAGTTCCACCATTGTCCTGTACTACGGCCCCTGGGCGACGATGACCGTGGAGATTTTCCAGCGGATGGGCAGCGGCGAGTTCGGCCCCGCCTCGGCCTATGCCGCCATCCTCATCGTCTCCGTCCTCATCCCGCTGTTTTTCCTGCAGCGGGTTATGGGCAGGGACCTGACCACCACCTTTTGAAGAGAGGGTTCCGGGGACAGGGAAAGACGGGGCGTCGGTTCTTCGCCTCGGCACTGCATGCCTTGCCGTGTTGAAGCGTGGAGGGGGCCGGGAGTGCCTTCCGCTGAACAAAAGCCCCCGGGCCTGGCGGCCCGGGGGCTTCCGCGGATTGCCTTTGCGCAGTCTACTTGTTGGCCTTTCGCCAGATGTTCATCTTCTCCGCTTCCTTGACCAGGTCGTCGCGCAGATCGGGGTGGGCGATGTTGATCAGGGCCTCGGCGCGCTGCCAGGTCGTCTTGCCGGCCAGGTCCGCAATCCCGTACTCGGTGACGATCATGTGGGCCTGGGTGCGCGGCACCGTCACGATCGAGCCGGGAGGCAGCGTGGGGACGATGCGGGATTTCACGTTGCCCTGCTTGTCCTTGTAGGAGGCGTTGCAGCAGATGAAGGACATCCCGCCGTCGGACATGTAGGCGCCCGTCGCGAAATCGAGCTGCCCGCCCGTTCCGCTGATGTGCCGCGGCCCGGATGACTCCGACGAGACCTGCCCGAAGAGGTCGACCTCGATGCAGGCGTTGATGGAGATCATGTTGTCGTGCTGGCACATGACGTGGGGTGCGTTGGTGTAGGAAACCGGGTATGAGGCCAGCGAGGGGTTCCTGTCGATCCAGTCATAGAGGAACTGGCTGCCCGCGGCGAAGGCGTAAGCGCTCTTCTTCCGGTCGACGCCCTTTTTCCGGTTGGTCAGCTTGCCGGCCTGGGCCATGTGATAGTAGGCATCGACGAGCATCTCCGTGTGGCAGCCCAGGTCCTTGAGGTCCGACTCGGCCAGCTGGCTGCCGATGAAGTTGGGCAGCCCGCCGATGCCCAGCTGGATGCAGGCTCCGTTGGGGATCATGGGGATTATGTAGCCGGCGATCTTTTTGTCGATCTCCGTCGGGGCGGCGGGAGGGATGACCTCCACTTTGGACTCGTGCTCGACGATGTACTCGACCTCGGAGATGTGGACCACCTCGTCCCGGCCCCCCAGGGCCCAGGGCAGCAGGGGGTTGACTTCGAGGATGATCTTCCTGGAGATGTCCAGGGCCGCGCGGACCGAGGCGTTTCCCATGTGCAGGTTGAAAAACCCGTCCTTGTCCATTTTCGTCACGCGGATCATGGCCACGTCGATGTTCTTGATGCTCTTCTTGTAGAACAGGGGCTGGTTGCGGAAGATCATGGGGTGATAGTAGCAGCGGCCCCGGTCGTGGAGCTTCCGGGAATATCCCGAGAAATGCCAGTCCTGCAGAGTGAACACGTCCCCGTCGGGATCGGCCTCGATGCAGGCCTGGGGGGTCAGGCTCAGCGTGTGACGGATGTTGATGTCCTTGAGCTCGTTCTTGCGGGCCGCAAGAGCCTTGTCCAGTGCGATCGGCTTGGTGTGGCCGAACCCGTACTCGATCCAGTCTCCGCTCTTCACCACTTTCACGGCTTCTTCGGGGTTAACAAGTTTCCTGCGATACTCCTCTGCGTACGACATCGTCTACCTCCCTGAGAATTGGTGTGCCTCCCGAACGGGCGGACCTTCCGGCCTGCAGGATTCCGATACGCCTCCGGATGCCCGTTGCGTGCCGTGCATCCCGCTTGCGCAGCCGCAGGGCGCAGTTCGAGAATCGCGTGTCGCTATCACGGGATAGGGCAAAAAACAAGGTTGAATTTACCGAATCGGCATGGTATCGGATTGCGGCCCGCGTTGCCGCTTCCCGCAAGAGCGGCCCCGGCGCACACGCGTTCCGTCGCGAAAAAAGGGGGGCGGACAAAAGATCTCGGGTCGGGGCCCTGCGGGCGGGCTACCCCACGACGAGGACGCAGTTCTCGCCGCCGTACTGGTTCGGGCATCGGGTTGTGCAGGAGGGGTCGTCGGTCCAGATGCCGTCGACCACGAAGCGGTACTCGTAGGTGCCGGCGGGGAGATAGAAGGTGATCTTCCAGTTGCCGTCCGCCTCTCTCCGGAGAGGCCGTCTCGAGGGGTCCCAGTCGTTGAAGGTCCCGGCCACCGACACCTCGCGGGCGTGAGGGGCGTGGAGGGAGAAGGTAACCCGTTTCCTGCCCTTTGAGGTTGCCGACACACCTCTCTTGCTGCCGCGGGTGCGTGCCATCGTACACCTCCTTTGCGGTTCATGATAATCACGCAGGCCGAAAAGTTCAACCGTTTTGATGCATCGGGAGCGGACCGGTCACCCCGGGACCCAAATCCCCGGTTGCCGGAAAAGGGGAAAAGAGGTTAAATGGTCTCCCCGGCCGTCCCCGGCATGAACGGGCCCGGCCGACGGCCGAAAGGAGGGGCCCATGACCGAGCAGACGCGGAAGAATGTGGAGGCGGCCTTTGTCGGGGAGGCGAAGGCCTATTTCCGGCTCCTGGCCTTCGCCGGGAAGGCCGAGGAGGAGGGGTACCCGCAGGTCGCCAGGCTTTTCCGCGCCGTTGCAGCCGCCGAGGCCGTCCACGCGCAGAGCCATTTCGAGCTGCTCGAGAAGGTCCGCACCACCGAGGAGAACCTGAAGCTGTCCTTCGAGAAGGAGACCTTCGTCAACGAGGTCGCCTACCCGGCGTTTCTGAAGCAGGCCTGGGCCGACGAGGACAAGCTCTCCGTATGGTACTTCACGAAGGCCCGCAACGCCGAGGAGCGCCACGCCCATCTGTACAAGCTCGCCCTCGCCGACATGGCCAGCGAGAAGGAGACGAAGTATTTTGTCTGTTCCTACTGCGGGTGGATCGAGACGCTGGCCCGGCCCGAGAAGTGCCCGAACTGCGGCCGGGCCCCGGAGCTCTACAACGAAATTTCGTGATCGCAAAGACTTCATTTCCGGATCGTTTTGCCGACTGGAAGCAGGAAGGCGTCCCGGGGATAGCAGAGGGCTCCGGCGAAGCCTACGTTGCATGCCCGTAGGGACGAAAAAAACGAAACGGACGAAATAAACGAAAAGAACGAGTTTTCCGGAGGTGTTATGTCGACGGACCGATGGGTGATGAAAGGGCTCATGTTCTGCACGCTGTTCTTCTTTTTGTGCTTCCTGATTCCCGACGAGGTCTTCGCGAGGGCGGGAGGCGGCCGGTCCTCCTCCGGGAGCCGCGGCTCGAGGACCTATTCGGCCCCCGCGAGCCCGTCGTCCCCCTCACCGGCCTCGCCGTCGCGTTCGGTGACGTCTCCCACCCCCACGGCCCCCGCGCCGCAACCCATGCAGCAGCCGAGCATGTGGAGAAGCATTGCCGGCGGCGTCCTGGGAGGGCTCATCGGCGGGATGCTCTTCCGCAGCCTGGGGTTTGCCGGCGACGGCACGTCCGGGGGCGGGATCGGCCTGATGGACATCGTTCTGATAGGAGCCATCCTCTATTTCATCTACCGGTTTATCAAGAGACGCCGCGAGCAGGAAGCCACCGCCGGCGCTTACACCCAGGGAGGCTTCACGGGAACGGCGACGCCGGGCTACACCCCTCCGATGGGCAGCCCCGCAGCCGAGAACAACGATGTGGAGCGAGGGATCTCGCACGTCCGCCAGATGGACGCGGGGTTCGACGAGAAGGCCTTCACCGACGCCTGCATGGATGTGTTCTTCCAAGTCCAGGGGGCCTGGGCAAATCGCGACATGTCGACGGCTCGCGATGTCCTGACCGACGAAATGTACGGGATTCTCTCGGAGGATGCCCGTAAGCTCAAGGCCGAGAAGAAGATCAACCGGCTGGACAACATCGCCGTGCGCTCCGTAGACATCACCGAGGCCTGGCAGGAGTCGGGGCAGGATTTCATCACGGTGAAGTTCTACGCCAACCTGCTGGACTACACGATCGACGAGTCGACGAAAGAGGTGCTCTCCGGCAGCAGGACGGAGCCCGTGAAGTTCGAAGAGTACTGGACCTTCACGCGCCCCGTCGGAAAGAACGCATGGAAGCTCTCGGCCAGCCAGCAGCCGCAGTGAATAATCGGGACTCGGGTATAGGGTCTCGGGTCTGGGAAAAACAACAGGGGCCTTGCGATTTTCGCAAGGCCCCTTTCTCATACCCTTTTGTCCGATATCCGAATCCCGATTGCCTGTTGTTCAGTGCGTCTGCCTGATGTTGGCTTTGGCCCAGTCGATGAGCTCCTGGATGGACGTGCCCATTGGGAAGAACTGGACGATGCCGATCTCCTTGAGCCGGGGGATGTCCTCGTAGCTGAGAAAACCGCCCGCCGTCACGCCGATGTCGCGGGCGCCGGCCTCGTCGAGCAGCTGCATGACCCGGCGGAGGTCGTCGATCCTGGCGCCGGGAAGGGTCGTGATCCCGATGTGGTCCACGTCCTCCTGGATGGCCGAGTTCACGATGGCCTCCGGCGTCTGGGTTTCCGTGTAGATGATCTCGAAGCCCGACTCCCGGAAGGCCAGGGCGAGCCTCACCACGGCGTTCTCGTGCCCTTCCCCGAACTTGGCCATGAGGATCCTGACCCGCTTCTCGTCCTGCATCTTCCCTCCCCCGCGCACCCGCCGAACGGGCCCCCGCGTCACACCGCGCCCCGGGCGTTCGGGCCGCGTGTTCACTTATAGAAAACCGGCCGCAGAGGTGTCAAGCAAATTGAGAAACGCCGTTCCCCGGTGAATCGGTCTACATGCAGATTGACAATCTCCTTTCTTCGGCTTATAGGCTTTCTTTGCCTCGGGGCCGCATCGGCGCCCGGCACCCGGGTCGCAAGCGCGCCTTCCGGGCGAGTGCCTCCGGCATTCGCCCGGCTCCAAGTTTGCGCAAGGGTCGACGGCGGCAGGGTAGTCCCCGCGGGGGTGACCATCATGATCACGGACAGCATTTATCTCAGCGAGCTCCTGAACCGCCCTCTTCTGGACAAGAAAGGGGATCCCATCGGGAAAATCCGGGACCTCAGCGTCGCACCCGGCGACCCCTTCCCCTGCGTGGAGGGCCTCTACGTCAAGACCCCTCGAGGCACGGCCTTCATTTCCATGAGGGAGATCCATGTGCTCAACAAGCGGGTGGTCACGATCCGGGGGGACGAGACCTCCATCACCTACGCCGAGCCCCGCGAGAAGGAGATCCTCATCGCGAAACACATCCTGGACAGGCAGATCGTCGACGTCAACGGCGTGAAGGTCGTCCGGGTCAACGATGTGCAGCTCGGCCACGTCAACGACCACTTCGGCGTGCTCGCCATCGACGTGGGCTTCGGGGGGCTCATCCGGAGGCTCGGCTTCGGCAGGGCCCGGAAGGGCACCCTGATCCCCTGGCGGTACGTGACGACGCTCGAGCCCGGCCTCGACCGGCTCACGCTGACGATGACCCGCAAGAGCCTCGCCGAGATGCACCCCGTCGACATGGCCGAGATCCTCTCCCAGGTCTCGATGCAGGAGCGGACGGCCCTGCTGAGCAAACTCGACGAGGACACGGCGGGCGACGTGATCGGCGAGCTCGATGACGAGACGGCCGCCAGGATCATCAGCGAGATGGAGCCGGAGAAGGCCGCCGACGTGCTCGAACACATGGACCCCGACGAGGCGGCCGACGTGCTGGGCGACCTGCCCGAGAAGAAGGCCGTGGAGCTCCTGAGCCGCATGGACAGGGAAGAGGCCGAGGAGGTCCGGGAGCTCCTCGAACACGACGAGGACACGGCGGGCGGCCTCATGACGACGGACTACGTCAGCTTCCCGCCGGACATGACGGCCGAGGAGGTCATGAAGGAGCTTCGGCTCGTGGCGCCCGACATCGAGATGATCTACTACCTCTACGTCGTCGACCGTGAGGAACGCCTGCTCGGGGTGCTTTCGCTCAAGGACCTGATCCTGGCGGCGCCGAAGGCGGAGCTCGCGAGCATCATGGTGACCAACCCCAAGCGGGTCCTTGCCTCGGAGGACAAGAAAGAGGTGGCCGAGATGGTCTCGCGGTACAACCTCTACGCGATCCCCGTCGTGGACGAATCGGATCGCCTCCTCGGCATCATCACCGTGGACGACGTGGTGGACATGCTGCTGCCCACGCCGCTGAGGAGGAAACGCTAGGCCATGCTCGAGCGGATCCGGAGAATCGACAGGCGGGGCATCGTTTTTTTTCTCAGCATCGTCGGGCCGGGGATCATCACGGCCAACGTGGACAACGATGCCGGCGGGATCGCCACGTACTCGGTGGCCGGTGCGCAATACGGCTATGCGCTGCTGTGGTCCCTGATCCCGATGCTCTTCGTGCTGTTCATGATCCAGGAAATGGTGGCCCGCCTGGGGGTGGTCACCGGCAAGGGCCTCTCCGACCTCATCCGGGAGCAGTACGGGGTCAGGGTCACCTTTTTCACCATGCTCGCCCTGCTGATCACGAACTTCGGGAACATCACCGCGGAATTCGCGGGGCTGGCGGCCAGCCTCGAAATCTTCGGCGTGAGCCGCTACGTCTCGGTGCCGCTGGGGGCGGCGGCGGTATGGTACCTGGTCGTCTGGGGGAACTACCGCATCGTCGAGAAGGTGTTCCTCTTTGCCTGTACCGTCTATCTCTCCTACGTGATCTCCGGCTTCATGGCGAATCCCCCCTGGGGGGAGGTCCTGACGGCCATGGTGATCCCGACCTTCCGTCTCGAGCAGAACTACCTCTTCATGCTCATCGGCATCATCGGGACGACGATCGCACCCTGGATGCAGTTCTACCAGCAGTCCTCCATCGTGGAAAAGGAGATCCACGTCAAAAACTATCGGTATGTCTGGTGGGACGTCCTCTCGGGGTGCGTGTTCGCCGTCATGGTGGTGTTCTTCATCATGGTGGCCTGTTCGGCCACCCTGCACGCAAACGGCATCCCGGTCAAGACGGCGGAAGACGCCGCCGTCGCGCTGGCCCCGCTGGCGGGCAGGCACGCCAGCATCCTCTTCGCCATCGGCCTGGCCAACGCGTCGCTGTTCGCCGCCTCCATTCTGCCTCTCAGCACGGCCTACAGCATCTGCGAGGGGATGGGATGGGAGGCGGGGGTCAACAAGGATTTTCGGGAGGCGCCCCAGTTCATGGGGCTCTACACGGGCCTGATCGTGCTCGGCGCCGCCCTCATCCTGATCCCGGGCGCCCCGCTGATCTGGATCATGCTCGTCTCCCAGGTGATCAACGGGATCCTCCTGCCCTTCGTCCTCATCTTCATCCTTCTGCTCGTGAACAATAGGGAACTGATGGGCAGCCGCGTCAACGGGCGTCTCTACAACGGGTTTTCCTGGCTGACCGTGCTGATCCTCATTGTCCTGACCTTGATCCTGCTGGTCATGACCGTCCGGGACATGTTCGCGGGCTGACGGGCCGGCAAGCCCCCCGCACAGGCCGTCAGGCCGGGCGGAGCAGCTCGCCGCACCGGCCGATGGACGGGGCGTCTCCGGCGAAGACGGACCGCATCTCCTTCCGGATGTTCTTGACGAGACCGGAGAGGACCTTTTTGGGCCCGATCTCCAGGATCGTGTCGACGCCCATCCTCGCCATCCGCTCGATCGTTTCCTGCCAGCGGACCGGCGAGACGATCTGCCTGGCCAGAAGCTCCGCCGCGTTGCCCTCGTCGTACAGGACGCCGGGGTCGCAGTTCGGCACGACAGGGCGCTGGAAGGGGCGGAAGACGGCCTTTCCCAGGTCTTCCCGAAACCGCTCGGCGGCGTGGGCGAGCAGGCGGCTATGGCACGGGGCGCTGATCGGCAGGCGGACCACCAGCCTCGCCCCGATTCCCCTCGCCCGTTCCATGAGCCTCTCGACGGCGCGGGCATGACCGGAAACCACGGCCTGGTTCGGCGCATTGATGTTGGCCACATCGGCGGGCTCGCCGTCCCTCGAGCATACCAGAGCCAGGGCGTTCACCTGTTCGAGGGTCAGGCCGACGACGGCGGCCATGGCGCCGACACCCTGCGGGACGGCCTCCTCGTGGTGCCGCGCCCGCGAGCGGACGAGCGTCAGGACCCCCTCGAGGTCGAGGCCGCCGGCGGCGTAGATGGCGCTGTACTCGCCGAGGCTGTGCCCCGCCATCACCGCGGGCTCCAGGGGAATCCTCCTGCGGATGGCTTCGTAGGCCGCGATCTCGAAGACGACGACGGCGATCTGCGTGTTCACGGTCCGGTCGAGGCGCTCCTGCGGGCCGCTGAGGCACAGAGAAAGGATGTCGTCGCCCAGGATGTCGCAGGCCCGTTCAAAGACGCCCCGGAACGTGGCGTCCCCGGCGCAGAGATCCGCCCCCATGCCCACGAACTGGGACCCCTGTCCCGGGAAGACAACGCCTGTTTTTCCCATGGTCATTCTCCCTTGGCCGTGACGACCCATCGCCGACGACGCTGCAAGCCGAGGGCGCCCAGGATGCCCTGCGAAGTTCGGAAGTGAAGAAGAGCGGAAGAACGGCGTGGAAGGGGATGCTCTTCCGATTTTCGCCGCCTCGATGCGAAAGACAAGGGCAGAAAGAAGGGCGCTCGCATGCCGGAGAGCTATGCTTCCATGACGTACGTGCCCGGCGCCCTCTCCAGGGGAGGGTACCTCGGGGACCCGAGCGCGGGCGGGGCCCCGGGGGAAGCGCTCCGGGCGCTCAGCCACCCGGCCCAGTCGTCCCACCAGGATCCTCGCCTCTCTTCCTGCCTGCTGAGCCATCGCTCCGAGTCCGTCTCGCCCCGGGCCTCGCCGGCCCAGAACTTCCTCCTCGAGGTTTCCGACGGCGGGTTCACGATGCCCGTGATGTGCCCCTCGCTGGACAGGACATAGCGGACGGGGCTCCGGACCTTGTCGCAGACCATGAAGGTGCTCCTCCAGGGGCAGATGTGATCGAGCTGCGTCCCGACGGCATAGAGGGGCTGCGTGATCCGTCCCAGGTCGATGGGCCTCCCCCCGAGGTGCAGGGCGTCCCTGCCCACGAGCCTGTTCTTCAGGTAGAACTCGCGCAGGAAGAAGGAGGCCATCGCCGCCGGCAGGCGCGTGCTGTCGCTGTTCCAGAACAGCAGGTCCGACCTGGGCGGCGGCAGTCCGTAGAGCAGACTGTTCGTGAAGTTTCGCCAGATCAGGCTGTCCGATCCGAGGAGACGGAAGGCCAGCTCGATCCATTTCTCGCTCAGGACCCCGCGGAGCGCCATCTCGGCCTCGAGCCATTCGACGGATTTCTGGGTCACGAAGAACCCGATGTCGCCCGGCTCGGAGAAGTCCACAAGGGTTGAGAACAGGCTCCAGTCGGCCACGGGGAAGGGCCGTGCCGTTCCGGGCGGCTCCCGGTTGAGCCAGGCCATCAGGGTCGTGAGGGCCGTCCCCCCGATGCAGTACCCCGCCGCGTGGACCGGTGCGCCCCGGCAGACGGCGCTTGCGACCCGGATCGCCTGCAGGGCGCCGCGGAGCATGTAGTCGTCGAAGGTGACGTTGCGCATCGAGGGGTCGGGGTTCTTCCAGCTGATCATGAAGACGGTGAACCCCCTGTCGCGCAGGTAGCGGACAAAGCTCGCGGGCGGGGTGAGGTCGAAGATGTAGAACTTGTTGATCCAGGGCTGGATGAAGACGACGGGGACGGGGTAGGTCGCCTCCGTCGCCGGCTCGTACTGGATCAGCTCCATCAGGTCGTTGCGGAAGACGACGGCGCCGTGGGTCGTGGCGATCTCGCGGCCGACCCGGAAGGCCCGGGTGTCCGCCATCCGCATCAGGGGGTGACCCTCGAGGAGGTCCTCCGCGAAGGACCTCAGCCCCCGGGCGAGGCTCTCGCCGTTGGTGTCCATGAACCGTTTGACGGCGGCGAAGTTCGTCCAGAAGTAATTCGAGGGCGACAGGCCGTTGAGGAGCTGCCGGGTCCAGAAGAGCATCCGTTCCCGCTGCCTGCCCTCGAGGCCGGGCGACTGCACGATCAGGTCCCGGATCCAGCTCTGGCAGATGGCATGGTGACGGCGGGCCAGCTGCCCCGCCCATTTCAGCGCCTCGAGAAAATCGGGCTTCCGGGTCTCTTCGCCCGCCTGCGTTTTCCCGAAACCCGTCAGATTCCCCATTTCCTCCAGGGTCGCCTCCTGGAGCTGCAGGGCCAGGTCCGCCTGCCGCCCCGCCAGCTCCAGCGGCCGATCCCGCCAGCACTGCTCGACGTCCTTCAGCGCGGAGAAAATGTCGAAGGTGTCCATGGTTGCGGCCTCCTCCAGGGACGGGTCAGTTGTTCTTGACGTATCGCCCGATGTACTCGACCAGTTCCCCCAGGGTCATCTCCTCGGTCAGCATGTCCAGGGAGACCTTCAGGGGGAACCTCTCCTCGAGGAACACCTGCAGATTGACGGCCGCCATGGAGTCGTAGTCGGGGATGTCCCCCAGGCGCATCCGGGGCGTGATCGGGACCTTGCCGACATCGGGGAAGAGCTCCACGATGCCGCTCTGGACGGTGGCAAGAATCGTCTCGTTCATCTCTTCTCTTCTCCTCTCTTTCTGCGGGATGGTCAGATGCGGATCAGGTTTGCCCCCCAGGAGAGCCCTCCCCCGAAGGCCGCGATGACGGCGAGATCCCCCGCTGTGAGGTCTCCCCGGGCGACGGCCTCGTCCAGCGCGATGAGCACCGATGCGCTGGCCGTGTTGCCGTAGCGGTCGAGGTTGACGAAGAACTTCTCCCTCGGGATGCCCAGCTGATCGGCGATGCCGTAGAGAATGTGGATGTTGGCCTGGTGACAGATGAAGCGCTTCACCGCCTCCGGCGCCACGCCGGCTTCCTCGAGAAGCCTGCGGATGACCTTCGGCCCCTTGTCCAGGGTGAAGGCGAAGACCTCCTCGCCCTTCATCCGGAAAAAGGCCGAGCGCGGGCCGGGCATTTTCTCGAAGGGCAGCATCGTGCCTCCCCCGGGAACGCAGATCGTGTCGCTTCGGCTGCCGTCGGTGCCGAGGCAGGAGTGCAGGACCCCCCGCGGGCAGCCGCTTGCCGACTGGAACAGGACGGCGCCCGCCCCGTCCCCGAAAAAGGGGTACGTCGCGAAGTCCCTGGGGCTGAGGATCCTGGAATACATCTCGGCGGCGACGAACAGGATCGTCCGGAATGAACCCGACCGGATGAGGGAGTCGACGACGGCGATGCCGTAGGAGCTGCCGGAGCAGACGGAATTGATGTCGAAGGCGAAGGCGTTTCGGGTCCCCAGCAGGTGCTGGACACGCGTTGCCGTGGCCGGCTGCATCCGGTCCGGGGAGGAGGTGGAGAGGACAATCCCCTCCAGGTTCTCGGGCGGAAAATCGATTTTCCCGAGGCAGGCGCGGGCGGCGGCGAAGGCGAGGTCGGACGTGCATTGATCCTCGGCCGCGTGCCTGCGGGTCTGCACGCCCGTTTTCTCCGCGATCAGCCGGCGCGCCTCGGACGAAAACTGGGTGAGGTCCTCGTTTGGAATGATCCTGTCGGGAAGGAAACTGCCTGTGGAAAGGATGTGGGCCCGTCGCATCTCCGTGTCCCCCGAGATGTCGGTTTGCCTGTTCGTCCTCCCGTTGCCTGGATTTGCTTTTTCGTTCCGTTCGGCCTCACGGCCGTAAAGACAATGAAATGCTGCAACTCTCGTGCCTTCAGCCGTTACCCCGGCAGAGGCGGCCCCTTTCGGTGTGTGCGGGGCGGAAAGGAGGTGGAGCCGGTGAGCGAAACCGGGCAACGATGGGCAAGCTCACGAAATCAAGAGGAACAAGTCAAGACTCGATGACGCGGCCGGGGAAAGCCCCGGCCGTCAATCGAGCGGCCTGTCCGTCCAGAACTCGTATTGCTCGCCCCGATCGTTGATCAGGATCGACGTCACCTCGCCGAACCTGAGCCGGACACGCTTTCCCTCGAATTCGTAGCCCCAGGGGCACCAGCCCCTCTTGGCGTCGAGGAGCCATCTCTGCCCGTTGGCACGCTCGACGATCAGCTCCCCCGTGTGGAGGTCTTCGACCAGGAGGGCCTCCTCGAGGGCCTCTGCATCGTTCATGGGCGCATTCCTCGTTCGGATTTCGGTTGACGGGCCGTCCGCCTTCCGTTACAGGTTGATGCAACGGAGGTCAAGATGAAACCCGACAGCGACAGGACCTGCGGGCGCTGCATCTTCCACAGTCCCCGGACCGACGCCGAGCCGGAAAAGTGCTGGCGGTTCGCCCGCTTCGTCGAGCACGTCCTCAGCGACGCCACGAGGGACTGCGAGTACTTCACGGCCGCGGCCCGATCCGCGTCGTGAGGCGACCGGGGTCGCGTCCGCCCGGCGGGACTGCGTTCGCTTCCCCGTCCTTCCGATGCCCCGGTCACCGAAAGATCTCGATGAACCCCACGTAGGCGACGGACGCCTCCTTCGTGTCGTCCGAGTCGTTCATGATCCCGAGGGTCGCCCTGGCCGGCGGGTCGGTCCCGAAGGCCCTTCGGTAGTCGTCGAGGACGTTGCGCTCCTCCACGATCCACCGCCCGAGGTACTTTTTCCCTTTCTGCAGGACGATCATCTTCGCGTTCGACGCGTAGGGGTTCGTGAGGACCCCCCCTCGTCCTCCCGGCTGGCCCAGATGTAGTTGAGCGCGCTGTGCGGCGGGTATTCCCCGTAGAGGGCCTTGGCCAGGCCGTATTTCGCCCTGTCGAAGGCCGAGGCCGTCGACGGGTCGTATTCGAAAAGGACGTAGATCCTCAGCGGGTAGTCGTCCCCTTCCTTGACGCGGGCATTGCCCTTTTCATAGACGTTCTCGACCTTCCATTTCCAGCGCAGGCGGGGGTAGTCGTAGACGTCGAAGGGGCTCCGGTAGACGATGGCCGAGGCCGAGGCCCGGCTTTTGGCCCGGAGCACCGACTCCCGCTCCTGGTGCTCGATGCGGTAGCGGGTGTGCTCCTGAATCTTCGGGAACGTCACGGGGCGCCAGGCGGCCAGATCGGAGAATTCCTCCCGCAGCAAAAACCCTGCCTGTGCGGCCGCGAGGGCCGGCAGAAACGCGAGACCGGCCAGGATCAGGATCGCTCCCGAGGCACGGTTCATCGAACGTGTGCGTCTTTTCCCGGTTGCATCCATGCCGGGCATCAGAATTCCTTGCCGAATTCGCTCGGTGAAACCCCGCCCTCGCCCCGCTTGATATGGCGCACCCCCTTGGCCCCCGCGATGACCACGTCGGAGGCCAGGCCCATGAACAGGCCGTGCTCCACGACCCCGGCGCGGGCCTTGATCTTTTCCGCCAGTGCGTGAGGCCTCTCGATCGGGCCGAAGTTACACTCCAGGATCCAGTTGCCGCAGTCCGTGTGGTAGGGGCTGCGGTCGGCGTTTCGGCGCAGGGAGACCTTCGCGCCCAGGGACTCGAGGAACATCGCCTGGGAGCGCCAGCCGAAGGGGATCACCTCCACGGGGACGCAGCGCTTCCGCCCGAGGACGGGCGTGAGCTTGGATTCGTCGACGACGATCACCTCGCGCCGGCTGGCCTCGGCGATGATCTTCTCCCGCAACAGGGCCCCTCCGCCGCCCTTGATCATGTTGAGCTGCGGGTCCACCTCGTCGGCCCCGTCGATCGTGAGGTCGATCACGGGGATCTCGTCGAAGGCCCTCAGGGGCATGCCGCAGCGCATGGCCTCCTCCTCGACCTGGTAGGAGCTGGGCACGCCGATCACGTCCTTGAGCTGTCCGGCCTTGAGCTTCTCCGCCAGGATCGCCACGGCGTGGATGGCCGTGCTTCCGTGGCCGAGCCCGACGATCATCCCCGATTGCACGAGGTCGGCGGCGTAGGCCGCCGACTGCCGCTTGAGCTGGATCGTATCGATGGTCATGTCTCCCTCCTTTCTGTGCCGTGCCGTCCTTGCGCCCCCTTCATCGCCTCGCCGAGGACCCTGCCGCCGCCCCCGCTGAGGATGCGACCGGTCCCCTCGTCCCTTTGCCGCATCCCCGGCTACTGGATCCCCTCGCTGAGCAGGGCAAGGCGCCCGCCGATGTCGGGACCGAGGTGCAGCCGGATGACCCGGCGCCCCCTGGCGAGCAGGGCCTGCCGGTCGCCCGCCGCCTGGGCGGCCTCGAGAATGCCGAAGGTCAGGGCGGGCGCCTGCGCCCCCGGCCCGTCCGGGATCGGGACATCCTCTTCGCAATCCGCCGTGAGCTGAATGAAGACCCCCCGTCCCCCGTCGCCCTTGTGAAGCTGTCCCGTCGAGTGCAGAAAGCGGGGCCCGTAGCCCACGGTCACGGGCACCCGGTATCGGTCGCGAAGCCTCGTGCGGAAGATCTGGAGAAGGATGTCCGTCTCGTCCGAGGGCGGCAGCCAGGCCATGATCGAAATGTAGCCCCCGGGCGGGATATCCTCCAGGAAGCCCTCCAGGGCGCTCATCGTGTCCGTCCCCTTCACGGCGCCGTATACCTCGACGCCCCCGAAGCGCAGGGCCGGGCTTTCCTCCGGAAGCCGTCCTTGCGCCTTGAAGGCCTCGATCGCTTGGCGGGCGGCGGCCTTGGCGGCCTCCACGTCGGGCTGGTCGAAGGGGTTGACCCCCAGGAAGCGGCCGGCCACGGCGGTGGCCATCATCCAGAGGAAGAACTGCCCGCCCAGATCGCAGGGGTCGTGGACGCGGAGGATCTCCACGGGGTGCCCCGCCTCCTCGAGGGAGCGGACGAAAGCGGTGCGAAGCGGCTCGCCGGCCGCTTCCAGCCCCACGAAGAGACGATCCGCCCCGTACGTCTCCGTCCTGCCCGGCGCCTCGCGGAGCACCGGGAGGATCCCCTTGCCCTCCTTGCCCGTGCTCTCGGCGACGAGCTGCTCCACCCAGTCGCCGAAGTACTGCAGCGAGGGCGAGGTGATCAGCGTGAGCTTGTCGCGGCCCAGCTGCGCGAGCCTCCCCAGGTATGCCCCCAGCCGGGCCCCGCGGTTGTCGCCCGCCACGGGGCAGTTGCCGGCGTCGCAGTTGGCGGCCATCGTCGCGGCCCGCTCGAGGATGGTCCCGATGTCGACGCCGATCAGCGCCGCCGGCACCAGGCCGAAGAACGAAAGGGCCGAGAATCGCCCGCCGATGTCCGGGTCGTTCAGGAAAACCCGGCAGAACCCGTGTTCCCGGGCGAGCGCCTCGAGGGCCGAACCCGGGTCCGTGACGGCCGCGAAGTGCCGCCCGGCCCTGTCCCCGCCCAGCCTTTCGACCGCCCACCGGTGAAAGAACTTGAACAGCGAGAGGATCTCGACGGTCGTCCCCGATTTCGACGAGACGACGAAGAGCGTCCGGTCGGGGTCGAGATCGAGCGCGACGCGCAGCACGGCGCCCGGGTCCGTGCTGTCGAGGATGGAGAGCTCCGGGCAGCCGGGCGCGCTGCCGAAGGTCTTCGCGAAAACCTCGGGGGCGAGGCTCGATCCGCCCATCCCCAGGAGCACCACCCGCGCAACCCCCCCGGAGCGAACAGCCTTCGCAAAGGCATCGATCTCGCCCACGCGCTCCAGCATCGCCGATGGGCTTGCGAGCCAGCCGAGGCGGTTGGCGATCTCCTTCGGGCCGGGTTTCCAGACGGTGTGATCCTTCGCCCAGATCCGGTCCATGACTCGCTCCCTCCGCAGCTCGGCCAGCGCCTCGTCGATCCGGTCCCGCAGGGAGCCGGCCTCGGTGGACTCGGGGACCCAGCCGGCCCGGAGCTCGTCGCGCTTCGAACGGATGCTCCCCATCAGGGCGTCGAAGGACGTCTCGAAGGCCAGCACCCCCTCGCGCTGCAGCGTCTCGGCGATCTCGTCCATGCGGATGCCCAGGCCCTCGATCTCGACGAGCACCCTCCGCGCTTCCCGCAGACCCCGGCAGAGCGTGGGCTCGACCTTCCCGTGATCGAGAAAGGCCTCGAGGGTGGCGGGGGGAAGGGTGTTCACCGTGTCGGGGCCGATGAGCCCATCCACGTAGAGCGTGTCGGGGTAGCGGGGGTTTTTCGTGCCCGTGCTGCCCCAGAGCAGCCGCTGCACCCGGGCGCCTTTTGCCGCCAGCGCCTTCCAGCGCTTCCAGGCGCGGATCGCCCGGAAGCGTCCGTAGGCGAGCTTCGCGCAGGCGACGGCCGCCTTGCCCTGCAGGTCTTTGTTTCCCAGGGCCTCGAGCCTTTTGTCCACGGCCGTGTCGATCCGGCTCACGAAGAAGGAGGCCACCGAGGCCACGCGCCGCAGGTCGCCTCCCCGGGCGGCGAGCCGCTCGAGGCCGGCGATGTAGGCCCGCACCACGGCCTCGTAGTGGGCAAGGGAGAAGATGAGGGTCACGTTGACGTTGACCCCCTGCCCGATCAGGGCCTCGATGGCGGGGATGCCCTCGGGTGTGGCGGGGACCTTGATCATCGCGTTGGGCCTGTCCAGGGCCCTGAAGAGCGTCCTGGCCTCGGCGACGGTCCCCTCGGTGTCGTAGGCGAGCTTCGGGTTCACCTCGAGGCTCACATAGCCGTCGGCGCCCCCCGAGGCGTCGTAGACGGGCCTGAGAAGATCGGCCGCCCGCCGGATGTCGTCGAAAGCTAGGGCGAGGTAGATCTCGTCGTTGGTCCTGCCCTCTTCGACAAGTTCACGCAGCGCCCCGTCGTAATCCGCGCTTCCCGCGATGGCCTTCTCGAAGATGGTGGGGTTGGACGTGACGCCGGAGACCCCCCGGGCGACGAGGGCCTCCAGTTCGCCGGAGGCGAGCAGCGCGCGGCGGATGAAATCCAGCCAGATGGACTGGCCCAGACGGTTGAGGTCCTTGATCGCGCTCACCCGGAAGCCCTCCTCGAGCACGACGGGCGCTATGGGCGTTCAGGGGCGGAAGGTCCGATACGGCCCGGGGCGGAAGCGGGGAGCGCCTCCCGGCTGCCGGGCCGCGCCCCGCGCAGGAAAAAAGCAGCGCATCAGCGCGCTGCTTCCTGTATACACAATCTCCCCGGATTAGACAAGCGCAGGGGAGGCGGTTTTTTCGAACCCGGCGGACCCGCCCGGGCTTCCTACTCCCTGCCGAGGAGCTTGAGCGCCCTGGCGACGACGTTCTCCACGGTGAAGCCGAACTTCTCCATGAGCGCATCGCCCGGCGCCGAGGCCCCGAAACGGTCGATACCGATCACGTCGCCCTCGTCGCCCACCCACTTCCACCACCCCAGGGTGGCACCGGCCTCGACGGCCAGGCGCTTCTTCACCGCGGGGGGGATGACCGCGTCGCGGTAGCCCTGTGCCTGCTCCCGAAAGAGCTCCCAGGAGGGCATGGAGACGACGCGGGCGCGCACCTTCTTCAACGCAAGCTCGTCGGCCGCCCGGAGCGCGAGCGAGACCTCGGAGCCCGTGGCGAGCAGGACGATGTCGGGATGATCGCCCCCGTCGACGAGCACGTAGGCCCCGCGGCCGACCCCCTCGGCGACGGGGTACTTCGAGGCGTCGATAACGGGCAGGTTCTGCCGTGAGAAGACGAAGACCGTCGGGTTGCGACGCTGGAGGGCCGCCTTCCAGGCGGCCAGCGTCTCGTTGGCGTCGGCCGGCCGCAGGACCGTCAGGTTCGGCACGGCCCGCAGGGCCGTGAGCTGCTCGACGGGCTGGTGCGTGGGGCCGTCCTCGCCCACGCCGATGCTGTCGTGGGAGAAGATGAAGAGGACCCGCAGATGGGAGAGCGCCGCAAGACGGATCGGCGGTCGCATGTAGTCGGAAAAGACGAAGAAGGTCCCCGTGAAGGGGAGGATCCCGCCGTAGGCGGCAAGCCCGACGGCGATGGCGCCCATGGCGTGCTCGCGTACCCCGAAGTGGATGTTGCGGCCCTCGTAGCCCCACGGTCCGCCGACTGAGCCCTGTACGCCGGCCGGTTTCTCGCCGGGCCTCTGGAAATCGCCCATGCCCTTGAGCCAGGCAAAGACGGAGTTGTTCAGATCGGCCGTGCCGCCGATGAGTTCGGGGATGTTCCTTCCGAGGATCTGCAGGATCTCCTCGGATGCCTTTCGCGTGGCGACGGATTTCCCCGCGGGGTACGCGGCCAGCCCCTTGTCCCATCCCTCCGGCAGCAGGTCGGCCTTGCGGCGCTTGAACTCGTCGGCCAGCTCGGGGAAGGCCTTTTCGTAGCGCTCCAGCATGGCGGCCCAACGTCCCTCGAGCTGCTTGCCCCTCGACTGGGCCCAGCGGAAGACCTTGAGGGCCTCCTCGGGCACATGAAATGTCGGCTCCAGCGGCCAGCCGAGATTCTTCTTTGTTTCCTCGGCTTCCTTCGGCCCGAGCGGGGCCCCGTGGGCCTCGTAGCTGCCCTGTTTGCGGGGCGAGCCGTACCCGATGACCGTGCGCACGCAGATGAGGGAGGGCCTGCCGGTCTCCTTTTTTGCCTCCTCGATCGCCTCGTCGATGGCGGCGAGGTCGTTGCCGTCCTCGACGGCCTGCACGTGCCAGCCGATGGCCCCGAAGTGCTGGGCCAGGTTCTCCGTGAAGGAAAGATCGGTCGAGCCGGCCAGCGAGATTCGGTTGTCGTCGTGCAGGACGATGAGCTTGCCCAGGCCCAGGTGGCCCGCCAGGGCGCAGGCCTCGTTGGCCACCCCCTCCATCAGGTCGCCGTCGCTGGCCAGCACGTAGGTGTAATGGTCGACGAGGGGGAACCCCTCGCGGTTGAAGCGGGCCGCCATGTGGGCCTCGCCGATGGCAAGCCCCACGGCGTTCGAGATTCCCTGACCCAGCGGTCCCGTGGTGACCTCGACCCCGTCGTGTCCGTGCTCGGGGTGGCCGGGCGTGAGGCTGTCCCACTGGCGGAATTTCTTGATCTCGGCAAGCGAAAGCTCGTAGCCCGTCAGGTGCAGGAGCGCGTAGAGCAGCATGGAGCCGTGACCCCCGGACAGCACGAAGCGGTCCCGGTTGGGCCAGCGGGGATTTGCCGGGTTGAACCGCAGGTGCCGTGTCCACAGGACATAGGCCATGGGCGCCGCCCCCAGGGGCAGGCCGGGGTGCCCGGACTTCGCCTTCTCGATGGCGTCGACGGCGAGCATGCGGATGGTGTTGATGCAAAGCGTGTCGGTCTGGTTCATCGGGTCGAACGACTCCTTGTTCAGGTTTCTAATCCGAGCCCCCGCACCGCAGCCCCCAGGAGGGCCGCCCCGGGGTTCGTGATGACATGCACGGGGATTTGCGAGACGAGATCCCGCATCCGTCCCTTCCGGAGGAAGGCCTCCTCGAAGCCGCCTTTTTTCAAAAACGGAAGCACCCGCGGCGGGATCCCTCCCCCGAGGTAGACGCCTCCCGTGGCCAGGGTCTTCAGGGCCAGGTTGCCCGCCTCGGCCCCCAGGATGGAGGCGAAGAGGTCGATGGCCCTGACACAGATATCACAGGGATTTTCCGGGTCAAGCGCTTTTTCGACGATGACGGGCACCGGGTCGGGGGCCCGGGACAGCGCCTCCGTGAGCCATGGGGGCTCCTCGCCGCGGCCTTTGTCCCGAAGGAACCCGTAGAGGTTCGCAATCCCGATCCCCGAGCAGACCCGCTCGTAGCTCACGTGCCCGTGACGTGCCCGGAGAAATGCGAGGAGTTCGTCCTCGAACGGCGTGCCCGGGGCGAAGTCGGCGTGCCCCCCCTCGGTGGCGAACGCCCGGTGGCGCTTCCCGTCCCAGACCGTGAAGGCCTCGCCGAGGCCCGTCCCCGGCGCGATGACGGCCCGGTTGCCGCGGCGGGCGGCTCTGCCTTCCCGCAGAGGGACGAGATCCGTTCGCCGCAGCAGAGGCAGGGCGGCGGCGACGGCCTCGACGTCGTTGAGCAGCGTCACCGACCTGAGGCGGAGCGTCTTGCGGAGGCGGGCCCCGTCGACGGCCCACGGCAGGTTCGTGATCCGCGTGGTCCCCTCGAGCACCGGCCCGGCCACGGCCAGGACCGCCTTGGTTGCCGCGCGCCCCGTCTTGCCGAGGAAATGCCGGGCGGCTTCCTCCAGGCTGTCGAGATCGGCACTGCGGTAGACGGCCTGCGCCAGGGGCCGACGCGGCCCGCGCTGCCGGGTGAAGAGACCGAAGTGGAGCTTGGTTCCGCCGATGTCACCGGCCAGCAGCATGAGGCTGTCCCTTTCGTTGCCGTTCCTTGCGTCTTTGCCCCGCGAGGGGTCCCTGCGGGATGACGGCGATGCAGAGGCCCTCGCGGACGGCCGTCCCGCCCCCCATGCCCCTTCCCCTCAGGCTTTGCGGTAGAACCGCGCCAGACGCTCGGGGGACATCCCCGCGTAGTAGAGGGCGACGACGACCCCGTTTCGCACGGTGCAGGCCAGGACGCCTTCCTGCTGCTGTCGCCGCGCCGACGTGACCACCGGCTCGGGCAGGATGCAGATGCGCTCGCGGCGCCTCTTGATGCGGCGCATGATCTCCACGTCCTCCAGGAAGGGGATATCCGCGTAGCCCCCGATCGCCTCGAAATAATCCCGCCGGAAGAAATGGGCCTGGTCGCCGTAGGGAATCCGCGTCAGCCTCGACCGCAGGCAGGCCGCCCGGGCGATGATCCGCATCGAGGGCCTCTCCGAGTCGTAGCGCAGATCGAAGGCGCCCGCCCCGTGGCGGCCGTCCGAGAGGGTCTCGGCGATGCGCCGGAAGGCACCCGCCGGCAGTCGCGTGTCGGCATGGAGGAAGAGGAGAAAATCCCCCGTTGCCGCGGCCGCCCCCGCGTTCATCTGGCGCGCCCTGCCGGCCGGGGCGGTCAGGAGGGTTACCCCCCCGCGGGTCACGGTCCCGATCGACTCCCCGTCGGGGCTCCCGTCGACGAGGATGGTCTCGACGGGCTCGGCGCCGGCGGTCTGCCGGACGTGATCGATGAGCGCATCGAGCCGGCCGGCTTCGTGCAGGACCGGGACGATGACGGAAACCGCCGGGCCTCGTTCCGGGCGCACCCTGTCGCGGCTCATCGGGGCCCCGCGAAGCGCCTGCGGATGTCCTCCATCCGCCTGCGGTTGACCTTGAAGTCGTAGTACCCCGCCCGTGAAGCGGACCGGAAGTGGATGAGCCCGGCCGTGTCGTCGATGAGGAACTCCACGTCGTCGACGAACCGGAAGACGGCGGACCGGAATTCGACGTGGATGTAATCCGCCCCGGCTTTCGCGATCGTCGCACGGTCCATCTGCCCGATCAGCGCCAGCAGCCTATCCCGGGCCTCTTCCCGCGTGCCCTCGAAGCGAATGGGCTCGATCCGGTGCCGCTCGTCGGTGTCCTGCGTGCACACGCAGTTGGGCCTGTCCGGGCAGGGCCGGAGCCTGCCGCCCTCGAGGCCCGCCGTTTCCGCGACTGTTTGCCGGCAACCCGTCAGGAACATGAAGGTCATCGTCAAAATGAGAAGAATTCGCTTATGCATTCTGCACCCCGGACGCGGGCAGCGCATGCGATGCACACTACCACCAATCATGCCGATTTTCAACGCGGGGTGATCCCTCCTTGTTGTGCTCGGCTTCCACCCGATATCCTTGCAGGGCTTTTCGCCGGGGTGACTCATCCGCCGCCGGATTGACGGGAGGCACAAGGAATGTACAGTGGTCGAATAGATAAGATTGCGGATCGCGTTTCCCCCGCGTCGGGAGGAAGCATCCGGGAACGTGAGGATGAAGCCATGAAAAGCGGTGAGAGCATGGCGGAGCTGAAACGTTTCAGCAAGCCTGAAGAGGTGAGGAGTTTTCCCAAGGGGAAGGTGGAACGGGTCCGTATCGGGGGTGCCCTGATCGGCCGGGCGACCTTCGAGCCGGGGTGGAAGTGGTCCGAATCCGTGAAGCCGCCGGCGAAGACGAAGATCTGCGAGGCGCCGCATTTCCAGTATCGGCTGTCCGGAACCCTTCACATCGTTATGGATGATGGGACGGAGTTCGACAGCCGGGCGGGGGATGTGACGCTTCTGCCCGTGGGCCACGATGCCTGGGTGGTCGGCAACGAACCGGTCGTCCTCGTCGATTTCCACGGCATGATCGACTACGCAAGGTCGAAATGACAGATACGGGCATCCGGCTGCCGCGGGCTCACTTTTCCCGGCCTGCCGGCGGCCGGACCTGTTCGGCGTTATTCTCGACCCGCTGCGCGGGGGGAGACGTCGAGGCCTGAGTCCTTTCCGCCGGTGCCTCGCCCTTCCCGTCGGCGACCTCCGCCATGCCGGATGTCTGCCCGGGAGGCCTCGGTGCACCCGTCTCGGCAGGGGGGCCGTCGGCGGGCGCCTTCATGAGATCCTCGTACTCCTCGATCACGATGCCCCGCTTCACCATGATCCCGTAGACGATCTCGGCCCGTTTCTCCACGTACTTCGACGTGCCCGTCGGGCTGTACTTGAGCGGGTTGGGCAGCACGACGGCGAGCCTTGCCGCTTCCATGGGCGAGAGATCGGCGGCCGCTTTCCCGTAATAGTGGCGCGAGGCGGCCTCGATGCCGAAGATCCCGTCGCCCCACTCGGCCACGTTCAGGTAGAGCTCCAGGATGCGCCGCTTGGAGAGGTTGTTCTCGATGCGCCAGGTGAGGATGGCCTCCTTGAGCTTGCGCAGGGGGTTTTTCGTCGGGGACAGGAATAGATTCTTCGCAAGCTGCTGGCTGATCGTGCTGCCGCCGTACTTGAGCTTGCCCAGCTTGATGTCCTTCTCGATGGCCTTCTGGATGGCCTCGAAATCGAACCCTTCATGGGACCAGAACTTGTCGTCCTCGGCGATGAGGACGGCCTTGGCGGCGTAGGGCGAGATCTTCGAGAGCGGCACGTAAACGTGCTGAATCTTTCGGTTCTTGAGCCCCTTGAACTCCCACTCGATCTCCCTGTGGGCCATGAAGGCCGTCTTCCCCGGGTTTTTCTTCTGCAGCGCCGCCACGTCATCGTAGTAGAAGGCCGTGGAGATGTAGACGATCACCGCCCCCGCGAAGAGGATAAAACCGATGATGAGAAAGCGGAAGAATTTCTTGATCAGATCCATGCCTTGGACTCACCCCGGATGTTGAAAGGGATCTTTATCGTCTATTCGCCGGGAAATCAATCATCAATTCGGTCATCCGCGTTCCGGGGAGAACAAAGCCGCCCGCTTGGCAGGAGAGGCGGCTCGCTGTTTTCCCTCCTTTTCCCCTTTCCTCGATCCTTCCGTCGCTACTCCGCCAGGATCCGCTCGCTGTCGCTGATGTCCCGGTAGCGGTAGGGGACGGACTCGCGGATCGCCTCGGGGATCTTCCCGTACTTGCCCTCGAAGGCCTCGAGGTACTGCTCGCGTCCGCGGAAGAAGTCGACGAGCTTTTTCTTGAGCAGGTCCCGGTCCGGGAAGAGCCGGTGGGCGATCATGAGGTCCAGGTTCGCCCGGTCGCACTTGATCGGGTAGTGCAGCCCGAGGTAGTCGGGCTCGGTGCTGAAGCGCAGCTGGTATCGCAGCAGGTCGTTGTAGGTCGCCAGCGACTGGCGCAGCGTCACCTTCTCTTCGCCCTGGCCGATGGTCCCCGTGTTGGCGAGGTAGCACTTGATGCGGTTCCTGCGGATGATCTCGTAGAAGATCATCGCGTGCTCGAGCCGGTCGCCCGCCATGAAGGGATCGAGGAAGAACTCGCGCTTGAACCGGCCCGCCTCTTCGGGGTTGCCGCCGGAGCTCTCGATGGACTCGCCGTAGATGAACATCATGGTGGCCTGCTCGGGCGTGAGCTTGCTGATCACGTTGGCCAGCGGGTTGCGGGTGAGCATGACGATGCAGTGGATCCGGTCGGCGCGAAGCCCGGCGCTCGCGATCTCGAGCTTCTCCCGCGTGACGACGGCCCGGCCGTTGCCCGTCTTGCGCACATCCTTGAAGTCCGGCATGTAGGGGTATTTCGTGATGGCCACGTTCTCCAGGAAGGCGTCCCTCGACTCGGCGGCCCGCAGGATCTCGGGCTGGTGCTCGTCGAGGCCTTCCGTCTTGACGTAGAGCCCGCCGATCTCGAAGGCGGCGTAGCTCCCGTCGAAGCCCAGGCTTCCCCCGTCGTCGCCGATCATCTCGGAGCTCTCCCGCGGCAGGCGGGCAAGCCGCCGGCACAGCGTCGTCGTCTTCCCCGTGGCCGTGAGCCCCGAGATGGCCGTGACGACCTCTGTCAGTTCCGGCCGGTCCGTCTCGAGGTCGTGGATCCAGAGCCAGTCCCTCCGGGCGCCGGCGTGCAGGAAGAGGCCCGTGCGGTCGATGGCCTTCACCCGCCAGTCCTCGAACATGAAGACGCCCTTTTTCCCCTCGCCCAGATAAATCGTGTTGCGGCAGATCTTGACCTGCTCGCCGCGCTTCTCCCCCATCCAGAGACGCACGTCGATGTCCTTGTCGAGGAGCTTCTTTTTCTTGTTGGGCTCGAAGGCCTCGTCGGTGAAAAAGAGGATCGTGTAGGTCGGTTCCTCGACGACCCTCGCCGCGGGGTAGTCCATGAGGAGCTTGAGCCCGTAGGCGATCTGGGCGTAGGGCTCGGGCATGATGAACCGCGCCGTCACGCCGTCCCGGCCGTCGCCCACCATCGTGTCGAGGCAGACGAGCTTTTCCTTGCCGAGGCGCTCCACGGCCTGCCGGGCGAGCCGCTCCTCGGGCTCGCCGAAAGGGTGGTCGACGCTGTTGCGCGTGTGGGGGGCCGAGCGGCTCATGGGCTCGGAGTCCGCGGCGACGGAGCCCACCTGTGTCTGGATCACGCCCTCGTGGCGCAGGGCGATCCGCTTGAGCTCCTCGAGCGTGCGCCCTTCGGTGAGGCGCTTTTCCTTCTTCGCGTCGTTGTAGATCCGGACGGCCGCCTTCTTGAATTCGTTCATGACACGCTCCTTGCCCGGCGGAACCGATGCCGGGGCAATCCCACAGGGTAAAGTCTAGGGAAGCCGCTGCAGGCTGTCAAGAAAATGCCCATCGCCGTCTCGTCTCTTGCATTTTTCCCCCTTCTTCCATTCCGGCTTCTCAACTTCCGCCTAGCGAGGGCTGTGCGACGATGAACTGGATGACGCCCATGAACCCGCCGCGGCGGCTCTCCACGATCTCGAGCCCCGCGGCGCGCGCGAGGGCCTCCGTCCGGTGGGTGATGGTCTCCGCGGCGAA
>JAGPKU010000106.1 GCA_018053845.1 Syntrophobacterales bacterium
ACGTCCCCCAGCTTCCTGGCCTCGCTGAGGTAGCGGGTGTGCCCGGCGTGGAGGATGTCGAAGCAGCCGTTGGTGAAGATGATTTTCTTCCCTTCCCCTTTCAGCCGTTCGACGATCGCCTTGAGCTCGGTTCTCGGAACGATCTTGTTCATCGCGGCTCCTGGACGGCACGCGCCAGCGTCAACGCCCCCACGGCCTCGGCTCCCCCTCTCAGGAGGGTCCCGGCGCATTCCCGCAGGGTGCTCCCCGTCGTGTGGACATCGTCGACCAGCAGGATGCGCCGGCCCCGGATCCGCCCCGGGTCGGGTACGCTGAATGCCTTTTTCAGGTTAGACTGTCGCTCGCCCCTTTTCAAGCCCGCCTGCGATTCCGTGTCGACGATGCGCCGAAGGGTCTGGAAATCCATGGGGATGCATCGGCGCCGGGAGATCTCCCGGGCCAGGAGGACCGACTGGTTGAATCCGCGCTGCCGCAGCCGCCGGGGGTGCAGGGGCACGGGGACGATGAGTTCGTAGTCCTCGATCCGGAACAGGGGGTATTCGCAATCTGCCATCAGCCGGCCCAGCCGTTCTCCCAGGGTGAGATTGCCGCCGTATTTGAAGGCATGCACGGCGTCGTGCAGGACCGTTTCGTAGACGCCGTAGGACCGGGCGGCGGCAAGGGGCGGCCCGTCAAGCAGGCACGGGCCGCAGAGGTGATCGGGGCCCTCGCCCGCGGGGTAGGGGATCCCGCAGGAAGGGCACAGGGGGGATGCGATCGGGCGGATCCGCGCGCGGCAGCCCCCGCAAAAGGGGTGTCCCTCACGGCCCGGCACGACCGTGCCGCAGGCGAGGCACAGCGTCGGGAAGAGCAACTCCGCCAGGGCCGCGATCGTGGCCTTCACATCACATCCCCCTGGGGAGCGATTTGACCTCGCCGGCGTCCTCGGCCACTTCCATCTTCGGGGCGTCGGACCAGAGCCGCTCGATGTCGTAGAACTCGCGCACCGGCTCGTAAAAGACGTGCACGACGATGTCCGCGTAGTCCATGAGGACCCATCGGCCGCCCTTCTCGCCCTCGATGCCGAGAGGCAGGGTTCCCGCCTTCTTCATGCTTTCCTCGATGGATGAGGCGATGCTCTGGACCTGACGGTCCGACGTGCCGCTGCAGATGACCGTGTAGTCGGCGAAGGAGGTGACTTTCTTGATGTTGAGAATGACGATGTTTTTCGCCTTTTTCTCCAGAGCCGCGTTGACGGCGAGGAGAATCTTCTGCCTTGTGCCCAAGTCTTTTTTAGCCAATCATCCTCCTTTCTGCAGACCCCGTCGAGCGGACGCCGCCGGCCGGGAAGGCCGGCCGGTTTTCCTCCAACCGCCTGTTTTGTAACAGGATGAGGTCGTGCTGTCAATTTCAAATTGACCGTTGCCACGGCGGCGCCGATATGGTAAACACCTAACATTGCTTGTCTTCCGGATGATCGCGATGCAGGACATCCTGAAACATCTTCAGGTCCATATCCCCTTCGATCAGCTTCTTCAGAAACATCTCGACAAGGTCCTCCGGGAGAGGATCAACCCGGAGATCGCCTTCAACTGCGCCATCCTCGAGCGCTTCACCGACGGCGAGTACGCCGGCCTGGCGCGGCAGCTCTGCGGGCCCGATCGGTCCATCACCTTCCATGGGCCCTTCATGGATCTGCGTCCGGGGGCCGTCGACCCGGCAATCCGCAGGGTGACCCTCGAGCGGTTTCTCCGCGTCTTCGAGGTCGCAGGCCATTTCCGCCCCCGCACGATCGTCTTTCATCCCTCCCATGACGAGCGGTATTACGTGTCCTCGGGGCGCCAGTGGCTCCAAAACAGCATCGAAACCTGGTCGAGGCTTCTGCCGCTGGCGGACCGGCTCGACACCCGGATCGCCCTGGAGAACGTCTACGAACAGGACCCCGGCCGGATCGGGAGCCTTCTCGACGCGCTTCCGCCCGATCGGGTGGGTTTCTGCTTCGACACGGGCCACTTCAACGCCTTTGCCGGGGCCCCTCTGGAGGCCTGGATGGAGAGGCTGGGCCACCGGCTCATCGAGATCCATCTCCACGACAACCGGGGCGCTCAGGATGAGCACCTGCCCGTGGGCGAGGGGACATTCCCCTTCGAGCGGCTCTTCGCCCTCGTCCGCGAGAGGGGGCTGCGTCCCATCCTGACCGTGGAGGCCCACACGGAGCAGAACCTCTCGAGGACGCTGGAGAACATCGGGAGACGGGGTCTCCTCGAGGGGCTTCAGGGGGAGGCTCGCGGCCGTGCCCCGATCCGGGCGGTCCCGGGGAGGTCCTGACGTGCCGCGCTACCTCGCAAGACGGATCCTGTTCATGATCCCCCTGTTCTTCGGGATCACCGTCATCTGCTTTTCCGTCATGCACCTCGCGCCGGGCTCCCCGACGGACCTCCAGACCGAAATGAACCCGCGGGTGACGGCCGAGATGAAGGAGCGCCTGCGGGCGATGTACGACCTCGACAAGCCCCTGCACGTCCAGTACGGCAAGTGGCTCGGGAGGCTTCTCGTGCTCGATCTCGGGGTGTCCTTCTCGCCGGACGGCAGGCCCGTGTCGGCCAAGATCCTCGAGCGGCTCCCCATCACGGTGTTCCTCAACGTGCTCTCCATGGCCCTCATCTTCCTCATCGCCATCCCCATCGGGGTGCTCTCGGCGGTGCGGCAGGGCTCCCTGTTCGACCGGGTCATGAGCGTCGTCGTCTTCGTGGGGTTCGCGATCCCGACCTTCTGGCTCGCGCTGCTGCTCATGATCCTCTTCGGCCTGCATCTGGACTGGCTGCCGATCTCGGGCATCCGGTCCCTGAACTACGAGTATCTCCCCCCCGCCGAGGCCTTCTGGGATTTCCTCAAGCACCTGGTCCTGCCCGTGTCGATCGCGGCCTTCGGGGGGCTCGCGGGTCTTTCGCGCTACATGCGCTCCAACATGCTGGAGGTGATCCGCCAGGACTACATCACCACGGCCCGGGCCAAGGGGCTGCCCGAGCGGACGGTCATCTACAAGCACGCCCTGCGCAACGCCATGCTCCCCGTCATCACGCTGCTGGGCCTCTCGGTGCCGGGGCTCATCGGGGGGAGCGTCATCTTCGAGACCATCTTCAGCATCCCCGGGATGGGGCAGCTCTTCTACATGGCCGTCATGGCCCGGGACTACCCCGTCGTGATGGGGATCCTGGTGATCGGGGCCGTGCTGACGCTCCTCGGGAACCTGCTGGCCGACGTGTCCTACGCGCTGGCGGACCCGAGGATCCGGATCTCCTGAGGGGCCGGGACGAATGGGACAGGCGGCGGATCGTACGATGAAAACGGATTTCTGGTACCGGTTCTCGAAAAACCATCTCGCCGTGGCGGGAAGCGCCGTGGTCGTGCTGCTGTTTGCCCTGTCGATCCTCGCGCCGTGGATTTCCCCCTACGACCCCGCGGCGATCGATCTCAAGAACATCCTGCAGCCCCCCTCGGCGCAGCACTGGTTCGGCACGGACCAGCTCGGCAGGGACGTGCTGTCACGGATGATCTGGGGGGCGCAGATCTCCCTCAAGGTGGGCTTCGTTTCCACGGGCATCGCGATTTTCATCGGGACGATCCTCGGCGCCGTGGCCGGCTACTACGGCCGGTGGGTCGACGCGGTCATCATGCGCTTCGTCGACATCATGCTGTGCTTCCCCACGTTCTTCCTGATCCTCGCGGTGATCGCCTTCCTCGAGCCCTCGATCTGGAACATCATGATCATCATCGGCGCCACGGGCTGGATGGGGATCACGCGCCTGGTGCGGGCCGACGTCATCTCGCTCAAGGAGCGCGATTTCGTGCAGGCCGCCCGCGTGATCGGGGCCAGCGACGCGCGGATCATCTTCATCCACGTCCTGCCCAACTGCATGGCCTCGGTGCTCGTGGCGGCGACCCTCGGGGTGGCCGGGGCGATCCTCACGGAGTCGGCCCTGAGCTTTCTCGGGATCGGCGTGCAGCCGCCGACGCCGAGCTGGGGCAACATCCTCACGGCGGGCAAGGACAACATCGACATCGCCTGGTGGCTCTCCCTGTACCCGGGGCTCGCCATCCTGGTGACGGTGCTCGGTTACAACATGCTGGGCGAAGGAATCCGGGATTCTCTCGATCCCCGGCTCCGGAGCTGAGGCGTTTTTTACCGGATCATTCCCGTCGGACCGGCGGGTTCACGGAGAACTCACGAGGAGGATCGGAATGAAGAAAGAAGGATCGGAGGCGTTCAACATGGACAGCGCGGACAAGAGAATCATCGAGCTCAAACTCAAGAAAGGCGAAATGACCGAGACGTTTCTCGCCAAGTATCTCGCCACGCTCCCCGATATGGCCGCCCTGGCCGAGGAGGTCCCCGTGGAGCTGGACCGGAAGAAGCCCGCGAAGGGGTAGGGCGCCCGCCGATGGTCATCGATTCGCATGCCCACCTGGAGATGACCCCCTTCGACCGGGACCGCGATGCGGTCGTCCGCCGGGCGAGGGAGGCCGGCGTGGAGATCATCGTCACGGTGGGCACCACCGTGGAGGACTGCCGCAGGGCCCTCGACATCGCCCGCCGCTACCCCGACGTCTATGCCGTCATCGGGGTCCACCCCCACGAGGTGAAGGGCATCGACGGTGCGACATACGACGCGCTGAAGGAAATGGCCAGGCGGGAGAAGGTCGTCGCCTACGGCGAGATCGGGCTGGATTTCTTCCGCAACCTCTCGCCCCGGGCAACCCAGATCCGCCGTTTCGGCGAGCAGCTGGAGCTGGCCTCGGAGCTCGATCTTCCCGTCGTGATCCACGACCGCGAGGCGCACCGCGAGACCGTGGAGCTCCTCAAGGGCTGGAAGGGGGGCCGGAGGGGCATCATCCACTGCTTCTCCGGCGATTATGCCATGGCGAAACAGTGCATCGGTCTGGGTTTCTACATCTCCATCCCCGGGACGGTGACCTTCGAAAAAAACGATAGGCTGCGCTCCATCGTCCGAGAGCTTCCCCTGGATTCGCTGCTCGTGGAGACCGACTGCCCCTACCTCACGCCGCACCCCTTCCGCGGCAAGCGCAACGAGCCGGCCTACGTGGTCCACACGGCCCGGAAGGTGGCCGAGATCAAGGGGCTGCCGTTCGAGGACGTGGCGGCCGTGACGACGGCCAACGCCAGGCGGATCTTCAACATCCCCTGAACGCGGAAGTTGCGACGTTGGGAAGTTGTGAAGATCGGACAACGCCGGTACGACCGCCCATGAGTGTCCTTTCCGAGCTTCGGAGCTTCATAACTTCCTAACATCCGTCTTTTCCAGGTACCCCCGGATGCCCCGGATGCTGTTGAAGCAGAAGGATCTCTCGCGGGTCCGGATGTCGTCCGGCAACAAGCGCCATCCCCCCATGTCCGGGTCGGCGTCGACGAGATCGGCCAGGACCGTCTCCTCGAAGGGATCGCTTCCGGCCCTGAGGTGCCTCTGCGTTCTGTCCACCCAGAAGTCGAGCTGGCGCCGGGCCCTTTCGAACAGGCCCGAAACGTCCTGCCTGCAGCCGTAGTGACCCAGGCAGACGAGGGACGCGTCGAGGGAGGCCACCCGGGCGATGGAATCCCTGAAGATGGCGTGCTGAAAAGGCGGGGGCGTGGCCGGGCGGCAGTAGAGCCCGTTCTCCAGGGGGACATAGACCCCGCCCACCTCGCCGGCGAAGAGGACGTCGCCGACGCGGTACGAGACATGGTGTGCCGCGTGGCCCGGGGTCTCGACGGCCTCGATCACGGCGTGGCCGATGGGGATTCGCTCCCTCCAG
>JAGPKU010000027.1 GCA_018053845.1 Syntrophobacterales bacterium
CCGTCGCGAAGGACAGGTGCCCCGTGCTCAAGCCCGCGTGCTCCTCGACGCGCCAGGAAAAGCAGTCCAGCAGGAGATGATCGGCACCCGTCAGGAGTTCCACGGCCTTCTTCTGCGCCTCCGTTTCGGGATCTGTGATCCAGGTATTGCTGCTGTCCAGGTCCCAGAGAAGCGCCGTCTTCCTTTTTTCGGTCTGCACGACGAAGCAGGCGCAGTTGAAGCGGCGCGCCTTGAAGTTCTCCGGGTCGATGTCCGCCCCGGCATGGGAGACGCAGACGGGAGTGACCCGGAGGCCCTCGACCCCCAGCGGGACCGGTTCCAGGGGCGTCCCCGGCGGCTCGGCTTCCTGCGACGGCCGCCCGTCGAGGCAGCGGTACCATTCGTAGGAGAAGTTCTTCGCCAGCCACCGGCCGGTCCCCTCCCGGCACCAGGCGGGGATTCTCGAGAACTTCCCGCCCCGGCGGCGGGCCGTCCGGCGCATCGTCTCGCCCAGGCGGTTGAGCTCCAGGCTGTGGTCCGGGTGCCAGTGCGTGAACAGGAGCCAGTCCACGCGGGCCTCGTCGGCGCTGAAGGTGTTGCGGAGGCTGTCGACGACCCCGAGCCCCACGTCGACCAGGGCGTGCCAGCCGATCCGGCCGCTTTCCTCCCGTCCGAGGAGGGAAACGGACACATTGGCCACGGGCTCCTTCCGCGCGCAGCGCGGGCAGGGGCAGCCGAACTCCTGCAGGAAGGCGTTGCCGAACCCGTTCACGACCAGGGAATAGCGCATGGGGCTTCTCCAAAACACGGCGCGATGGGATGTTGGAATGTCGGCATACCGGGGTCCGAAACAAGATCGGCTTCCACGCCCGTTATTCCATGATTCCATCACTGCATGATTTCATTCTTTAACACGTTTTCCGCGGTTCGGGAAGGCGCGACACGGGGATGAGCAGCGCAAGCGGGATGAGCGCCGCGGCGGCAAGCACCGGCCGGATGGAGAAGGCGTCGGCGAAGGCCCCCGCGATGGGCGTCATGGAGCCCCCGAGGCCGAAGGCGAAGCCCATCATGAGGCTTGAGACCATGGAGCGCCCCTTGGGGGCCAGGGTCTGCGCCAGGGTCACGCCCAGCGGCAGGGTGGCCATGATGAAGAACCCCGACAGGAAGATGAGCGGGTAGACCCAGGGGCCCCGGGCCCACACGAGCAGCCACAGACAGGGGGCCGCGGCCAGGAAGCTCGCGCAGAAGAGCTTCCGGAAGCCGATCCGGTCGGAGAGATACCCGAAGAGCACCCCGCTTGCCGTTCCCGCGAGGGTGAAGAGGGTGATCATGGCCCCGACGGAGACGAGACTGAAGCCTTCCTGGACGTAGAGCACGGGCAGGTACGTCCGGAAGACGTGGGCCACGAAGGCGCGAAGGACCATGACGAGCCAGATGAGGGCGATCCACCGCCAGACCTGCCCGAAGGCCTCCCGGAGGGTGCCGAGAAAGGTGTCGCTCTCCATCCTCTCGCCCTGCGGCACGGGCACCGTGAACAGCAGGTAGACGAGGACGGCGAGACCCGGGATCATGAGCCAGGGCATCGCCGCCAGGCCGCCGCCGCTCACGTACCACGTGATGAACAGGGGGCTCACCGCGAAGGCGAAGGTGCCGCCCATGTTGAAGACCGAGTAGGCGAACCCCGGGCGCGTGCCCGCGTAGGCATAGACCATCCCCGCCACGGAGGGGTGGAACATGGCCGACCCGATGGAGCCCAGGGCCGTCAGGCAGAGAAGTGCGGCATAGGACGGGGCGACCCCCGAGAGGGGGACGGCCGTCACCGACAGCAGGATGCCCCCGAGGATGAACAGGCGCGTGCGGTACCGGTCGGCGAGGTAACCGACGTTGGGCTGGACGACGAAGGACAGGAAGCGGCCGAGGCCGCTGATGATCCCGACCTCGGTGAGCGACAGGGCGAAGACGCCGGCGAAGACGGGCAGCAGCGGCGTCGTGAAGGCGTTGTAGAAATCGCCGGTGAAGTGGATGAGGGTGAGGGCGAAGAGGACCCGGATGTTGGCTGTCTTCGACGGTTCGGTCATGGACACGGCCTTCGGGAAGGCGGAGCGGGAACGGCGGGCCTGACGACGAGAAAATCGCGCATTTCACGACCTTTCCCGGTTCGTGATCCGCTCCGTCTTCTTCAGGGTCTTCATGGTCTTCAGACGTTCCAGCCCGTGGCGACAGGCCTCGAAGGCGTCGAGGCTTGCCGGGGAGCTCACGGCGACAAGGGAGATGATGTCGCCGACGTCCAGGACGCCGAGCCGGCGGACCAGGAGGACATCCTCGAGGCTCCAGCGGGCCTTCATCTCCGACTCGATGGCGGACAACTCCGCCTCCATGTCCCCGGCCCGCTCGAAATGGATGCCCTCGGTGGACCGATCGCCCGCCCGGCTCTTGACCACGGCATAATGGAAGAGAACGGATCCCGCCTCGGACTTCTTGAGCTTGTCAAACACGGCGGAGGGGTCCACCGGTTCCGCCGTCACGATGATCATGTCTCGTCCCCCTCGCTCAGCTCCCGGGCCGCCTGCGCCATGAGAGCGGGGTCCTTCAGCGCGGCGAGCCGCGAGGGCGATTCCTGGAAATTCTCCAGGGCGTTGAAGAAACGGTCCAGGACGTCGCCGCCGTAGGTGGGGATGAGGAAGATGTGCGTGTGCGGGATCCGCCTGCCCCTCGCGTAGAGGAAGACGAAGTCGGGGCTGTAGGTCTTCATCATCCGGTTGGCGACGGTGTTGGCGGCCCCGAAGAGATCGGCCGTTTCCTCCCCGGTGAGCTGGTGCCACCAGGGAACGTGCTTCTTCGAGAGCACCAGGCAGTGTCCCTTCGTGTAGGGGTGGATGTCGAGGATGACGAGCGCGTGCTCGGTCTCGTGGACCCGGTACGCCGGGACCTTGCCGCTGACAATGTCGCAGAAGACGCACTTCTGCTCTGGGTGATCCGCCATGACGAATTCTTTCTCCCCGAGGATGCTGTCGTTTCGCCGACCCCGGTCAGGCCCGCAGGGTCGCCACGAGCCTGCGCGGGTCGGCCAGCAGGGACAGGGCCTCTCGCGGGCTGCGGCAGACCGCGTGGGCCGCCGCCGCCGTTTCCGCCGAGGCCCCCTCTTCCCCGATCACGGCGATGCCGATCGCGGCCTCTTTGACCATCAGCCGGTCGTTGCGGCCGTTGCCGACGCAGACCGTCCGGGCCGGGCCCAGATTCCGCACGTAGTCGCGCTTGGCGACGTCCTGGGCCCCCTGCGGCAGGACGAGGAGCCTGCAGGGCAATCCCTCGCAGGCCGCGGCGGCGTTGCCGTGGGTGTCCGCCGTGAGGATGTGGATCTGCAGATCCCGTGAGAGCCGCACGAGCAGTTCCCGAACCCCCTCGGCGAGGATCCCGTCGCAGGCCAGGGTGCCGTTGAAATCCAAAACCAGGTGCTCCACCGTCACCTGCTTGAATCCGGGGATGCGGATGTCGATCATGCCGATACCTTTTCGCCGACAGGAAACGGCGCTTTGCCTTGACGACAGGCTCGAGCGTCACGGCAGCATTACCGCGGGGGGGTGATCTTTGTAAAGCAGATTCTGACGCCCGGTCTTTCCGCATGCCGGTCTCGCGTTTTTCCCCCTTACCGGGGCCGTGACCGCTCCTCACCCCATCCAGGTCGACAGCATGCGCAGCGCATGGACCCCGTACCAGGTGTTCTCCAGGGTGGCGATCCCGCCCTGCATGGTCCGCGAGAACCCCCCGTTGAGGGTCTGGCAGTTGCGGATGAAGGCCGCGCAGGGCTCCAGGTAGGCGGGCCTGCGGGAGATCAGGAACAAAGCCTCCACGCCGGCATGGACATATTCCAGAAAAGACAGGGTCGTGTGGGGGATATCGGTGAACCCGTAAAAGGGACCTCGCATCGCCGGATGAACGTCCCCGCCCCGAGATCCGACAGGGGATGGCGCAGCCTCCGGAGCATGGCCAGCGCCCGGGCCGTCTCGAGGAGCGTGGAACCCAGGTGCCCGAAGCCGCCGTCGTCGTTCTGGAAGCCCAGGATGAACTCGACCATGCTGTCCCGGAGAGACGCGTCGGGATCCATGCCCAGCGCGCCGCAGAGATCGACCAGGCAGGAAGTCCTCTTGAACGCCGAGATCACCTCCGCCGGCAGTCTCTTCACGTCGAACCGGTAGCGGTCGAGGTTGGCCGTCACGTAAGGCCGAGGGTCCAGGGAAGGCCGCTCGCCCAGCAGGGCGAGGCTCTTGATCGCGTAGTAGGCCGCGTAGACGCTGTCGTAGGAACCGTCGGGGTGCTGCGTCCGCCGGAGGTAGGCCACCGTGGCCTCGTCTTCGAATCCCTCCTGCAGAAGATCGAGGATGGAGAGGGCATGCCACGTGTCGGACCCGCTGGGCTCATCGAGCCGGTAGAAGCAGAACCCTCCCGACCGGCACTTCCGCTCCAGAACATACCGGGCGACACGGCCTCGGACATCGTCCGTTTCCATCGGGTTCATGACTTCGCAAGACGCTCCGAGATCGCCTGCAGCTCGGCGATCATCCGGCGGATCTCATCCGTCCGTCCCCGGGCGGAGGACAGCAATGATTCGATCGTCGCCGTCTCGTCCCGGACATACTGCACGGCCTGTTTCTGCATGCCGTCGATGGCCGCGTTGATCCGGTCCTCCCACTGGGCGGCGAGGCGGTTGATGTTGGTCTCCACCTCCCAGGGAATCTTCTCGAGGAACCGCTTTTCGAAGGCGCGGCGGAACAGGAACATGGGGATGAGGAACCAGATCAGATCCAGGTTGTAGTTCGAGGCCCGGAACGTCCGGATGTCGGGCTGCTCGGGCTCGGCGATCCTGATGTCCCACTCGGCCTCGGCGAGGCTCACGCCCAGCACCTTCTGGACGTTGCCGTTCAGGATCACCCGAAAGGCTTCCAGGGACCGCGCGAGGCCCGCATGGGCCTTCTTGAGCGTCCCGCAGAAGTGGCGGTGCTCTTTCTTGGAAACGCGGCGCATCTCCTCGGTCATCGTGTCGGCCACCCACTGCTCGTAGCGGCGCGTGAGCTGCCACAGGTTCCCCCGCCAGGTCTTCATCTCCGCCTCGAGCCTCTGCATGACATCGGTCCAGAGGGGCCGCATGAGCCCCTGCAGGATGTTCATGATGAAGACGCGCGTCTGTTTCTGGTTCTCCCGGGAGATGAAGAAGAGCTGCTCCCGCATGGATTCGAAGCTGACCCTCTCGTCGAGGATCTGCTGACGGAGGCTCTCGCGGTCCTCGTCGGCCTGCAGGGAGGTTTTCAGGGCAAGCTCCAGGTAGCCGAGGCACCCGCGGATCACGGAATTGGCCTTGTGCTGCAGGATCTTCCGGAACTCGAAGTCCCGGTTGAGGGCCAGCTTGAAGAAAAGCTCGGCCTCGAGCCGTTGCCGGAATTTAACGGTCTCGGTCTTTGTGGAATAGAGGTAGATGGGGAACTCCCGATTCAGCTCCCGTTTCAGGGTGTCCTCAAAAAAACGGACGACCTCCTCCTGCTGGGACGGCGTGAGCAGGTCCGCCTTGGTGAGCAGGAGGATGATCCTCGGGGTGTACTGCGTCAGCTCGCGGATGAGCTGGAGGTCGTTTTCCGACAGGGGCCGGTCGGCGCTCACCGCCAGGACGGCGGCGCCCGCCTCGGGAAGCCAGTTGGCCGACACCTCCATGTGGGCCTTGAAGACGCTCCCCAGGCCGGGGGTGTCGACGAGCCGAAGGCCCGCGTAATCGGCCAGGCCCGGCAGCTCGATGTCGACCGTTTCCACGTTCTTCTCGTTGGAGGGGTTCTTCGCCTCCGAGGTGTACTCGTCGAGGGCACTCACGGGGATCTCCTTCGTCGTGCCGTCGTAGAAGGTGATGACGGCCCGCTCGCGCTCGCCGAACCGCAGCCGGGTGATGACCGTCGTGACGGGGATGACCCCGACGGGCAGGACGTCCCGGCCGACGAGGCTGTTGACGAAGGAACTCTTGCCGGCCTTGAACTGGCCGAGGACGGCCACGTCGATGAGGGGATTTTCGACCAGCAGCCCCTCGCAGGCCTCGAGCTGGCGGTTGAGCGACAGGATTTGCATCCGGTCGCAGACGGACCGGACCTTTTGGAGGGCCTGCTGCGCGACGTGCTGGACGGGGGGAGGTGTCATGGTCTCCGCTGGTTGACCCATAAAAAAACTCCTCCGGGGCATTCACCTCAGAGGAGTTATCAGCCTGGCAGGCGGTTAAGGGTGAACTCCATCACCGCGTCCCGAATACCGTTAAGCCCGCACGATGTCAAGCACTTTGTGCGGCCCCGCACGACGGGAGCCGGGATTTAAGGAAGGGCGCGGGGAAACCGATAGAGACAGAAAGAACCAATACTTTTTCATGAGTCCCGGAGGAACCCATGCAACCCCCCGTTCTGGATCGCACCCTGGAGACCCTGGAACTGATGGCCAAGGCCGAGGAAACCGTTCAACGCCTGTACGCGACGTGCGCCGTTCTATGGAAGGGTAGCGAGGAATTCTGGCGGGGGCTCGCCGGGGAAGAAAGACGCCATGCAAAGCACATCCGATCGATGAGCGCCATCCTCTCCGCCAATCCCGGCCGGTTCCAGTCCGGGCGCCCCTTCAGCGCGGCCGCGCTGAATACGTTCATCTCCGGCGTCGAGCGAAACATCGAGAGCCTGAAACAGGCCGGCGTCCCGGAGCTGAAGGCCCTGCGGCTCGCCCTGGACATCGAGCAGGCCGTGATCGAGGCGAAATTCACCGAGATCGTGCAGACCGAAGACGCGGGATTTCGGTACCTGGCCGACGAAATCGTACGGGATACGGCTGCCCACCGGAGCCTGGTGGAGAACAAGATCGCCGAGAGGCACGCAGCCGGCGGACGGTAACCGCCCGCCGCGATCATGAAAATCCCCCTCTTTCCCCCTTTTCAAAGGGGAATGAAGGGGGATTTGTCTTTCTCCTATTTCCTGTCTTCCCCTGGACCCTGACTTCTCACCCCCCCGTCACGACGATGATGGCAAAGACCGACTTCCAGGTCAGGGGCTTGACGATGGTGTCCTTGCCGATTTTGGCAGCGAGGGTCTTCGCCTCCGGCTTGTATTTCGCCGCGAAGTAGACCGTATTGGCGGGGTAATCGGAACTTTCGGCCATCCCCACGCTCTCCACCCGGTACCCCATGGCGGTCAGCCGTTTGGCCATCCGCCTCGCGGAGTCGATCCGGCCGTCGCCGGAGAGCACCTTCAGCCGGATGGACTTCAGGCCGGCCTTTCGGCCCGCGGCACCGCCCTGGGCCTCCCCTGCCGCCGATCGGGCCTGCTGGGCCTTCATCCGCTCCACCTCGTCGACCATCGCCGCCTGCCTGGCGTCCTGCTTGGCAATTTCCTCGGATTTGAGCTGCAGCAGGTCGTCCTTGGCGGCGAGCTGCTTCTTGAGCTCGTCGTTTTCCGCCTGCAGCTTCTCGGTCCGGGCCGTGAGATCCTTGTTCTTCCGGTCCAGATCGGCAACGGTTTTGGCGAGCGTGTCCGCTTCCTGCTCCTTCTGTTCGTAGGCGCTCTTCGTGACCATGCAGCCCGAGAGGGCCAACACGAGCACCATCAGCGACGCAAGGCACAGAGACCGCTTCGGCATGGGGCACCCCCTGTTGTTCTTGGTGTCGGCAGTGCCTTCCTATAGACGATATCCGCCCGTCCTGTCAATGCGGGACGCGGCCGACCGTGGAAATGCGGCGGCAAATGTGATAGAAGGGGGCTTCCGCAGAACGACCCGCAAGGACGGCAGACACATGGCGTACATCCTGAGGACACCGGCCGGCACCTTCACGATCGAGCCCGACGAGGCGGACTGGAATATGGTCAAGCTCTGCATCGGGGGGCTCTGGCTCGCCTCGTTCGAGACCGCCGAGGAGGCGGCCGGTGCCGTGACGAAGCGCGAGACGGGGTGGCCGGACTGGGATCGGGCCAAGGAGGGCGAATGCCCCCTGTGCCTCGCCGACTGGGAAGAGTGCTGAGTCCCTCAAGTTCGCCGCGCCGCTGCCGATAGGCCGTGTGAAGGACGACCCGGGGGTTTCGGCATGTCGGAAGCGATCCACACGGCCCTTTCGGCCCTGAGGGCAAACCTCAGGAGGCTCGACGTCACGGCGAACAACATCGCCGACGCCGGCACACACGACTTCAAGAAAAGCAGGGTCTCCCTCGAGGAGGCGGCGCCCGCCGGGGTGAAGGTCACCCTCAGCCGGGTCGACGCGCCCGGCGCCCCGCTGCCCCCCGACGAGATCCCCGGGGATCGACACGAGATGTCCAACGTCTCCCTGGAGGAAGAGCTCGTCGAGCTCATCACGACGCAGCACGCCGTCGCCGCCGACGTGAAGACGATCCGGGCGGAGGACGAGATGCAGGGCGCGCTGCTGGACATCCTGGCCTGAATCGTTCCCGGCCCGATTGCTTCGAACTCCTTTTCTCGCCGAACCCGCCTGTGCTATAAGAATCGTGAGAGTTTTTCACAGCCCCGGGAGCGGCTGCCTCATGACATCCCTGCGGGAATCCATCATCGATTTCATCTACCGGTCGGCCACGGCGCCCGCCCCCGTCCGCAAGCGGCTCGCCCCGCTGGGCGGCGCCTTCTTTCTCGGCCTGGTCCTGCTCGGGATCGCCGCGTCGCTTGCCGCCGACCGCTTCCTCTCGCTGCCGCCCCTCGGGTCACGGCCCGCATCCGTCATCCTGGCCCTGCCCTTCCTGGCGGGGGGCGCGGCCCTGTGGCTCTGGTCCGTCCTCCAATTCGTGCGTGCGAAAGGCACCCCCGTCCCCCTCGACCCGCCGCCGCGCCTGATCCGGGAGGGACCGTACCGCTACGTCCGCAACCCCATGCTGGGGGGCGTGTTCCTCATGCTCCTCGGTCTCGGGCTGATCCTGAGGTCGTGGTCGCTCACCTGCGTATTCACCCCGCTGTTCATCCTTGCGGCGCTCCTCGAGTTCAAGCTCATCGAGGAGCCGGAACTGGAGCGCAGGCTGGGCGATCCCTACCGGGCCTACCGGGCCCGCACGCCCATGCTGATCCCGAGGCTGCGGTCCCCGCGGCTGCTGCTCTGGGTCCTTCCCGTCTTTCCCGCCATCATGCCGACCCTCAAGGCGCCCGGGCCCGCGCTCGAAAAGATCAAGCTGCCCCCGGGCTTCCGGATCGAGATCTACGCCTCGGGTCTCGAGGGCGCCCGATCCATGGCGCTCGGCCCCCCGGGCGTGCTGTTCGTCGGGACGAGGGGCGAGGGGAAGGTCTACGCCGTCATCGACCGGGACGGCGACCAGAAGGCCGACGAGATCCTCACGATCGCCCGCGGGCTCAACATGCCCAACGGGGTGGCGTACCGGGACGGGTCCCTGTACGTGGCCGAGGTGAGCCGGATCCTGCGGTTCGACGGCATCGCCGGGCGCCTCCGGAACCCGCCGAAGCCCGTGGTCGTCAGCCGGGCCTTCCCCACGGACCGGCACCACGGCTGGAAATACATCGCCTTCGGTCCCGACGGGCTGCTCTACGTCCCCGTGGGCGCCCCGTGCAACGTCTGCGAGAAGAAGGACCGGCGCTACGCCTCGATCATGCGGATGAAGCCGGACGGGAAAGACCTGGAGGTCTTCGCCTCGGGCGTGCGCAACACCGTGGGCTTCGACTGGCACCCGGAGACCGGGGAGCTTTGGTTCACCGACAACGGGCGGGACTGGATGGGCGACGACCGGCCGCCCGACGAGTTGAACCGGGCCCCTCAGAAGGGCCTGCACTTCGGGTTCCCCTACTGCCACGGGGACATCCTCGATCCCTCCTACGGGCGCAACCGGGACTGCGGCCGGTACACGGCCCCGGAGATCCACCTCGGGCCCCACGTCGCCGCCCTCGGCATGAAGTTCTACACGGGGACGATGTTCCCCGCCGAATACCGCAACCAGATCTTCATCGCCGAGCACGGCTCGTGGAACCGCAGCCGGCCCATCGGCTACCGGGTCACCCTCGTGCGCCTCGAAGGCAATCGGGCCTTGCGCTACGAGACCTTCGCCGAGGGCTGGCTCGAGGGCTTCTCGGCCTGGGGACGCCCCGTGGACGTTCTGGTCATGCCCGACGGCGCCCTGCTCGTCTCCGACGACCGGGCCGGGGCGATCTACAGGATTTTTTACAAAGAGTAATGGCGTAAGGCGAAGGGCATAGGGCGTAAGGAGGAATGAAGGATAACGTGGTTTTTCCTGCATCCTGGCCACAAGCCTTTAGCCTTTTGCCATAAGCCTTTTCAGAGGAGGACACGATGAACGTTGCGACGCTGAAGGACGCGCTCCTTTTCGCCATGGACAAGGAGAAGAAAGCCAACGAACTCTACCTGCTGTTTCGCGGCAAGGTGAGGGACGAGGCGGCCAGGACCCTGCTCGAGGATCTGGCGGACCAGGAGATGGGGCACTGGAAGCTCATCCGGGACGCGATCGACAGCGGCTCCGTCGAGGCCATCGGCGCGACGGCGACGGGGCGCGACCTCGGGGCCTCGGACATGATGGTCGAGATCGAGTTCGGACCCGACAGCACCCCGCAGGACATCATGGTCTTCGCCATGCACATGGAAAAGAAGGCCCTCGATTTCTACACGGGGCTGCGCGATCAGTACAGGGGCACGGGGCTCGAGGACCTTTTCGGCAGGCTGGCCCGCGAGGAGATGCGGCACAAGGAGATCCTGGAAAAGCAGTACGCGGAGCGCTTCGAGCAGTGGATGTGAAAAGGACAGGCGCAAGGCATTGGGCTTAAGGCAAAAGGCACAGATCAAAGAAAAAGAATGGAGACTCCATGAAATTCAGGAAATACGTCGAAAAACTGGTCGGGACGGTGGGGGAATTGACGGCCGACGATGTCACCTACGTGTTCACGGTGCGCCCGGGGGCGGAGCCGAAAAGCCCGGCGAAGCTGGTCAAAGTGGACGAGGACTTTGTCCTCGTCGAGGTGAAATTCCGGCGGATGAAGGTCCACCGGGTGATCCCGCTGGCGGTCTTTTCGCTGTGCATCTCGGAGGAATAAAAAAAAACGCGCCGGGGCGTCACCGGCTCCCCCCGGTGACCCGCGGCACGTCAGGCAGGAGAGATTGAGAAATCCAACCTACTCGATGATGGCGTAGAGCCACGCACCGACAATCGAAAAGCTGATCATGATCACGAAGAGGTACTCGTACACGCCTGCGCCTCCGGTTATTGACAAGGGCCAACCAGGATACCGTGCCTGACGAATACCCCAGTCAGCTCATGAGCTCCCGGTCCATGGCTTCCTCTATCAAGGGTAACCGCTTTGACCCCTTCCGGGGTGCTGTCCGGGTTCATCATGAGGTGCTGAAGCCAGCGGGAGCGTCATTTTCTCTTCGACCCTATTATCGGCCGTTCCGCAACCGACCTTTAGGGGGTCGCGAAAAGAGCCTTACGGGATCAAAGGATTTGCCAGAATCGTGCCATCTGCCGCCGGTTCGGCCATCTTGACAGACCCTGCCAAGTGTTCTATTCTTCCCCCCCGTCGAAGGTGCGTTGCCGGTGGCCTCGCCCAGGCGCACCATTACGAAATGATTCGGAAATGACCCGCTCGAGACCTGCGGCCGCCGCCACGAGGCGGACATCCCGCGCCTCGATCGAAAAAACCGATTGAAGGAGAAGAGCCATGGTATCCAGACTTCGCAAACCCCTCCTTGCACTGACAATCGCCCTCTACCTCACCTGCCTCATGGTGTCGCCCGCCGTTGCCGGCATGGTGGGGACGGTGACCTCGCAGGGTGCCGCCTCGGAAACCCGCCAGGACGAGATGAGCAGGATCCAGCGGGCGCTGGAAACGGAGATCGTCAAGGAGAAGCTCAAGGCCCACGGCCTGACCCCTGGGGAAATCGAGCAGAAGCTCGAGGGCCTCTCGGACGGCCAGATCCACATGCTCGCCCAGGCCTCGGACCGGGTGCTGGCGGGCGGTGACGGGCTGGGCGTCGTCATCGCCATCCTGGTGATCATCCTGCTCGTGATCCTGATCCTGAAACTGACCGACAAGAGCATCGTCATCAAGTAAGGCGCCTTGAAACGAATCGTCATTCTCTTGCTTCTCATGGCTTCGAACGCCCTCGCTCTCGAGATCGAGGGCGTTCCTTTCATCAAACAGGACTCGCAGTTCTGCGGCCCGGCCTCTCTCGCCGCGGTGATGACCTATCACGGGGCGCCGACGGACCAGAAAACGGTGGCAAGCAGGGTGTACAGCGACAAGCTCCAGGGGGCCCTCATCACCGACCTGGATCGCTACGCACGGGACGCGGGCTTCGAGACGAAATCCGGCCGCGGAACTGAAGAATGGCTCAAGGCCGAGATCGATCGGGGGCGGCCCGTCATCGTCCTCGTGGACCTCGGGTTCTGGGTGGTCTCGAAACCCCACTACCTGGTGGTGTACGGCTACGACGGCGAGGGGTTCCGGGCACACGACGGCTACACGCCGGGCAACCGTTACCCCTACACCCGTTTCGGCGAAATCTGGGAAAAGATGGGGAATGTTTATCTGCTGGTGTACAAATGACGGCGAAGGGCAAAGGGCTTAAGGCAAAAGGCACATGAAGAAGTCCATTCTGTTGCTGGTCGTTCTCATCCTGGCGGGCTGCGCGGTGCCGAAGATCGTCATCCTCGACGACCCCCTGACAGCCCAGCAGCACAACGATCTTGGGGTGGCCTACGAAGAGAAGGGCGACTTCGGGCTCGCCGAGAAGGAATACGAGAAGGCCCTGAAGAAAAACCGGGAATGGGTGATCCCCTACCTGAACCTCGGGCACCTCTACTACCGGCAGGACCAGCTCGACCGGGCGGAGAACATACTCCGCGAGGGCCTGCGGGCCAAGGGTGACCACCCCGACCTGCTCAACAACCTCGCCTGGGTCCTCATGGAAAAGGGCCGACTCGAGCACGCGCAGTATCTGATCGACAAGGCCATCGCCATCGAGGACAAGGAGGAGTACCGGGACACCCGCCGGGAGATTCTCGAGAGGATGAAGGAGAAGTAAGGCGCTTACTCCGAAAGCACCTCCATCACCGCCTCGGCCATGAGCCGATAGCCCTCCACCGTGGGGTGGACCCCGTCGAACTGGACGAGCTCCTGGAAGTCGACGGCGCCGGAGAGCACCTGCCTGCGCCAGTGCTCGTGCACCCGCGCCACGGGCAGGGTGAACTTCCGGGCCATCTCCTCGAGCTTGCCGTAGAAGTACTTCTCGACGAAGTCGTAGGACTGCGGGTCGTCGAGCCAGACGGCCGTGACGAGGACGATCTCGGCCTTCGTGTTCTTCCGGATCCTGGCGATCATCTCCTGGATGTTGCGGCCGAAGAGCTCCGACGTGAAGCCGCAGAAGGCGTCGTTGAGGGCGAACTCGATGAGGACGCAGTCCGGATCGTAGAAGCAGACATCGGTGTCGACCCGGTCGAGCCCCCCCGAGGCCGTGTCGCCGGGGATCCCCTTGTTGATGATCTGGATCGACGCCTCCGGGTATCGCCTCCGGAGCATCTCCCGGAGAAAATCGAGATAGCCCTTGCTGACCATCCAGCCGTAGCTGAGGGAGTCGCCGATGGCGACGATCTTCACGTCCTCGCCCGCCTTGAGCTTCGCGATCGTCTTCTCCGCCCGGTCCATGCCCGCCTCCCGTGGAAAAAGGTCTACGGGAAAATACCCGATCTGGCGATAGGTGTCGAGTGAAAAGGGAGACACGGCCCGCTGCACGGGAATTGCATGACTCGTCATCGGGCTTGCGGGGAAGAATCCCGGTTCTTCTCACTGTCTCAGCTTCTTCATTGCTCGAATTCACAACTTCTCCATGCAGTCGGAGGGACGCAGACGATGGGGACCGACAACCTGATTTTCCTGGAAGTGCTGGAGTGGTTCGACGAGACGGGGCGGGAGCTCGTGCACCGCATCCCCGAGAAGGGCTCGGGCGAGATCAAGTACGGCGCCCAGCTCACGGTGCGGGAGAGCCAGTCGGCCGTGTTCTTCTACCAGGGCCGGGCCTACGACGCCTTCGGGCCCGGCCGGCACACGCTGACGACCCTCAACATCCCCGTCCTCACCAAGGTCCTGAGCCTCCCCTGGGGCATGACGAGCCCCCTGCGGGCCGAGGTCTACTTCGTCAACATGAAGCTCTTCCCCAACCTCAAGTGGGGGACCCGCGACCCCGTCGCCTTCCGGGACTCGGAGCTCGGCCTCATCCGCCTGAGGGCCCACGGCGTCTACAGCATCCAGGTGCTGCAGCCCGCCCTGCTCGTCAACCGTCTCGTCGGCACGCAGGGCATGTACGGCACCCCGGAGATCGAGGACTACCTGAGCCAGGCCATCGTCTCGCGGTTCAACGACCTGATGGGCGAGACGATCGACACGGTCTTCAAGCTCCCGGGCCGCTACGAGGAGCTCTCCGCCGGGCTCGTCAAGCGCCTCCAGGAGGATTTCAGCCATTTCGGCCTGGGCCTGCAGGCCCTCTACATCAACTCGATTACACCCCCCGCCGAGGTGCAGAAGGCCATCGACGACAAGAGCCGCCTGGCCGTATTCGACGATGTCAACAAGCTGCTCAAGGTCAAGGCCGCCATGGCCCTCGAGAAAGCCGCCGAGATGAAGACCGAGGCGGGCGCGGCACTCGGGATGGGCCTGGGGCTCATGATGCCCGCCTTCTACGCGGAGTCCATGCGGCAGGGCGGCCAGGCAGCCGCCATGACCTGCCCCGAGTGCCAGGGCCCCGTGACGGCCGACGCGAAGTTCTGCCCGAACTGCGGCCACCAGCTCGTCGTCTTCAACCGCTGCCCCCGGTGCGGCAAGAACCTCACGCCCCACGCGAAGTTCTGCTCCCGCTGCGGCAGCCCCGCGGGCGAGGCGCCGGGCCCGAGGACCTGCCCGCAGTGCAAGGCCGAAAACCTGCCCGACTCGGTGTACTGCAATCATTGTGGAAACAAGATCGGATAGCCCGCGCTGGCGGATCGATTTCCAGTGCCCCCGCTGCGCCGGGGCCCTGTGCCTCGAGGAGACCGACCGGATCTTCACCTGCCCCTGGTGCCGGGTGAAGCTCTGCATCGGCAGCCGCGGGCCGCTGGAGTGCTGCATCCCCCCGCCCGCAGCGGCCGGTGACGACATCCTGTTCGTTCCCTACTGGCGGCTCAAGGGCATGGCCTTCTCCTGCCTGCCCGGCGGCCGCATCGAGGCGGGCGCCGTCGACCTGAACCACATCGCGCTGGACGCCCCCCGACTCCCGTGGTCCCTGGGCATCCAGCCCCGTCTGGCGAGTCTGCGCTTCGTCTCGCCCGCCGTCGGCGGGACGTTCTTCGCGCCCTCCATCACGGTCGCGCAGGCCCTGGCGGGCTTCGAGGCGAACATGAAAAAGCTGGGCATCCCGCCCTGGACGGCCCCGGCCCTGCACCGCGCCTGGATCGGCGAGCAGGTGAGCCTCCTCTATTACCCTTTGGGCCGCCGCAACGGGCGGATCGTCGACTTGCTGCAGGACAGGCCCCTCGTGCCCGTCGCCCGGTGGGAGGGCCTGGCGGCGGCCGTGAAGCAGCCCGAGTCCCGGGTCCGGTTCTTCGCGGCGACATGCCCCGACTGCGGGTGGGACCTCGAGGGTGAGCGGGACACCCTCGTTTTGACCTGCCGCAACTGCGAGCGCGCCTGGAGGCGGCTCGAGGAGGGCCTGGAGGACATCCCCCTCGCCGTGATCCCGGACGAGACGACGGAGGAACAAACCGCGCTTCCCTTCTGGCGCATCCGCGCCTCCGTGGAGGGAATTCCCCTCGAGTCCCTTGCGGACTACGTGCGATTCTGCAACCTCCCCAGGGCCGTCGCGCCGGCCATGGAGAGCCTGCCCTTGCATTTCTGGGTGCCCGCCTTCAAGGCCAACGCGGAGCTGTACCTTCGACTCATCCGCCGGGTGACCCTCTTTCAGTGGCAGGGGGAATTCGGGCGTCGGCCGGGCTCGATGCGCAGCCACGCCGTCACCCTGCCGGCGGAGGAGGCGGCGGAGAGCCTCAAGACGGCCCTGGCCGACCTTGCCGCAGACAAGAGGATCCTGCTGCCGAGGCTGAATGAAATCGGGATTACGATGAAGGAGGCGCTTCTCGTCTATGTGCTCTTCCGGTCGAGGGGCGGGGAACTCGTCCAGCCGCAGATCCCCCTGGCGATCCAGCGGCGGGCGCTTCAATACGGGTTGAACATATGAAAAATCCCCCTGTCCCGCCCCTTTTAGGGGGACAAGAGGGGGATTTTCTTTGCCGCCTGCTGCTCGATCCTTTTCCGGCTGCGGGTAAAGGGGTGCCCCCCGCCTCCACTCTCTCCTTGAGCTACCTATCTCCCTGGTAATCCTCTCTCCTGCAGAAGGACAATATGAGGCGGAGGGGCACGATTCCTGATGAGGAGAACGGAGGAACAGGGTTTCCCAAAGACCCTGGAAACGGTCCAGAACCCGTGATGGCGGTCAAGTGGCTTATTTTGTCAGGAAAAAGCGGGAACTGGGGCTCAACTCCCGGGGCTCGTCCCCTTCCATCTCCCCCTCGTCCCCTTCCGGCTCACCGGCCGCTCCGTCCCTGATCCGCTTGAATTCGCCCAGTAATCGAAGCCTCTTCTCCCGGTCCGTGGAGGAGGCCTGATCTTGATTCTTCATAAAAAGACTCCGGAAAACCGGCTGTCCCGTACCCTCGTATCGCAGCTCACAGAAATCCCATGCGCTGGAGGATGGGACAACAGCGGCACACCTTCGTACCGTCAAACCCCTTAACCCGGATCGGCAAAAAAGGCAATATCAGATTACATACAGCGGGTTGTCAGGTAATACCTGATATTTAAAAAAATCGCTTTAATTATGGATGGTTCGGCCCTCAGGCAGCAGGATCAGAATGTGGAAAGGAGAAAAGACCGCAGGTTGGCCTTCTTGTTCTTGAGTCCCAGCTTGATCCGGATGTTGTCCCGGTGAAAGTCGACGGCCCTGGCCGATACGCCGAGGACCTCCGCGATTTCCTTGCTCGTACGGCCCTCGCGGATCAGGCTTGCCACCTGGATCTCCTTGGGTGTGAGGTTGAGATGCCGCGTCCCGAGGTTGCGCAAAAACGGGGACAGAATGTCCTGAAGGTGGTCCTCGAGGATCTCCACGTAGGAGGCCTGCTCGTCCGTCAGCCGGCTCTTCCGGAGCTTCTCCACGTAGGGCACCACGAGTTTTTTCACGTTGGCGAGGATCTTCTCCTCCAGCTCGCTCTTGTCTTCCTCGCGATGCTTGAGCAGGACACGGAGCGCCGTGTTCATCTCCTCGAGGTTGCGGGATTTGTGCTCCAGCTCCTCCTCACGGGCCCTCAGGGCCTCCTCCATCCTGCGCCGTTCCGTGATGTCACGGATCGACTCGATCGCCCCGACGACGTTGCCGGACGAGTCGCGCAGGATGCTCGCGGTGCCGTGCAGATACCGCTGCCCGCCCTTGAGGGCCGGCATGTAGGCCTCTCCCACGAGCACCGTGTCGTGGCGCTCGGTCGAGACGTACGTCTGCTCGTAGCGGCGGTCGGGCTTCAGCGCCAGGTCGATGAGGATAGGCCTGCGCTCGCCGTAAAAGGGCAGCGCGTACTCGTAGTCGCCCTTGCCGATCATCTCCGGGGCCGGTACCCCCGTCATCTCCTCGATCGCCCGGTTCCAGGCGATCACCCGGCCGCCGGCATCGATGACGAAGGTGGCGTCGGGCAGGAAATCGATCACGTCGGCAAGGAAGCGCTCCGACTCCCTGAGCCTCTCCTCGGCCTCCTTGCGCACGGTGATGTCCATGAGGGAGGCGACGCTCTTTTTCGTTCCCGGGATGAGCGAGACCGTCGCGGAGACGCTCCGCACGCGGCCGTCGCGGTCCCGCACCCGGATTTCGTAGTTGCGGGGAGGGAGGTCCGGGTCGATGCGGCGCTGCCGGTGGTAGACCTTCATCTGCTCCACGTCGTCCTCGTGCATGAACTCGGTCCAGCGCATCCGGCCTTCCACCTCGGCCTTCGAGTAGCCCGACTCCCTCTCGAACTGGTCGTTCACCATCGAGATGGTCATGTCCTCCTCGATGATCATCGTGGCGGTGCCCGTCGTCTGGAAGATCGCCCGATAATGGGCCTCCGAATCCGCGACGTCACGCTGGGAGCGGAGGCGGTCCGTGATGTCGTCGACCATCTCGATGGCCGCCGTGACGCGGCCGTCGCGGTCCAGGACGGGCGACGAGACGATCCGGTAATGACGCACCCCGCCGGCCGCGGGCGTCTCGGTGACCGACTCGTGCACCTGCCCGTCCCGCAGCGTCTTCACCGTCGGGCACCAGGGGCAGACCGAGTCCCGGGGCGGGTCGTTGAACGCCCGGTGGCACACGGGTCTCTGCGCGACGTCGATGCCGGGGAACCAGGCCCGCATCTGGCGGTTCAGCGCGAGGATCTCCATGTCGGGGCCGATCAGCGAGATGCCGATGCCGACGTTGTCGATGACGCTGCGGTACCGCTCCTCGGAGGCCGCCAGGGCCTCTTCGGCGCGTTTGCGGTCGGCGATCTCCTCCTCGAGCTGGCGGTTCTTCATCCGGAGTTCCGCCGTCCGGATCTCCACCTCGTGCTCGAGCCGGTCCAGGGCATGCTTGAGATCGCTCTCGGTGCGCTTGGCGTCGGTGATGTCCCGGATGAGGGCCTGCTTGGAGAGGGTGCCGTCGGGGTTGGAGACGGGCGCGTTCACGACGGCGTACCACCGCCTGTCCTTCGGGCTCTGGATCTCCCAGTGCACGGTCTCGCCGGCGAAGACGCGCTCGTTGATGCACCAGGGGCAGACCTCGTCGCGACCGTGGAGCACCCGGTAGCAGGGCTGCCCCGTCCCGTCGTACCCCGTGCGCTCGATGAGCCGCTCGTTCATGTACTCGATGCGGTAGTCCCGGGAGCAGATGTAGATAAAGCCGTCGAAGGCGTCGATCATGGCGCGCAGCCGCGCCTCGGCCACGGCTGGGCTCTGCCCCGCGGCGGCCCGGCCTCGGCCGGTTCCTCTCGTGCGACTCCCCTCGCCTTTCGCCATGCCCTTGCCTCTAGTTCAACGGCCCCCGGGGGGCCTTCTCGGCCGTCGCATCCTCGACGGACTCCGCCCCGGCGGCCCGGTACTGGGTCAGCTCCCAGCCGCCCTCGCCGCGGCCGCAGCGCAGCACGTAGACCCCGCCGTCGTCGGCGAGGATCTTGAAGTAGTCGTGGTCCTCGCCGAACCAGCGGTCGAGGATCTCAACGACCTCGCGGCTCTTCTCGCCGAGGCGGAACCGCAGGGGCCGCTCGCCGGCCCGGTAGCCGTCGTAGGTCTCCACGCGGATCTTCATGGCAGCGAATCCTTCGCGTCGGTGCTGTGCCGGGTTTCCGGGCATCCGGCATCGCACGCCCTGCACACCGTCAGGGGGTGACATGTCGTTCCGCGTCCCGATGCCCGGAGCCTGTCGCCCGATTTTTTTTTGATCCTATCAGCCTGATGACAAAAGTCAAGTTGACGCGGAGCGGTGCCCGGCTGCCCTCCGGGGACAAAAAAAGGGCCTCTCGTGCGAGAGGCCCGGAGGGGATGGAAAGGGAGAGAGAGGCCGGGTTTCACTTCTGTGTGAAAAAACGAAAAGGGGTCAAACCGGTTGGCGGCGGCCTCAATAATTTCTTTTCCCCCGGCTGTCGCCGCCGCCCCTGTCGCCGCGCGGCACGGCCCGGCCGCCCGGACCCGGGGCCTGGTAGAGGTCCCCGCGGACATCCGGCCGCGGCTCCACGGAGCGCTGTCGATACCTCTCGCGGAGCGAGTCCCGCTGTTCCGGGGGCAGCTGGCGGTACTTTTCGCGGAGCGATTCCCGCTGCTCCGGGGGCAACCGGCGGTACCACTGCGAGCGTTCGCGGAGCCGCTGCTGCTCGTCCGGCGGCAGTTTCCTGAAGTCCTCGTACCCCCGGCGGATCGTCTCCCTGCGCTCGGGCGGGAGCTCGCGCCAATTCTGGTATCGCCGGTTTGCCTGTTCGCGCTCGGCCGGGGTCATGCGCTGCCAGCGTTCGGCCCCCTTGCGAAGACGCTCCTGCCGCTCCGGGCTCATACTGTTCCAGCGATCCTGGAAGGGCTTGAGGGTTTTCTGCTCCTCGGGGGTCAGGCGGTCCCACGCGGTGCCGGACTGCGCTAAGGCGCCGCCCGCGAGAAGCAAAACAAACGCCGCTGCCAGTGCTGCGATCCGTCTCGTCATGTCCTGCATCCGTGCAACCGGTTCTTCCCGCCGCCGTGACCGGCTCGGGCGTTTCCCCCCCGGCGCGCTACGTGCTGCTGCCGCCGTTGCCGGCCTCCGCGAGCCACTCGTAGAACTCCATGTCTTCGTAGAGATCGAAGTTGTCCGCGTTCAAAACGATCTCGAACTCGTCCGGGCTCTTCACGGGCAGCTCCTGCCTCTGCGGGTCCACCCAGACCGCAAAGACCAGCACCGCCGCGGCGGCCGTGGCGAAGGCCCCGACGCGCAGCCAGTTCGGGATCCGGAAGAAACCCCGGACGCGCCCTTCCGCCGCCTCGACGGCCTTCGCACGGGCATCGCGAAGCCGCGCGAGGGTCGCGGCATCGAGCCGGTCCTCGGAGGCGAGCAGGGCCTGCCTGGCCTTCTCGAGGAATTGGGCCTCTTTTTCGCTGCCGTTGCCGTTCATGGATGAAATTCCTCCAGCTTGCTCTGCAGGGCATGCACCGCCCGGGAATAATGTGTCTTGACGCTGCCTTCCGAGCACCCCATGGCCCGGGCCGTCTGGGCCGTGTCGAGACCCTCCCAGGCGCGAAGGACGAAAGCCTGCTGCTGCCGCAGGGGCAGCTTCATCAGGGCCGACTGGAGCGCCCCGGTGAACTCCTGCCTCATGACCCCTTCGGCCGGGTCGGGCGACGTCGGGTCGGCCACCCGGGCCATCGGGTCTTCCTCGTCGGCCTCGCCGTCGCGGGGCTTGCCGAACCAGTCGTGGAACCGCCTCCGGACGGCCGTGCGCCGGTACCAGTCGGTGATCCGGCTGTGCAGGATCTTGTAGAACAGGACGTTCCACTCCCCTTCGGGGCGGCCTGCGTAAAGCCGGACAAAGTTGAGCATCGTGTCCTGCACGATGTCGAGGGCATCGTCGGGACTGCCGCAGGACAGCCGCGCCATCCCGAAGGCCCGCCGCTCCACCTGGGCCAGGAAACGGTTCAGTGCCGCACTGTGGTCCAGACTCTTTCTCTCCCCGCCCCCGAGGCGACAGGCAGCCGCAAGGGAGGCTTCTGGTTGTTGTAACGCACCGCCGATCGAGCGGTTGACAAAAGGCCTTACATTCTCAAGACCTTGGCACCCCGGATCTTCCTCGCCCGGAGTTCCGCCAGGGCGCGGTTCGCCTCTCCCAACGGGTATTCCTGAACCTCGGGAAGGATCGGGATCCCGGCGGCCAGTTCCAAGAATTCGCGGACATCGGCCCGGGTCACGTTGGCCACGCTCTTGATCTCCTTCTCGAGCCAGAGGTGGGCCGGGTAGTCCAGTTGCAAGAGTCGGTCCCGGTCCACTTCCTCTTTCCGGATCGCGTTGATCACGAGCCGGCCCCCGCTCTTCAGGCTCGCGAGCGCCTCCACGACAGGCCCCCAGGCAGGGGTCGTGTCGATGACGGCATCGCAGGGCTCCGGCGGCCGATCGGCCGTGTCCCCCGCCCAGGAGGCGCCCAGTTCCAGGGCAAACGCCCGCTCGGCCTCGCTCCGGGCGAACACGAAGACCTTCGACCCGGGGAACATGCGGCGCACGGCCTTGAGGACAAGGTGCCCCGAGGCCCCGAAGCCCGTAAGGCCCAACACCTGGCCGTCGCGAAGGCCCGTGAGCCGCAGCGAGCGATAGCCGACGGCCCCCGCGCACAAGAGCGGCGCGGCCTGGGCGTCGGAAAAGACCTCCGGGACGGGCTGGGCGAAGGCCTCGGGGACGGCCATGTACTCGGCATACCCGCCGTCGGCGTCGCGCCCGGTGGCCCGGAATTCGGGGCAGAGGTTCTCGTTTCCGCCCAGGCACTGGGGGCAGACCCCGCAGGCCGAGTAGATCCAGGCGACCCCCACGCGGGCCCCGACGGGGAAACGGTTCGCCCCCGCGCCGTTCTCCACGACGCGCCCGACGACCTGGTGACCCGGGATGACGGGCAGACGAGACGGCGGGGTGCGGCCCTCGATCTCGTCGAGCTCCGTGTGGCAGACCCCGCAGGCGCTCACCCGGATGAGGGTCTCCCCCGGCCCCGGGCGGGGCTCGGGACGATCGACGAGCCGCAGGGGCTCGCCCTCGCGTGCCAGGTCCACGATGTTCTCCAGGATCATGGCTTTCACGGTCGCGTCTCTCCCTTCACGCCGGCCAAGGATTATAACCTCAAAGGGCCGGCATTTCACCCAAAAGATGCCGCCATGTCCGGCATGCATCTTGCTTTCGGTATACCCCGTAGCTTCCGATCTTGATCACCATACGGCAAGCCTAAGGAGAAACGCGATGCACAGGGGGATTCTCACGAGGGACGACGTGGAGAGATTCGAAGGCGAACTGGGAAAGCTCATCGTGGTGAAGAAGGCCCTCGAGCTTGCCCTCATCAACCCCGCGATCCGGGACGATCAGAAACGGGCCTACAGCAGGGCCCTCGTTCAGTGCGAACGGACGCTGCGGGAATTCCGGCGGGCGCTGATCGCCATGAAGGTCGGCCTGGCCCGCTGGGCCCCGCATCGGCGGATCGACCAGGCGGCCTGAAGCGATTCCGGCGTCATTCGGTCCGGCTGCAGCCCGCTGCGGATCGGGACCGTCTCAGATTCCCCGCCGCGAAGAGCGGAAGCTCGGACGGCAAAGGGAGGGAACGTCGAAATCTTCCCTCATCGTCCGCTCTTCTGCCCCTCCGAGCCTCCTGATTTCCGGTTTTTTCATGCCCCTCGCTTTCTGTCTCGGCGCCGGCGGCACTCACGGCCCGCGCAGGGAGGGTTGCAATCCGGCCGATTTGTGATATGGTGTCCCCTCGTCATCTGGGAGGTAACACACGCATGCCGAACCTCGGATTGCCCGAACTGCTCATCATCGTCGTCATCGCGTTGGTCTTCTTCGGACCCGGCAAGCTCCCCGAGCTCGGGAGCGCCATGGGGAAGGCCATCCGCGGCTTCAAGAAATCCATGAACGACCCCGCCGAGAAGGGTGAGAAGGAGCCCGAAAAGACGGGGAAGCCATGACGATCGCCGTTCTCGCACGATCCCTCTTCAGCTGCCTCCTGCACAGCGCCGCGCCCGGGCCTTCCTGCGGAGACGGGCCCGACGGCGGGCACTCGAAACCCTCCGGGCCCGACGACATCGCCGGCGGCCAGGCCGTCATCGAGGGCGTCATGATGCGCCACGGCAACCGGATCGCCGTGGCCGTCCGGACCCCCGCGAAGGACATCGTCATCCGGGAGCAGGACTACGTCCCCCTCACGAAGCGCTACCGCCTGCTGGGGCTGCGCATCATCCGGGGCGCCGTGACGCTCGTGGAGATGATGGTCCTCGGCATCAAGACCCTGCTGTACTCGGCCGAGATCGCCCTGCCCGAGGGCGAGAAGAAGCCCCAGGGCTGGGAGATCGCGCTGTCGCTGTGCCTGAGCTTCGGACTGGCGCTGACGCTCTTCGTCCTCATCCCGGCCTACTGTTTCGCCTTTTTGCGGGACTTCATCGAGAACACGATCCTGCTCAACCTCGTCGAGGGCCTCATCCGGCTGACGATCTTCCTTGCCTTCCTGCTGACGACCCTGTTCATGAAGGACATGCGGCGGGTCTTCATGTACCACGGGGCCGAACACAAGACCGTTTTCGCCTGGGAGCACGGCCAGGAGCTCACCGTGGAGAACATCAAGCGCTTCTCGACGCGCCACCCCCGCTGCGGGACGAGCTTCATCCTGGTGGTGTTCGTGATCTCGATCCTCGTGTTCTCGCTTCTCGGCAGGCCCGACTTCCTGGCGAGGGTCGCCTACAAGCTCTCCCTCTTTCCCCTCATCGCGGGGATCGCCTACGAGGTCATCCGGTTCAGCGGGAAGCACAAGGACAAGCTCTGGGTGCAGATGATCAGCTGGCCGGGGCTCATGCTGCAGAAGATCACCACGCGCGAGCCCACGGACGACCAGATCGAGGTGGCCGTGGCGGCCATGAAGAAGGTTATTTAGAGCAGCAAGCCGCAAGTAAAACGCATCAAGGCTGAAGAACCTTTCCGCCTATCCCCCCCTTGGCCTTGCTGCTTGGGCCTTGTTGCTTGATCCTCGCTGGCCCCGGCATCCCACCCCCAGGACCAGCATGCGCCCCGACGGTGTCGTCACCGCCGTGACGGTGTAGCCGCAGGCATAGAAGGCACGCACAGCGGGGTTTACGCCGGACCTGAAGCCTCCGGCGCCGCCGCTCCGGCCGCTGCCGCAGACGGGGCACTGCTCCGCCGGCCTGTACCCGGGTTGTTTTGCCGTCATCAGGATGCCGACCTCCCGGGAAGCGCCTCGACGCGCTTCACCCTCTACGGGGAAAATCGGCATTCCCGCACGTTATCTTGAACCCCGCCTCCCTTCGGGTCGAGGGCCCTCCGGTCCGCCGAGGGATGCCAGCCATCCCAGCAAATCCGCAACCACGCCGATGCGGCCCGTCACCGGCAGGGCGGAGAGACCCTTGCGTACGTCAAAGGTGACATTTCGGCCGGCAAGGTAGCCGCCGTAACGGAACTGCCTCAGCGTCCTCTGTCTCTCGACTTCCACGGCCGCCCGGTAGAGATCCCCCGGCACCCGGCTCTCCCGCAGGGCCCTCACGGCGGCCTCGCCCGCGATCCTCCCCGAGGCAAGGGCCGAGGAGATTCCCTCGCCGAAAGGATTCAACAGACCGCTTGCCTCGCCGGCCACGAGGATGCGCCCCGAGCCGAAGCAGAAGAGACCCCTGGTCGCCGCGTAGGCCACACGGCACCCGAGACGGCAGACGCGCCTGCCCCCTTCGCCCAGCCCGAAGTCCCGCTTCAGGAACTCGCTGAACCGGCTCATGGCAGCCTTCGCGGAGTCTCCGGCAGCGGCGACGACCTCGAGAACGGTTTTTCCGTCCTTCACGTACGCCGATGCGTAGGGGGAGATGGACGGATACGCAAAGAAGTGG
>JAGPKU010000028.1 GCA_018053845.1 Syntrophobacterales bacterium
TCGTCAACAACGGCATCCTCGAAGGCATCAACAGCATGATCCAGGCCGCCAAGGCCAGAGCACGTGGTTACCGCTCCATGAAGTACTTCATCACGATGATCTATCTCATCAGCGGCAAACTGGACTTTAGGTTACCCACTTGAAACAGCGAGGAACCTATTTTTCTTTGACGATCACTTCCTGGACCTCGGCCCCCTCGAAAACATCCATGACCTTCTGCAGGAGCGGGTGGTTCAGGGCTTCCCGCCGGATGTGGTTTGCCCGGTTCGGACTCGGGCCGTTCGCCTCTCCCGGCCCGTTTTCGACGGTCTCCACGGCCAGGGTGACCGGCCGGCCGAAGAATTCCCGGGCCATGGCCTCGAGCTTTTCGCGCTGGGGCTTCTCGTCGAAGAAATCGAGGAACAGATAGCCCCTCGGGAACCCGAGCCGCAGCGTCCCGTCGACAAACCCGATCAGCCGGCCCGGCTCGATCTTTGCCCACAGCGGCTGGCTCCTGCGCTTGACGAACTGCTTGAACTCGTCCCAGCGGTCCCCGGAGCCCTGCGGGGCCGCGTCCCTGACCACGGGTTCGTCGGATCCCGGATCGATCGCCGTTCTTTCGGCAGGCGGCGCATAGGGCTTCTCCGGGGCGGGCCTTGCGGACGCGGGGCCCTGGCCGAGTCGCCTCTCGATCCCTTCCATGCGGGCAAGAATCTCGTCGATGGGGATCAGGGGTTCCTGCCACGCCATCTTGACGGCCGTGAATTCCAGGACGAGACGGGGGTTGATGCTCCTGCGCACCTCTTCCTCTCCCACCATGAGCACGTCGAGCAGGCGCTGCAGCGTCTCCCGCGAGGCGGTGGCGGCCTGCCGCCTGAGCTCGGTCACGTCGTGGTCGGGCAGATCCAGAAGGTCCCCTCCGCCGTTCGTGATCTTGACGAGCAGCAGGTTCCGGAAATGGCCCAGCATCCTCTCGTAGAAGACCTTGAGGTCGGCCCCGGCGAAGAAGGCCTCGTCGATGATCTTGAGGCAGGCCGCGGCATCCCGGGCCAGCACGGCGCGGGAGAGATCGAGGAGATACTTGCGGTCGCCCATCCCCAGGAGGGCCTCCACGTCGGCGTCGGCGATGTCGACGCCGGCAAAGGAGATGGCCTGGTCGAGGATGCTCTGGGAATCGCGCAGGCTGCCCTCGCCGGCCTGGGCGATCCAGGTCAGGGCCTGGTCGCTCACCCGGATGCCCTCGCCGGAGGCGATCCTGCGCAGCGTCGCCGTGATCTCCTTGAGCGAGATGCGTTTGAACTCGTAGCGCTGGCAGCGCGACAGGATCGTGGCGGGGATCTTGTGGGTCTCCGTGGTGGCGAAGACGAAGATGACGTGGGGCGGCGGCTCCTCGAGGGTCTTCAGCAGCGCGTTGAAGGCCTCCTTGGTGAGCATGTGCACCTCGTCGATGATGTAGATCTTGTAGCGCGACGACGAGGGGGAAAACTTCACGTTTTCCCTGAGCTCCCGGATCTCGTCGATGCCCCGGTTGGACGCCCCGTCGATCTCGCGGACGTCCATCGAGGAGCCCTCCGTGATCTCGCGGCAGTTCGTGCAGGCATTGCAGGGCCTCTCCGTGGGCCCGTGCCCGCAGTTGAGGGCCTTGGCCAGGATGCGGGCCACCGAGGTCTTGCCGATCCCGCGGGGGCCGCTGAAGATGAAGGCGTGGGCCACGCGGCCCAGGCGGATCGCGTTGCGCAGCGTCGTGACCACGTGATCCTGCCCGACCACGTCCTCGAAGACCTGGGGTCTCCACTTTCTGGCTAGGACTAAGTATTCCACCATGGCCCCGGTGTTGTATAAGGATAGCCGGGCTTGCCGTAGCACACGACGGTTCTTGCTGCCGCTGCTTCCTTCCGGACCTGACGGGGTTCACAAGTCGGCGTTGCACGGGGCCCGGCTATCGTTTTCAGTATATCCTTTCCCTGTCCCGATGGGAAGGGGCGAGGATTTTTTCCACAGCCCCCCGGATGCCCGCAAGGTCGCTGTCGATGACCTCCAGCGGCCGGCGGGCAAAGACGCCCATGTCCTTCAGGCCCGAGCCCGTGAGCAGGAGGACCACCGAATCCTCTTCGCCGATCTTCCCTGCAGCCCTCAGCTTTCTGACGGCCGCAAGCGACGTGGCCGCCGCCGGCTCGACGAAATACCCGGCGCCGGCGAGCCGGCGCTGGGAATCGAGGATTTCCTCTTCCGTGACGTCCTCGGCAAGCCAGCCGAAACGCCGGGCCTTCCGGACGATCTCGTCTCCCCCCGGCGGGTCCCCCGAGGTCATGGCCTCGGCGACGGTTTCCTTCCCCGTCACGGGGACGACCCGGTCGCGGCCCTCCCGGATGGCCGCGACGAGGGGATTGACATTCGCCGCCTGGACGACGATCATCCGGGGAAGCCCGCCGATCAGCCCCGCCGCAAGGAGTTCCCGGTAGCCCTTGAAGATCCCCCGGATGTGTCCGCAGGCCGAGGTGGGCACGGCGATAAAATCGGGGATGCGCCCCTCGAGCTGTTCGAACATCTCGAAGGCCGTCAGCTTGTAGCCCTCCGCGCGGAGGGGGCCGTTTCCGGAGACGACCCGCAGGCGGAGCCCGGGGGCCAGGCCCAGGACCTCCCGCTTCATCACGGAGTAGTCGGGGGCGGCGACCCGCACGACGGCGGCCCCGTGGACGGCCATGGCCCGGATCTTTTCCGGGGGCGCGTAACGGGGGACGAAGACGACGGCCCGGATCCCCGCGTGCGCCCCGTAGGCGGCGATGGAGTTCCCCATGTTGCCCGTCGATATCGTGGCCGTGACGGACTCGCCCATCTGGCGGGCCATTGCGATCACGGTGAGCGAGCCGCGGTCCTTGAAGCTCCACGTGGGGTTCATGGTCTCGTTTTTCAAGAGCAGCCGGCCGATGCCGGTGAACCGCGAAAGGCTCTCCCCCGCGGGCAGAAGCGGGGTGCCGCCTTCGCCAAGGGTCAGGCCCTCGTCGATCGCGACGGGCAGAAAGTCGGCGAAACGCTCCCAGAGATACCGGCCCGGCCTCACGCGGGCACCCTCCAGCCCGTCGATCGCAACCTCCAGGGACTCGCCGTTGTCGGCAAACTCCCCGATGCGCTCGAAGGGGAAGGCCTGGCCGGTGATGGTGGACAGGAGCCTTTTCACGTCTTGAACCGCAACCCGGGGCCCGGGAAAGAAAAACGGCGGGCAACACCCGATCGCCGCCGTCTTGCGTTCTGGCGGAGAGAGGGGGATTCGAACCCCCGGTGCACCTTTAAGGGGCGCACACACGATTTCCAGTCGTGCCCATTCGGCCTCTCTGGCATCTCTCCGAAATTTCCCTTATCAGCAAAGAGGGGCCCCCGCCGGGGGCCCTCCTTGCTTTGGGCGTCTCTTACCAGTTTAACCGCCGTTTGTCCATACCCTTCTTGCAGGACAAAAGCCGAAGCATATCAACGGAAAGGGTCGGCCGAAACCCGGAAGCGGGGCGGAGGGACTGGCCGGGGAAGCGCAGCGGGAAGAAAGAATGGCGGAGAGAGGGGGATTCGAACCCCCGTGAGAGCTGTTAGGCCCTCAAACCGATTTCGAGTCGGTCCCGTTATGACCACTTCGGTATCTCTCCGCTCCTATGGTGGATTCATAATCGTTTTTCGCGGAAAAATCTACTCAAAATTTCACCGCATTCCGCCGCGATGACCCCGCCCGTGACATCGATCCGGTGGTTGAGGCGGGGATCCTCCAGCACCCGGTAGAGGGAAACGACGGCGCCGCCCTTCGGGTCCGTCGCCCCGAAGACGAGCCGAGCAACGCGGGCCTGCACGAGGGCCCCCGTGCACATGAGGCATGGCTCGATCGTCACGTAGAGCGTCGTGCCCGCCAAGCGGTAATTGCCCTCGGCGGCCGCGGCCCTGCGCAGGGCCAGGATCTCGGCGTGGGCCGAAGGGTCGCTGAGGCCCACGGGCCCGTTGTGGGCCGCGGCGATGAGCGCATGGTCCCTGACGATGACGGCGCCCACGGGCACCTCGCCCGCGGCCAGGGCCTTCTGCGCCTCGGCAAGGGCAAGCCTCATCCATTGTTCGTCATGGTCCATCGCCCGTCCCGCCTCGGCCGCCGGGCTGGCAGCAAACTTGCTTTATTTCAAATTGTTGACTATATGCGGGGTGTTGCCCGCTCTTCTTCACTTCCATCTTTTCCCGGGGTGATGCCGCATGATCACAAGGAAAGTCCTCCTGCGATTCATTCTGGCATCCTGCGCCTTCCACGCGGCCTTCCTGTCCCTCGCGGGAATCCTGCTCTCCGGGAGCTCCACGCTTCCCTTCGAAACCTTCACCGTAAGGCTTGCCGATTCGCCGGTGAAACAGGCCGACGACAGCCGAAAGGCGGAAATCAAGAAGGAGGTCTCCCTCGACAAGCCACGCAAGGAGCCGGCCGCAGGACCCGAGGAGACCGTCGACCTCGCCAACCCCGCCGGGAAATACCGAACCTACCTTCGGGACCTGCGGCAGAAAATCGAGTCCCTCTGGGTCTACCCCCGGGAGGCCTACGCGCGAAGCGAAACGGGGACGGCGGTCGTGCGTTTCTCGATCCAGAGCGACGGCACGCTGGCCGCCACGGGCATCGTCTCGTCATCGGGGTTCGAGTCTCTCGATCGCGGGGCGCTCGCCGTCGTGCAGGCCGCGGCCCCCTATGCCCCCTTCCCGGAAACGTTCAACCTCTCGACGCTCCACATTGTGGCCCGGTTCGAGTACGAACTGGACTAGGGAGAACCCCCATGGACGACCCCAACATCGACTATGCCCGCGAGATCGTGGCCAAAGACCCCATGGCCTCCTTCCTGGGAATCCGGCTCGAGGAGGTCCGCCGGGCCTATTGCCGTCTTTCCGTCGAGATCAGGCCCGAGTACCTCAATGCCCACAGGCGGGCCCATGGGATGATCCTGTCGTCCATGATCGACCAGGCGGCCGCCGTGGCCGCAAACTCCATGGGGGATGACGTCCTGCTCGTGGAGCTGAAGATCAACTATCTTGCCGCGGCCGCCCCGGGGGAGATCGTCACGGCGGAGGCAAGGTCGGTCGACATCAAGAAGGCCCTCAGTCTCTGGGCCGTCGATGTGCGCAGCGCCTCGGGCACGCTCGTCGCCACGGGACAGGCCCTGGGCTATCACCGTCCGCGAGAAAAGAAGGAAGCGAAGACGAGCGGAAGGTAGGAAGAGCAGAAAAACAAAACCTTTTCTCTTATCCGCGCTTCATGTCTTCCCGGCTCCCCTCTTTTTCCGCTCCTCCGCCCTTCTGCGCTTCCGCCCCTCCTTCCTTTTCGACGACGCAGTAGAAGCCCGTCCCGCGCATGGCCGGTCCGAAACAGCGGTTGTCGGAGATGCAGGCCGCCCTCCTCCGGTCTCCGCTTTTCCATCGGTTGACGAGGCCCGGCTCGCGGATGAAGGGACGGCTCATGGAAACGAAATCCGCAACCCCCCCGTTCACGAGGCCCTCGGCGACCTCGAAGGACCTTATCCCGCCCACGAGGGCCAGGGGGATGCGCAGCCTCGCCTTGAAGAGCCGTGCCGCATCCCGGAAGTAGGCCTCCTGCTCGACGCCTTCGATCTTGGGCCTCGACGGGCTCAGCTTGCCTGAAAGCAGCGTGCCGCCGGAGAGCTCGATCGCGTCGGCACCGGCTGCTGCGATCAGGAGCGCGGCCTGCAGGGAGTCCTCCCTCGAGAGGCCCCCCTGCAGGAAATCCTCGGAGTTCAGCTTCACCAGCAGGGGGTAATCGCCGCCGGCCGCCGCCCGGATGGAGGAGAGGATTTCCAGAACGATGCGGGCCCGGTTTTCGATGCTCCCGCCCCAGCGGTCGGTTCTTCGATTGAACCAGGGCGAGAGGAACTGGCTGAGAAGATAGCCATGGGCGGCGTGAACCTGGACCGCGTCGAATCCGGCCTTTTTCGCCCGCAGGGCCGCCTCCCCGTAAGCCCGGATCGTATCCTCGATGTCCGCCTCCGACATCTCCCTCCGTATGGTCTTTTCGGGGCCCCCCAGCCGCGAAGGGGCGAATGCCGGCTGTCCGGTCCGCTGCGTGGAGGCCAGAACGCCGCCGTGGGCAAGCTGCAGGGCGATACGGCCGCCTTCGGCGTGGACGGCCTGTGCCATCCGGGCAAGCCCGGCGATGCACTCGTCGCGGTCCACGGCGAGCTGCCCCCTCACCGCGAACCCCTCGGGCCGCACGTAGGCATGGCTCGAGATGATCAGCCCCACGCCGCCGGCCGCGAGGGCCCCCATGAGCGCGGCCAGTTCGTCCGTGCAGCCGCCGTCGGGCGCCGCCAGCCCCTCCCAGGTCGCGGAGCGGATGAAGCGGTTGGGCAACTCCAGGGAGCCGATCGATGCAGGCTGAAAAAGGACGGACTCGCTCATGCCATCGCCTCCTGCCGGCAAAAAAGGGATCTGTTGTTGACAAGGCCGCCGTCTCCCGATAAGGGAAACAAGTCTGCCGTCGGGACCCTCACAGGAATTTCTCCTATCCCATCGCGGGGCGGCCGTCAAGGAGGACCGCGGCAGCCGACGGATATCACAAGGAGGCAGGGGCATGGATTATCAGAACATCGTCTACGAAAAAGCGGACACCGTGGGAATCGTCACCCTCAACCGCCCGGGGAGGCAGAACGCCCTGTCCATCGCCCTGCTCGAGGAGATGAACCGGTGTCTCGCGGGCGTCGCGGAGAGCCGCGAGGTGAAGGTGATCGTCATTCGCGCCGCGGGGAAGAACTTCTGCGCCGGCCACGACCTCGGAGATCTGGCGGGCAAGGACATCGCCGTGCACAACAGGATGTTCTCGATCTGCTCGGAGATGATGCTGCGGCTCCAGCGCATCCCCCAGCCCGTGATCGCCCAGGTCCACGGGATCGCCACCGCGGCGGGCTGCCAGCTCGTGGCGGCCTGTGACCTCGCCGTCGCCGAGGAGGGGGCCCGGTTCGGCACCCCCGGCGTCAACCTCGGCGTCTTCTGCTCCTCGCCGGCGGTGTCGATCGTCCGGGCGGTGGGCCGCAAGCGCGCCATGGAGATGCTTTTCACGGCCCGGCTCATCGGCGCCCGCGAGGCCTGTGAGTGGGGCCTCGTCAACCGGGTCGTCCCGGCGGAGAGGCTCGAGGCGGAGACGATGGATCTGGCCCGGCACATCGCCAGGGCAAGCCTCTCGTGCCTCGCCATCGGCAAGCAGGCCTTCTACTCCCAGGTGAACCTGCCGGATCCGGCGGCGTACGATCTGGCCTCGAACGTGATCGTGAACAACTTTTTCACAGAGGACGGCAAGGAGGGGGTGGCCGCGTTCCTCGAGAAGAGAAAGCCCTCCTGGAAAGACCGCTGAAGAGAGGGGACAGCCAAGAAGGGACCCCTCCGGGCCCGGGGTGCCGGGGTGATGCAGTGAGGCGATGCACAGATGTCAGGAACGGGTCGGATCAAGAATCGCAATTATAAAATCGACCTGGCCCGGAAAGCGTTGGGCATCCCCGGGCAGGCGACGGCCGGGACGGCGAGGAAGCAATACCGGGAACTGGCCAAGCGGTGGCATCCCGACGTCAACCCCGGAAAAGAAGCCCATATTCGGATGCAGGAGCTGAACGGGGCGTATGCCTTTGGGGCCGCCATTTCCCGAAAAACGAAGGGAGAGAAACGCCGCCGAGGAGACGGAGAGACAGGCTGGAAGAAAAATAGGGAAACGCCAGCCTCCGTGAAGCCGGCGTTCCTTCGTGAGACGTTTTGCAGATCCCCCGGATCGGATGACCCGGGGGTTTTCAGGTCCTGACGCTTCGACCGGCGGTCTCACGCCGTTCGCTTCGTCGAGTCGATGTACTCGACGATCTTCTCGCCGAGCCTCTTCACGGTGGCCTCGAAGCGGTCCTCGTCGGTCTCCAGCAGCGTGAGGCGGAAGCCCAGCAGCGGCGTGAAGAAGGACGTGAGCGGAACGACGCAGATGCCCGTCGAACCCAGGAGGTAATAGACGAATCGCTTGTCGAGCTCGATGTTCTCCGAGGTGATCTTCTCGATGTACTGCTTGATCCCGTCGTGCTCGATGGGCAGGGTCTGCCTGTTGTTCAGCACGGCCTCGTTGAAGACGACGGTCATGTAGAAGGCGCCGTCGGTGCGGTTCACGACGATGTAGGGGACGTTTTTCAGGATGTTGAAGGCCATGTTGGAGAGCTTCTCGTAGCGCCGGATCCTCGTGTTGAGGTACTTCGGGTACTCCGGGTGCGTCATGACCTTCGGGATCGACATCTGGGGAAGCGTCGTCGAGCAGACCTCGGACATCTTCTGCTGCAGGATGGCGCTGGTGTAGCGCTGGAAGGTCTCGTCCTTGTCGGCGTTGTAGAACTCGATCCAGCCGCAGCGGGCCCCGGGCCAGGGGAACTCCTTGGAGATGCCCTTCATGCTCATGGCCGGGACATCCTCGACGATGTCGGAGAGCGGGCAGGCGACCTTCCCGTTGTAGACCATGTTGATGTAAGTCTCGTCGAAGACGAGGAACAGGTCGTTCTCCCGGGCGATCCGGACGATCCGCTTGAGCGTCTCCTCGTGATAGACGAAGCCCGTGGGGTTGTCGGGGTTGATGACGAGGATCCCCACGATGGCCTTGTGGTTCTTCACCTTCATCTCCAGCTCGTTCATGTCCGGGTGCCACTTGTGGTAGGGGTTCATCCGGTACGTGTTGGGCGGGAACGAGGCGTGGAGGACCTCGGCCAGGAAATGGGTCGAGTAGGTCGGCTCCGGGAGGATGACCCGGGCATCCACGCGGATCGCGCTGTAGCAGCGTGCAATGGCATCGCCCAGCCCGTTGAAGAACAGGATGTCGTCCGGGGTGATCTGGGTCTTGCCGCGGCGATTCACCAGGCCGGCCAGGAACTCGCGCGTCTCGTCCATCCCCTGCGTGGGGGAGTAGCCGAAAGACCGATTCTCCCGGATGATCTCGACGAGGACTTCCTTCATCCACTCCGGGATCTGCTCGCCCTTCTGGACGGGGTCCCCGATGTTCTCCCAGGTCACTTCCATGCCGCAGGCCTTGAGACGGTTCGCCACCCCGACGATGTTGCGGATTTCGTAGGTCAGTCCGTTTCCCCTCTTGGCGATGTCGAATCTCATGATGTTCCTCTCCCGGCGCCGTCAGGCGCCTTCTTGAAGAAAGGGCCTGTCACGAATTCGTATCGCCGGACCCCTTCCGGAAACCCGGCGTCGAAGCGGCCGATTCCTCAAGGAAACAATAGGGTATTTCGCTCGTTTATTACAAACGGCGGAAAAATTCTACCGAAATTTTCAGCCCCGGCCCGGTGGCCGGAGCGAGAGCGGATTCCGGTGCGGCATGCCGGAAGCGCGCGATGCGTCAACGATTTCGATGCATCGAAGCACCCGCGAACCTTTCCTGTGAGGCCACGGGCGCGCCACATCCGGGTTGAAATCTCCCGGCGATTGGTGTAGGCTCAGCGTGCGGTTTCGCAAACCGGCACGGTTCACTCCTTTCGGACGATCGACGAGGATGCCCGGCCGTCGATCGATACGGTCAAGCACACAGGCATTCGGCAGTTATGGCTGCGGAGCGCGTTTTGACAGGCCAGACGTCCCACCGGTGCACGCACGCGGCCCCCGCAGGCCTGCGGGCAGGCGCCGGTACCGGGGGGCGGCCCCTCGTCGGCCCGCCCCGAACCCGTCCCCTCCCTTTCCTCCCCCTCTCGCCGCAACGGCAAGCCCGCAGGAGCTCACCATGAAAAAGACCCCGCTGTACGAGCGTCACCTGGCCCTGGGCGCGACGATGACCGAGTTCGGCGGATGGGCGATGCCCGTCCAGTACACGAGCGTCATCGAAGAGCACCGCAACACCCGGACGCTGGCAGGCCTGTTCGACGTGTGCCACATGGGGGAGATCGAGATCCGGGGCCCGCAGGCCCTCGAGCTTCTGCAGTGGGTGATGAGCCGCGACCTCGCGAACCAGCGGGTCGGCGAAATGAAGCTGTCGGCCATCACCAACGAGAAGGGCGGCATCCTCGACGACGTGACCGTATACCGCCGGGGAGAGGAGCAATACATGATCGTAACCAACGCGGCGACGCTCGAGGGCGATCTGGAGTGGATTCTCCGGGCCAGGCGGGAGCGAGGATGGGATAAGGCCTTCGTGGCGGACCGATCCGACACCATCGGGAAAGTGGATATCCAGGGGCCGCTCGCCCAGAGGATCCTCGAGGAGATCGTCGAGGGCGACCTGGCGGCGCTGCGCTTCTATCACGGGATGGACACCCGGGTGGCGGGCATGCCCGCCCTGGTCTCGCGGAGCGGCTACACAGGCGAGGACGGATTCGAGGTGTACACCGAGGCGGCGCGGATCGGCGAGATCTGGGATCTGCTGATGAGCCTCGGCGATCCGCACGGGCTGAAGCCGGCGGGACTCGGCGCCCGGGACACCCTGCGGCTCGAGGCGGGCATGATGCTGTTCGGAAACGAAATGTGCCCGGCGGTGACGCCCTTCGAGGTCGTCTACGGCTGGATCACGGATTTGGACAAGGAATTCATCGGCCGCGATGCGCTGAGGAAGCAAAAGGAAAGCGGGGTCCGAAAGAAGCTCGTCGGGTTCGAGATGGTCGATCGGGGCATCGCCCGCCATGGCTACCCGGTGCTGGCCGGCGGGGAGAAAATCGGGGAAGTCACCTCGGGGACATTCTCGCCCACGCTCGGGAAGGCCGTCGGCATGGCCTTTGTGCCGGTGCGGTTCAAGGAGCCCGGGACGGAACTGGAGATCGAAATCCGCGGCCAGAGGGCGAAGGCGAAGGTGGTGCCGCTGCCCTTTTACCGCAGACGGAGATAGGCGGCGCGGAGGGATGAAACGAACGGGGCCCCGCGGAACGACGAGGCCGCGGGCAGCCGATACCGAAAGGAGAGACAGATGGCCAAACCCAGTCCCCAGGACCGAAGGTACACGAAGGAGCACGAGTGGGCGAAGCCGGACGGCGGCGGCACGGTCACCATGGGCATCACGGATCATGCCCAGGAGCTGCTCACCGACGTGGTCTACGTCGAGATGCCCGCGGTTGGCCGCAGAGTCAGGCAGCAGGAGCCCATCGCCGTCGTGGAGTCCGTGAAGTCCGTTTCGGACGTCTATGCCCCGGTGAGCGGCGAAGTGGTCGAGGTCAACCAGGCCCTCGAGGCGACCCCCGAGCTTGTGAACAAGGACGCTTTCGGTGCGGGATGGATCGCCAAAATACGGATGGAAGCCCCAGCGGAACTCGACGGCCTCATGACGGCGGAGCAGTACGAGGAGCACATCAAGACAAACCCGCACTAGCGTGATGGGGCGCCGCCGCGTGCGTCGGGGCTTGGGGAAGAACACAACGACGGGAGAGCCGAAACGGGAAGGGCCCATGGATTACGTTCCGCATACCCCGGAAGATCAGAAGGAAATGCTCAGGACCATCGGCGTCGAGGCCCTGGAAGCGCTCTTCACCGATATCCCGGAGAAGTACCGCCTCAAGGGACTCCTGGAGCTGCCGGCACCCCTCGCCGAGCAGGAGATCTGGCAGCACATGAGCCGCCTGGCCGCGAGCAACAGGCTGCCCGGGGCGACGCTGACGGGTGCAGGGGCCTACCGCCACTACATCCCGGCGGTGGTCAGCCACGTAGTGGGACGCTCGGAATTCTATACCGCCTACACGCCCTACCAGGCCGAGATCAGCCAGGGGATCCTGCAGGCGATCTACGAGTACCAGACCATGATCACGCGGCTCACGGGGACGCAGGTGGCCAACGCCTCCATGTACGACGGGGCGACGGCCATGGCCGAGGCGGCCGTCCTGTCGGCCAAGAGCCTCGGGAGGAGCCGCCTTTTGGCGGCCCGCACGGTCCACCCCGAGTACCGGAAGGTGGTCGGGACATATGCCTGGGCCAACGGGTACGAATGCGCGGAGATCCCCTTCAGCCCGACGGGGCAGCTTGACCGGGATGCGCTCCGGGAGCTTCTTGACGACCGGACGGCGGCCGTGCTGGTCCAGAGCCCGAATTTCTTCGGCGTCATCGAGGACATCGGGCCGCTGGCCGAACTGACGCACCGTCGGGGGGCGCTGCTCGTGGCGGGGTTCTCGGACCCAACCTCCCTGGGCGTCCTGAAGGCCCCGGGGGATGCGGGGGCCGATTTTGTCGTCGGCGAGGGCCAGGGCTTCGGCAACCCCCTGAATTACGGCGGCCCTTACCTCGGCATCCTGGCGAGCACGGAGGCCTTCATGCGCAAGATCCCCGGCAGGCTCGTGGGCGCCACGGTGGACCGCGAGGGCAAGCGGGGATACGTACTCACCCTCCAGACGCGCGAGCAGCATATCCGTCGCGAGAAGGCGACCTCGAACATCTGCTCCAATGAGGCCCTCTGCATGCTCGCGGCAGCCGTCTACCTGGCCGTCCTGGGGAAGAACCTCATAAAGCTCGCCGCCCTCAACGTCTGGAAAGCGAATTATTTGAAGGAGGCCCTGGCGGCGCTTCCGGGCTGGAGGCCTCTTTTCACGGGTCCCGTCTACAACGAGTTCGCGATGTCCTGCCCCGACGCCAGGGAGGCCAACAGACGATGGGAACGGGCGGGCCTCATCGGCGGGTATGACCTTTCGAAAGACTACCCGGAGCTCGGCGGCGGCATCCTGCTGTGCGCGACCGAAATGCTCCGCAGGGAAGACATGGACAAGGCCGTCGCGTTGATGAAATGAGCGGGGCGGGTGCGCCCTTCGTTACTTGTAACGTTACAAGCGCAATCGAGGTGGCCATGGAACTGATTTTCGAAAAGAGCCGGCCCGGCCGCACGGCAGGCGCCATCCCGGCCGGCGACGTCCCCGAGACGCCGCTGGAGACGCTCATCGGGGCCGAGTACCTGCGCGATGCGCTCAACCTGCCGGAGCTGGCCGAAGTGGACATCGTCCGCCATTACACGCGGCTTGCCCGCCGCAATTTCGGCGTCGATGTGGGCTTCTACCCCCTGGGGTCCTGCACGATGAAGTACAACCCCAAGATCCACGAGAGCGTGGCCGGCCTGGACGGTTTCACGGCCCTGCACCCCTATGCGCCGGAGGCCTTCGCCCAGGGCAACCTCCAGCTCCTCTATGAGCTTGCGGGATACCTCTCCGAGATCTGCGGGATGGCCGACTTCACCCTTCAGCCCGCGGCAGGCGCGCACGGGGAGCTCACGGGCGTCATGATCATCAAGAAGCACTTCGAGAGGAAGGGCCAGAGACGCACCACGATCCTCATCCCCGATACGGCCCACGGAACAAACCCTGCGTCCGTCGCCCTGTGCGGGTTTCAGGTCGCGACGGTCCGATCCGACGAGGAGGGGGGCATCGACATCCGGCACCTCCGGGAGCTGATGACGGGGGATGTGGCGGGTCTCATGCTGACCAACCCCAACACCCTGGGGCTCTTCGAGCGCAACGTCGAGGAGGTGGCCGCCGTCGTCCATCGCAAGGGCGGGCTGCTGTACTGCGACGGCGCCAACGCCAACGCGCTGGTCGGCATCACGAGACCGGGCGACCTGGGATTCGACATCATTCAGCTCAATCTCCACAAGACCTTTTCCACCCCTCACGGGAGCGGCGGCCCAGGGAGCGGTCCCGTGGGCGTCAAGCGGAACCTCGTCCCCTTCCTGCCGGTGCCCAGAGTCGTGAAAAGGGGCAAGCAGTACCGCTGGTCCGATGACTTTCCGCACTCGATCGGACGCGTCCGGGCCTTCCACGGCAACTTCAACGTCATGGTGAAGGCCTACACGTACATCCGATCCCTCGGCGCCGCCGGGATCCGGCGGGTGAGCGAAAATGCCGTGCTCAACGCGAACTACGTCAAGGAGCGCCTCAGGGGCCACTACCGGCTCGCTTATGACCGGGTGTGCATGCACGAGTGCGTCTTCACGGGGGAGAGGCAGCTCCAGGAGAGCGGCGTGCACACGACGGATATCGCCAAGCGTCTGCTCGACTACGGATTTCACCCCCCGACGATCTATTTCCCCCTGATCGTCCGGGAGGCCATCATGATCGAGCCGACGGAAACGGAGAGCAAGGAAACGCTGGACGAGTTTTGCGAGGCCATGATATCCATAGCCCGTGAGGCAAAGGAGAACCCCGAGCTCGTGCGGTCGGCACCCCTGACGACCCCGGTCAGGCGTCTCGACGACGTCCTGGCGGCCAGGAAGCCCGACGTCTGCTGGACCCTCTGCTAGAGGGGCCGCGGAGTCGAATCCCAACGGGACAGGGGCTCTGTCATCAACAACCGATCGACAACCCAGAAGGACAGGACATGAAGAACTGGCTGAACATGACCAAGGAGGAACTGGCGGAGCAGCTATGGGCGGCGGAGCCCCGCATTCGACAAATATTTAGAAATTCCAAGCACATGGAAGAGGCCCGCCACCTCCTTTTCGATTATCTGAACCGTCTCGAGCGCGACCTGTTCAACATGCGGTCCGACACCTACTTCGTCAACCTCAACATCGTGGAAAAACGAAACGCCAAGGAATGCATCCGGGTGCTTTCGAACACGATGAGGACGGAGAACGAATACGTTACCCGCTTCTCCCCCATGCAGGTCCTCTACGACCTGGCGCAGGGAAAGAAGGAGGTGCTCGACCAGGTCAGCGAGGCCTTCCTCTGCGAGTACCTCGCCCTGTTTCTCGGCATCACGGGTAAGGGCGGCAAGCACCTCAAGCGGAAAGAAGTCTTTCAGATGAAGGACGGCCGCGAGGCGGCCATCGCCCGCTCGAAGCAGCTCGACGACTATGCTTGCAACATCCGGCGGCATTTTCGCCGGTACAAGACGGGCTATGACAAGGCCCTGCTGCGCGAGAGAAAGATCCTTAAGGGGGACATCCTCCGGTTCTTCGGCGCCACCGAGCAGGACTGGCTGGATCACCGCTGGCACCTGCGCCACATCATCAAGGATCTGGACACGATCCGGGCGCTGGTCAAGCTCGAGAAGGACGAGGTGAGCGGCCTGACGAGCGCGAAGAAGAACAACATCCCCGTCGAGATCACCCCCTATTACCTCTCCCTTTTTCGAAAAGCGGGCCGAGGCGATTACGACCGGGCCATCCGGGCCCAGGTGATCCCGAGCAGGCGCTACTGCGAGCAGGTGGCCGAGAGCCGCCGCAGGGGGATTGACCTCGACTTCATGGGCGAAAAATCCACAAGCCCCATCGACGGGATCACCCGTCGCTACCCGGAAATCCTGATCCTCAAGCCCTACAACTCGTGCCCGCAGATCTGCGTCTACTGCCAGCGCAACTGGGAGATCAAGGGCATGGACGACACGGTCATGATGGCAAAGAAGAAGGTAAAGGAGGCCCTCGGCTGGATCGATGCAAACGAAAACATCTCCGAGGTGCTCATCACGGGGGGCGACCCGCTCACCTTGGGGAACGACTACCTAGACTGGATCATCGGCGAAGTGGCCGCCATCAAGCACGTCGAACGGATCCGGATCGGGACGCGGATCCCCGTCACCCTGCCCTTCCGCGTCGACGAGGGTCTCCTGGATGTCTTCCGGAAGTACCATCAGTGGGGCAAGCGCGAGGTGGCCGTCGTCACCCATTTCGAGCACCCGACGGAGATGACCCCCGATTCCCTGGAATGCATCCGCAAGATCAAGAGCATCGGGATGAACGTCTACAACCAGCAGGTCTTCACCTACTACAACAGCCGCCGGTTCGAGACGGCCCTGCTGCGAAAGACGCTGAAGCTCTCCGGCGTGGACCCCTACTACTCCTTCAGCACGAAGGGCAAGGAGGAGACGATCGATTTCCGGGTCCCCATCTGCCGCATGGAGCAGGAGCAGATGGAGGAAGCGCGCCTGCTGCCGGGCCTGGTGCGGACAGACGAGCCCGTGTTCAATGTCCCGAGACTCGGGAAGGTCAACCTCCGAGCCTGGCAGGACCACGAGATCGTCAACATCCTGCCTGACGGACGCCGAATCTACCGGTTCTACTCTTGGGAGGTCCGACTCGTCACGGCGCTCGACTACCTGCACACCGACGTTTCCATCTACGACTACCTCAAACGGCTGGCCGAGGACGGGGAGAACGTCAACGATTACGCCTCGATCTGGTACTATTTCTAAAAACAAGGCAGAAGGCGAAAGGCTTAAGGCAAGAGGGAGGAAGATTTTCTTGCCATAAGCCTTGAGCCATAAGCCTTACGCCACCCCATGCGCAAACCCGATTGGCTCAAAGTCCCCCTGCCGAGTTCCCGTGCCTTCACCGACACGCAGGGGCTCCTGGGCCGCCTGGATCTCCATTCCGTCTGCCAGGAAGCCCGGTGCCCCAACATTGGGGAATGTTTTGGCTCCGGCACGGCCGCGTTCCTGATCCTTGGAAACCACTGCACCCGAAACTGCCGTTACTGCAATGTGCGGCACGGCCGGCCGGATCCCGTCGACGAGTCGGAACCCGGGCGGCTCGCCGAGGCGGCGCGGACCCTGGGGCTGCGCCACATCGTCATCACCTCTGTCACGCGGGATGATCTCCCCGACGGCGGCGCCGGACAGTTTGCCCGCTGCATCGACGCGCTGCGCCGCGAGGTGGCGGGCTGCCGCGTGGAGGTCCTGATCCCCGATTTCCAGGGGGACCGGAAGGCCCTCGAGACGATCCTCGCAGCCCGCCCCGATGTGCTGAATCACAACCTGGAAGTGACGCGAGGGCTCTTCGCCGAGCTTCGCCCCCAGGGAGACTATCACCGGTCTCTCGATCTTCTGCGGCACGCCGCGGAAGCCCCCGTCCGAACGAAAACCAAGTCGGGCTTCATGATCGGGCTGGGGGAAGACCGCGACGGCATTCTTTCGCTCCTCGACGACCTCGCCGCGGCCTCCTGTGCCCATCTCACCATCGGCCAGTACCTGCAGCCGTCAAGGCATCACTGGCCCGTCGCGAAATTCTATGCACCAGAGGAGTTCGAAGAGTTGAGGCATGAGGCCCTTGGGCGGGGATTCAGGACCGTCGTGGCCGGGCCGCTCGTCCGCAGCTCCTACCGCGCGGCGGAGTGTCCGTGAGACCGGCAAAAGCCATAAAGCTTCAGGCAGGAAAAAGAAAGAGGCCCCGGCGGGATATCCGCTCATCTTGCCCCTAGGCCATCAGCCTTAAGCCTTTTGCCCGTCTTATCTTACATAGATCGGGTTCGAGAAGATCCAGGGGCGGTACTTGAATGCTTTCCTCAGGTAGACTTCGACGCGGTAGATCCCGGGCTCGTCGATGCCGCAGGTCAGATCTTTCCCCAACGTCTCCCGGAACAGTGCACCGTTTTTGATCAGGCGGATTTTCCCTTTTTCGGGAAGTTCGATCTGCGCGATGGCCATGTCGTCGAGAAAGAATTCGTCACCCATGGTGGCCGCCTCCGACTCGTCCATGATGACGAAGGAAAAACCCCGGGCCTTCGCGAAATACTCGAGCGCCACGTAGGCCCTGCCCCGCCTCAGGGCCGACAGGATGATCTCCCTGTTCAGCTCGTCTTGCTCGAGAAACTTCGCCTCCGTCAGTATGTGGGTCCGGATAAAGCGAAAGGCCTTGCTGAACGGAAAGATGTAGAATTCGAAGCCGAACATTTCCTTGATGGTCTCGTGGTTGTCGAGCTCTCCGATCCCGACGACCTTGCCTGTCCGGTTCAGCTCGTCCCAGCGTCTCAGGGTCTCCCTTTTCGGCCCGCTGAGCGAATAGGCGGGGAAATAATAGGCGAACAGGGCGCTTGCGTATCCCTTCAGCTTGCTCTGCCAGTCGGTCATGAAGTCCCAGATTCCGATCCCCGTGTAGCCCGAGACGGTCCAGTCGTTCCAGTTGTAAGGTTTCACGTGAAACCTCGGGGCCCCCTCGTGGTCGGGATGGGCGATAAACCCGATCCCCCCTTTGCTGCGGACCCAGTCGATGTAGAACTGCGGGGAGATGTCCAGTTCGTCCTCGTAGGGGAAGACCCAGGCGAGATCACAGGTGATGAGGGGCTCGTCTATCCCGAAGGCGAGGTAATGGTTGTAGCGGGGCGTCATCTCGATCCCGATGAAGAGGTGCACGCCGTCGTAAGACCGTTCATGGCCGTCGTACTTCGCCTGGAGCCAGCTGTGGTCGGTGAGCATGACGAAGTCGATGCCGTTGGCCCGGGCCGCCGACACGATCTCCTGGATCGATGCGCGCCCGTCGTGGGAGTAGTCGGAATGCAGGTGGATGACGCCGGCGTAGTCGTTGAGTTTCAGGACGAACGTGTGACGTTCTTCCCGGAGCCTCGCTTTAAGAATTTCTTCCCGGACGAACAAGACTTGCTACCCGTCGCCTGCAGGCCGCACTTTCCGGCCCGGCGAACCCCTTTCGAAATGCCCTGCAGCGGGCACTGGCCGCATCGCGGCTCTTTGCGGCAGAACCTCTTGCCCGCCTCCACGATCAGGGCGTGGTACTGGTTGTAGAGTTCCGCCTCCGGCGGCAACGCTTCCAGGAAGCGCCGCTGGATTTCCCCGTAGGAGTGCCGCCCTTCGAGCATCCCGTGCCTCTCGAGGATGCGCCGGGTATAGGCATCGACCACGAAGACGGGCCTGCCGCCGGCGTAGAGGAGGATGCTGTCGGCCGTTTCCTCCCCGATCCCCGCAATCGAGAGCAGCCGCCGGCGCACGTCCTGCAGCTCCCCGGCAAGCATCGCGTTCAGGTCGCCCCCGAAGCCTTCGCACAGCACCTCGAGAAACGCCTTCAGCCTCCTTGCCTTGACCCGGTAATACCCCGACGGCCGGATCAGCTCTTCCAGGTCTGCCTGATCGAGACCGTAGAGCGGCACCGGGCTCAGGGCCCCGCGCTCCTTGATCCGCCCGATTGCCTTCTGCACGTTGGCCCAGTTCGTGTTCTGCGTCAGGATCGCGCCGACGGCGACCTCGAAGGGCGTATCCCCCGGCCACCACTGAAGCGGCCCGAAGAACCGGTCGAGCGCCCGGTACATGCAGATCAGCAGATCCCTCGTTTCCAATGGCTTTCCGGTTCGCCCGTGTCCCTATTCCTTCCGGATGGCCACGTAATAGGTCCCCTTGCCCCTGCGAATCAGCAGGAGTACCCGGTCATCGGCGGTCTTCTTCGAGATCTCCCTCTGGAAATCCTTCACGGAGGCCACCTTGACCCGGTTGACCTGCAGGATCACGTCGTAGGGCTGCAGCCCTCCCTCGTCGGCCGCGCTTCCCTCCCGGACCCGCGTCACGATGACGCCTCCCGTCGAGGGAAGCCCGAGCTGCCTTGCGATTTCCGGGGTGATGTCCTGAACGGTCATCCCGAAGGTATCCCTGCCCTCGCCCCGGCCCGAGGCCATTTCCTTTTTCTCCTCGCGCTCGGCCACCGTGAGCTGCATCTCCTTCACCTGACCCTCGCGCAGGACCTTCACCGTCGTCTTCTTGCCGACGGGCAGTACGGCCACGACGCGGAGCAGTTCATGGGTGTCCTTGACTTTCTTGCCGTCTACTTCGATGATGATGTCGCCCTGCTTGATGCCCGCCTTGTCCGCCGGGTCGCCCTCGAAGACCTCCGTCACCAGGGCCCCGCTGCGGTCCTTGAGCTTCATGCTCTTCGCCAGGTCTTCCGTGATGTCCTGCACGGAAACCCCGAGCCAGCCCCGGGTGACCCTGCCCTTTGCCTTGAGGTCCTCGAGGATCTCCTTGGCCATGTTCACGGGAATGGCAAAACCGATGCCCTGCCCCTGGGCCACGATGGCCGTGTTGATCCCCACGACCTCGCCCGCCATGTTGAACAGCGGCCCGCCGCTGTTTCCGGGGTTGATGGAGGCGTCGGTCTGGATGAAATTATCATAGGGGCCCGCCCCGATGACCCGGCCCTTGGCGCTCACGATCCCCGCGGTGACGGTGTGATCGAGCCCGAAGGGGTTCCCGATGGCCATGACCCAGTCGCCCACCCGCAGCCGGTCCGAATCGCCCAGGGTGACGGTCGGCAGACTGTTGTCGGGGTTGATCTTGATGAGGGCGAGGTCCGTCCGCGGGTCCCTTCCCTTCACGGCTGCGTCATACTCCTTGCCCGTCGAGAGGCGGACCTTGATCTTGTCGGCCTTTTCGATGACGTGGTTGTTCGTGAAGATGTAGCCGTCCTTGCTGATGATGAAGCCCGACCCCAGGCTTCGCTGACGGAACTCCCGCTCGGGGTTGTCGCCGAAAAAGCGCCGGTAAAACTCGTCCTCGCCGCCGAAGAAGCGATCGAAGGGGAACATCTCGTTGAAAGGCGATCGCTTGCCGTCCATCTTGACGACCTTTGTCGTGCTGATGTTCACGACGGCCGGGCTGAGCTTTTCCACGAGGTCTGCAAGCGTGCCCGGCGTCGCGGATGCGCCGGCCGCCGACGGGAAAACGGTCTTCGGTGCCGCCGTCGCGGCAGCCGCGCCGGCCCCCTCGGCCCCTGCGTAGGATGACCGAAGCCCCGGTGCCAGCGAAAACCTCAACACCCCGATCACCGACAGGATGAAGAACCCCACGAGGCAGACAACGAGGATCACAAAGAAATGCCTTCTCGCGTTTGCACCGTCACTCATCTCGACCTCCCGTTTGTGCAGGATGTTTCGCCCCTTGGGGCTCACCCGCCGCATTCTGCGAACTCATTATGTAAAAAGGGGGCCTGTCCCGCACACACCCCCTTCGCTTCATAGCACAGGCCTCGCGGATTTTCCACCTGCACGTCAACTTCCGGAATTCTTCCGCACCCCGAGACCCTGGAGACTCGAGCCGCTCAAGGCTCGCGTTCGACGGGGTTCGTCAGCGCCCCCAGCCGCTCGATGTCGATCGTGATGACGTCCCCGTGCCGCAGGAACACCGGCGGCTTGCGGACGAAGCCCACCCCTTCCGGCGTGCCCGTCATGATGACCGTACCCGGCAGGAGGGTCATGGAGCGGCTCAGATCGCTCACAATGTCTGCAACACTGAAGAGCATGTCCGACGTGCTGGAGTCCTGCATCACCCTGCCGTTGAGGATGGAGCGGATCCGGAGGTTGTTCGGGTCTGGGATCTCATCCTTGGTCACGAGACAGGGCCCCAGCGGGCAGAAGGTGTCGAAGCTCTTGCCCCGGGCCCACTGCTTTTTCTGCTTGACCATCTGCCAGTCCCTGGCGCTGACGTCATTGCCGCAGGTGTAGCCCAGGACATACTCCAGGGCTTCTCCCGGGGAAACGTTCTTCGCCCTCTTGCCGATGACAACGGCCAGCTCGGCCTCGAAATCCACCTCGTCCGGGCCCGCCTTCGGTAGCAGGATCGTCTCTCCCGGCCCCAGGAGGCTGTTCGTTCCCTTGATGAACAGCACGGGGCTCTCCGGGGGCCGGCTCTCCGTTTCCCCGGCATGCTTGCCGTAACTGAACCCCAGGGCAAGGATGTTGGGCGGACTCACCGGCGGTAGGATCTTCCGGATTTCGGCGCTCCGCTCCGTCAATGAGAACGCGCCCAGGATATCCCCCTCGATGACGCGGGCCCTGCCCGGCTCAACCGAATCGATGGCCCCGTAGAGCCTCTCGCCGTTTTCCGAAATAAATTGAATGATTTTCACCCCTTCCTCCTTTGTCAGGTGACTGCTCACGGTTCTCGACGGGCTGCCGCCCAAAGCCCCTGATGCAGAATTCTTGCTTCGCACAGACGGTTTCGTCGCAACCTTCGGCTGCTCCCCGGCAAGGAAATGCACGCCGTCGTCTCGCCTCAGACGGGGTGCGCCCCCGGTTGACCGCTCCGACACTCGCTGCACAGATGTGGCGAATACTTATTATTATATCACAGATCGCGTCCACGAAGAATCAGAGAAAACGGGATCCCGCGACGGCATCGCCTCGACACGGCCGAAACCTTGTAAATACGAATTATCCCCCTTGTTTCTCCTTTCCGGATAATTTGTATCCACAAGGCTGTCCCGTAAAGAGACAGCTTCAGGCGAAACCAGATTATTGTTCAACAATATTCAATGCTTGCGATATTCATGCCCGGTGGCATGCGATATGCTGTTTCCTCTCCCGAGCGTACCGAAGGGCCCATGTCGAAAATCTGCTTGCGCAATGGGCGTGAAACTTCATACATTACCGCAGTCGTGACCATCCCCGGGGATCGCCCCCGCCGTCGAGGTGAAGTAACGCTATGGTCTGCCGCAAGTGGGCCGACAAGATTTTTTTCGCGCCGATGACCCTCGCTCTTCTGACGCTCATCGCGGCGCCCCTTTCTTCCCGGGCCCTCACGCTCGAGGAGGCCCTGTCGCTGGCCAAGTCGAACCTTCCCGCCTACCAGGCCCAGGCCGCCCGGGTCCAGTCCTCGGAGGCCCTCTACAAGGCGACCCTCGGGGCCTACGTTCCGAGCCTCGATGCCTCCGGCGCAGCGACCCGCCGGGACATCGCGGGCTACGACTCCTCCTCCAACAACGTCGACGTGACCGCCTCACTGCGGCTTTTCGACTACAAGCGAGGCTACACCCGGGACATCTCCCGCTACAACTTCAACGCCGAGCAGGAAGGCCTCCGCAAGAGCCTCCTCGACCTCGTTCTGAGCGTGAAGACCTCTTTCTACACGACCCTGGCAAGCCGCGGGATCCTCGCCCAGAGGAAAATCCAGCTCGACAATGCACAGAAGAACTACGAGGTGGCCGAGGGGCGGAGGAAGTTCGGCGTGGCGAAACTCTCCGACGTCCTGCAGGTCTCCGTGAGACTCGAACAGGCCCGTTTCAACCTCGTCCAGGCCGAGGGCAGCCTCAAGAAGAGCCTCTCCGAGCTGAGCTCCTTGATCGGCACGCCGGTCGCCGACGCCGACGAGCTCCAGGGAATCCTGGCCTTCGATTTCGCCCTGCCCGACGAAAAGAGGCTGGAAGAGGCCCTGATGCGACGTCCCGAGATTCTCCAGGCCCAACTGGCCGTCAAGCGCGCAGAGAGCGCCGAGGGGATCTCCACGGGGGACTTCCTCCCGGTCGTGTCGGGCAACCTGACCTATTCCCGGACGGACACCAGCAACCCCGCGTCATCGTCCGCTTTTGTCTACGGAAACCCCTACGAGGACCGCTCTGCATCACTGCTGGCCACGTGGAATCTCTTCGATCTCGGTAAATTCTACCGGAGGAAGGCCGCCTCGATCGACACCCTGACCGCATCGAAGAACCTCAAGGAGACGGAGCGATCGCTGCGGCTGGAACTCCGCAAGAGCTACGAGGATTTCATCACCGCGTCGCGGAACGTGAAGGTCTCCGAGGAGCAGCTCCGGCAGGCCCAGCAGAACTACGACCAGGCCTTCGGCGAATACAAGGTCGGCAAGGGGGACATCCTGTCCGTCGTCTTCGCCGAGACGCTGCTTTCGCAGGCCCGGGAACAGGACGTCCAGGCGAAGCTCAACCTCTACCTCGCAAAGGCTCTCCTGGAGAGGGTTTCCGGCATCGAACACCTGGAAATCCTGCAGGAAGGCCCGTCAGGGGCCCCGGCCACCGGGACCCGCTAGGTCCTCAACACCATGCAGAACGGATGCATCCGCCCATGAACCTCTCCTCGCTCAAGGCGCTCACGCCCAGAAAAAAAATCGCCCTTGCCGCCGCGGCCGCCGTCGTGATCCTGCTGGCGGCGTTTCTGCTCTATCGGGTCTTCTTCGCCAAACCGGCCCTCCAGGTCCTCGAAACGGGCAATGTGGAAAAGGGAAGCATCCGCGGGGTCCTCGTGGCAACGGGCATCATCAAGTCCCAGGTCGGGGCCGTCGTCAAGATCGGCGCCCAGACCACGGGACGGATTCAGAAGATGAAGGTCAAGGTGGGAGACCGCGTCAAGGCGGGCGAGCTCATCGCCCTCGTGGACGACCGCGAGATCCGGCAGCAGATCAGTCAGCAGCAGGCGGCCCTCGTGTCGGCGCAGAACACGCTTGCCCAGGTCGAGAAAACCTACCCGGAGCGGATCCGCGAGGCCCGGGCCACCCATGACTATGCGAAGGTCAACGCGGAGCGCGAGCGCGAGCTGCTGAAGCACGAGTACACGACGAAGGACGCCGTCGACAAGGCCGAAAGCCAGTTCACGGCGGCCGAGGCCGTCCTGCAGCGGCTCCAGGACGAGTACAAGACACAGCTGACCATTTCCCGTTCCAACCTCGAGGAGATCCAGGCCCGCCTGCGCCAGCAGGAGGTTCGGATGACCTACACGAAGATCTACGCCCCCATCGACGGGGTTGTTTCCGACGTGACGGCCCAGGAGGGCGAGACGATCGTCGCGGGGCTGCAGGTGGCAAACCTGGTGACCGTGCTGGATCCCTCGAGGCTCGAGATGTGGATCTACGTCGACGAGACGGACATCGGAAGGGCCGCCGTCGGGCAGGACGTGGAGTTCTACGTCGACACCTTCCCGGCCAAGACGTTCAAGGGAAAGATCGAGAAGATTTACCCCCAGCCCGTCGTCAAGGAGAACATCGTCTACTATCTCTCCACGATGAAGATCTCCCCGGATGACGCCGCCTACCTCAAGCCCGAGATGACCACCCACGTGCGGATCATCACGGAGGAGAAGAAAGACATCCTCACTGCGCCCAACGCCGCCGTCAAGTTCGAGCGCGGAAAACAGGTGGCCTACAAGGTCACGGGGAAAAACAAGGTCGAGAAACTGAATCTCAAGATCGGCATCCGCGGAGAGGACAGGACCGAGATCCTGTCGGGGGCAAGCGAGGGCGACATCCTGGCCACGAAGATCATCCTGCCCGTCTCCGCCGAAGCCCAGCAGGCCCCGCAGAAGGGGGCGATGAAGTGATGTCCACCCCCGTCTGTCTCATGGAGAACATCACCAAGAGCTTCCGCGTGGGCGACCAGGAACTGCACGTCCTCAAGGGCGTCAACCTCCGGATCGAGCCGGGCGAATTCACGGCCATCATGGGCACCTCCGGCTCCGGGAAGTCCACGCTGATGAACCTCATGGGCTGCCTCGATGTTCCGACCTCGGGCCGCTTCCTTCTCGCGGGCCGCGACGTCACGCAGCTCGACGACGACGAGCTCTCGGAGCTGCGCAACGAGCACATCGGGTTCGTCTT
>JAGPKU010000107.1 GCA_018053845.1 Syntrophobacterales bacterium
TCATCAGGGGCTTTCGTCCTGCGCGGTCGCTCCAGGCGCCCGCCAGGGGGGCGAGGCAAAGGGCGCAGCCGAAGACGAACAGGCCGATGTAGGCGCTCGAGAGCCTCATCTTGAGCTCGCGGATGAGATAGGTGGGCATGTAATTGGCCAGGTGGTTGCAGACGGCCCCCACGGCGACGAGACCGATCCCGACGAGCAGCGCGCGCCGGTAGCCGCCGAGCAGCTCGCGCACGGGCCGGCCCTCCCGGGCTGGTCTGCCCCTGCGGTACCGGTCGAAGAGCGGCGTCTCGTCGAGCTTCCACCGGATATAGAACCCGACGGGGGCGATGGAGAGGCCGAAGACGAAGGGGATGCGCCAGCCGAAGGCCTGGACCTGCTCGGGGCTCAGCAGGTTCGTCACGAGGTGGCCCGAGAGGCCGGCGAGCAGGAACGCCCCGGCCTGCCCGACCTGCTGCCACGAGACGTAGCGGACGCGCATCCCGGCCGGCGCGTGCTCGGCAAGGAAGGCCACGGCCCCCCCGATCTCGCCGCCTGCCGACAGCCCCTGGAGCATCCGGGCCAGGACGATGAGGATCGGTGCGGCCGCACCGATCGTCGCGTAGCCGGGCGTGAAGGCGATGAGGGCCGTGCCGAGCGCCATCAGCAGGATCGTGAGGCTCAGGGCGGCCCTGCGGCCGTGCCGGTCGCCGTAGCTGCCCAGCACCAGCGCGCCCACGGGGCGCATCACGAACCCGACGGCGAAGGTGGCGAAGACGGCCAGCAGCGAGGCCAGCTCGCTTTCGGCCGGGAAGAAGTCCCGGGCGATGAACACGGCAAACAGGGCATAGGCGCTGAAGTCGAGCCACTCGAGGGCGTTGCCGATCGTCACGGCGACGATGAGCCGGGAGCGGGCCGCCGGCTGCGAACCTTGCGTTGTCGTCGTTTCAGCGCTCACGGTTTCCCCCGCCGTCGAGGCCGGACCAGCCCCCGAAATCCCGGGATGCCCTGCGGCGATCGTTGCCGGCATTTTACAGGCCCGCAGGCCGGAGGTCCATCGATTTGAGCACGCGCGGGGGAAAAAACGTGGGGCAGGGTCTCGCGCCCTGCCCCGAAGGAGATGAAAGGAGGTGGTTGGGTTTTTCTGTACGGATGAGAAAGCAAGTTTCATGCCTTGTTTGAGGCTCCAGACGCGCAAGTTTCAAATTCTCCCATCCGGCCCTTACCCGCAATCCTTTACCTTCGCTGCATGCTGTGCTAAACAAAATCGGGGACGGGGCGCGGGGAAGGACCTCGGGCCAAGGATGCCGTGTCGCAATATTGAAAAACGCGGAAATCATGTCATTCCCGCGGAAGCGGGAATCCAGAACTCATTGAAAAGACCGGATTCCGCATCGCGCTGCGCTTGTGCGGAATGACAACATCGGAATCGCGACACCGTCTCAAGGGGAGGCGGGACCGTGATGGCGAAGATTCGAACGTTCTTCCAGGAAGACATCTGGCGGATCCGCGCGAAGGGCCTGCCGCCGCCCAAGGCCTTCGCCGTCCGCTGCCTGCGGATCCTGCTGGCCGCCGCCGGCGCCTTCCAGGAGCACCGCTGCCCGCTGAGGGCCTCGGCGCTCACGTTCTACAGCCTGCTCTCCATCGTCCCCGTCGTCGCCATGGCCTTCGGGATCGCCAAGGGTTTCGCCTTCGAGAAGATCCTGGAGGAGAAGATCCTCGAGCGCTTCCCCGGGCAGGAGGAGGTCCTCCTGGAGGTCTTCGAGTTCGCCAATGCCATGCTGGCGAACACGAAGGGCGGCCTCGTCGCCGGGGTCGGCGTGATCCTGCTGTTCTGGGCGATCATCAAGGTCCTGGGCCACATCGAGCGATCCTTCGACGACATCTGGTCCGTCAAGAAAGAGCGCTCCTTCTCCCGCAAGGTCACCGACTACCTCTCCGTCATGCTCGTGGCGCCGGTCCTGCTCGTCCTGTCGAGCGGCGCCACCGTCTTCATCACGACGCAGCTCGGCGCGATCACGAAGCGCTTCGACGTGCTGGGCATTCTCGGGCTCCTCGTGTTTGTCCTGCTGGAGATCACCCCCTTCGCGATCATGTGGGTGCTCTTCACCTTCCTGTACCTCTTCATGCCGAACCGGCATGTCAACCGCCGGTCGGGCGTCATCGCCGGCATCGTCGCCGGAACGGTGTACGTCGTCGTCCAGATGGTCTACGTCAAGTTCCAGGTGGGCGTCGCCAGCTACAACGCCATCTACGGCAGCTTCGCCGCCCTGCCCCTCTTTCTCACGTGGGTGCAGCTCAGCTGGCTCATCGTGCTGGCCGGCGCCGAGATCTCCTGCGTCCACCAGCATGCCGACGCCCTCGAGTTCGGACCCGATGCGAGACGCGCGAGCCATTCCTTCCGGCGGCTTTTGGCCCTGCGGATCGTCAGCCACGTGATCCGCAAGTTCGCGAGGGGCGAGGTCCCCCTGACGGCGGCGGGCGTTTCCGAGAGCCTCGAGATCCCTCGGGGGCTCACCGAGGAGCTTCTCGAGGCACTCGCGGAGAGCGGGGTCCTCATCGAGGCGGACCGGCAGGGCCGCGACGAGGCCGCCTACGTGCCCGCCCGCGACACGGACCTCCTGACGATGAAGTTCGTCATGGACGCCCTGGACCGGCGGGGGGTGGACCGGATCCCCGTGGCCGCGACGGAGGAACTCCAGCGCATCGAGCAGAGCCTGAAGGCCTTCGGCGAGGCGATCGAGAAATCGCCCGCCAACCTTCGCCTCAAGGACATCTGAGAATGGGGACGTTGGTAACAAATTGGACAAACTTCAGAAAAAGGAAGGCAGCATGAGTTTGTCTAATTTGTTACCAACGTCCCCGGTTGTCCGCGTCGTCGATCTCTGGAAGGAGTACCGCGAGGACGGGCAGGTCGTGATCCAGGCCCTGCGCGGGGCAAGCCTCGAGGTCGCCCCCGGCGAGGTGGTGGCCCTGTTCGGCAAGAGCGGCTCCGGCAAGACGACCCTCCTGAACATGCTTGCGGGCCTCGACCGGCCCACCCGGGGCACCGTCGAGATCGACGGCCGCAACCTCCAGGCCCTCGGGGAGGAGGGCCGCACCGAGCTGCGGCGCTTGCGCCTGAGCTTCGTCTTCCAATTCTTCAACCTCCTGCCCACCCTGACGGCCTTCGAGAACGTCTATCTCGCCCTCGAGCTGGCCGGCCGAACCGACCCGGGGGCCGCCCGCGCCGCCCTGGAGAACGTGGGCCTTAAGGGCAAGGAGGGCCGCTACCCCCACGAGCTCTCGGGCGGCGAGCAGCAGCGCGTCGCCGTCGCGCGGGCCATCGTGAAGGAACCCGCGCTCATCCTTGCCGACGAGCCCACGGGCAACCTCGATACGGCGACGGGCGACCAGATCCTGCAGCTCATCACGCGGCGCTGCAGGGAGGCGGCCACGTCGCTCATCATGGTGACCCATACGCCGCTGGCCTGCAAGTACGCGGACCGCATCCTGAAGATGGTGGACGGCGTGATCACGGAAGACGAAAAATGCGGTTAAGAAAGGCAATGGGCTTATGGCTGAAGGCATAGGGCAACGGAAAGAAGAATTCCGCATCCATTTCTAGCCCTGAGCCCGAAGCCTGTAACCGAGGTTTTCTTGCGCACCGTCACCCGATCCTTCCTTCGCTACCTCTACCGGCGCCGGAGCCTCAGCCTCCTGCAGCTCCTCGGGATCGCCTGCGGGGTGGCCGCCGTCATCGGCATGTCCCTCTCGGCGCAGTCGGCCCTCTCGAGCTTCTCCCAGGCCGTGGAGTTCCTGCGCGGCAAATCCACCCACACCCTCGAGCGCCTCGCCGGCCCGATCGACGAGTCGGTCCTGCGGGACCTCGTCGCCGATCCGGCCGTCCTGTCCTTCGCGCCCGTCCTGGAGCGCCGCCTGAAGCTGGAAAACGGCGACCTGGTGAGGCTGCTGGGCATCGACCCCTTCCTGGACCGGGCCATTCGCCCCGAGCTGGCCCGGGCCCCTTTCGAGCGGCGCACGGGCGGATCCTTCGAGGACTCGCTGGCCTTCCTCACCGACGAGCGGGCCGTCCTGATCGAGGATGGGCTTGCCCGCACGCTCGGCCTCGCGGCCGGCGGCCTCCTGCCCACCCTGAAGGGGCGCCTGCGGGTGATCGGGACCTTCGCCAACCCCTCGGGCGAGCCCCTGATCCTCATGGACATCGCCCACGCCCAGAGGCTCCTGGGGCTTGCCGGCAGGATCGATCACGTCGACCTGATCCTCGGCGACGAGGACGGCTTCGCCTCCCTCTGGCAGGAGGGCTGGCGCATCCAGTCCAAGCGCCAGCGCCAGGAAACCTTCGGGGCCATGGTGGGGGCCTTCCGGCTCAACCTCGAGGCCCTCTCGCTCATGGCCCTCTTCGTGAGCGTCTTCCTGATCTACAACACGGCCATGTTCGCCGTCGTCAGCCGACGCCGCGACGCGGGGGTGCTGCGCAGCCTGGGCGCGAGCCGCGGCGAAGTGGCGGGGGCCTTCCTCACCGAGATCGCCCTGTTCGGCGTGCTCGGCGGCCTCGCGGGCAGCGTCTTCGGCTTTCTGCTGAGCCGGGCGCTGACGGAGGTGATCGGCGGTACGATCAGCAGCCTCTACTTCTTCCTGAGGCCCACCCCCATGCCCTGGAGCTGGTGGGTGCCCGCCGCCGGGGTACTCGTCGGCCTCGGGGCCAGTCTGCTGGGCGGCCTCTATCCCCTGCTGGAGCTCACCCGGGTCGACCCCGTGCTCACCCTGCGGGGCCGCTCGGGCAGCCGCGAGAACCGGCGCCGGGCCTGGCTCGTGGCGCTGGCGGGGGCAGCCTGCCTGATCGTCAGCATCGTCGTGCTGGCCTTCCTCTCGAAGCGGATCTACGCGGCCTTCATCGGCGTCTTCGGCTGTCTCTTCGGCCTGAGCCTGCTGACGGGAGTGGTCCTGCTTTTCGCCGACCCGCTCCTGCGGCGCGGCCTCGGGTGGGCGGGGAAGCTGCCCGGACGGATCGCCGCGGGCAACATCACCCGCAACCTCGGAAGGACGGGCGTTGCCGTGGCCGCCTTCATGGTCGCTCTCTCCCTCTCGATCGGCCTGGGCTCCATGATCGGCAGCTTCCGTCAGTCCCTCATCTGGTGGATGGGCACGCAGCTGCGCGGCGACCTGTACATCTCCAACGCCACGGACATGGAGGTCCCCGAGGAGTTCTACGAAGAGGTCAGGAACATCCCCGGGATCGGCGGCGTCGACACCTACCGCAAGGTGCAGGTCCTCTACCGAGGCCGGACAATCCACGTGGCGGGCATCAAGGCCGACGTGCTCGAGCGCTTCGCCCGGTTCGGCTGGGTGGAGGGCGGCGACGAGCACTGGGAGGCCGTCAGGCGCGGCGACGTCATCGTCTCGGAGAGCTTCGCCCGGAGCTTCGGCGCGGGCCCCGGCGGCATCGTGACCCTCGAGGGGGTCGAAGGCCCCGTCGATCTTCGCATCGAGGCCGTCTTCTACGACTACTCGACGGAGCACGGCCTCGTCATGATGGACCGCAAAACCTACATCGGCCTCTACGGCGACCGGACGATCAACAGCATCGCCGTCTTCATCGACCCCGAGG
>JAGPKU010000108.1 GCA_018053845.1 Syntrophobacterales bacterium
AGAAGAGCCGTCCGAGTTTTTCCTTCTCCTCGGCAATGACGTCGGCACGCAGGGCGATGAAACGCTTGAGAAGGGCGCTTCGCAACCGTTTCGTGTTGATGAGGTGTTCGGAGATCAGAACGCGCATTCGCGGATAGAGGTCCTCCAAGGCCGCGTAGGCGGGCGTGGCGCGATCGGCTGCAGCTACGCGAACATCAGCGAGGTTGTCTTTGAGGAAAAGCGCCCGTTTGAGGTCCACCCCGGCGAGCGGTTCAAGCAAGGGGGCGGCCACCTGGCTGCGCAGGGCTCCCCGCGTCGCTTCCGCGACGACTTGCACCTTGGCACGCAGCTGATCGTACTCGGCGACAAGCCGCGACTGTTCGCCCTTGAGTGCATCGAGCAGACGCTCGGGGCAGTCCCATGCCTCCAGTGACTCTCTGCCCTTATCCAGCTCCGCAATCAGGGAATCGGGTTGCAGATGGAGGATTCGGGCCGCGATCACGATGCTTTCGATGTCGGCCAGAACGCGCGGATGCTGGAAAAAACGCGTGTCGGCGAGCGTGGCGATGATCGCCTTCTCATGGTCGTCTGCCAACTGCGGAACATAGGCTTCAGTGGAAAGAAACTGGTGAAAGAGCGCATCGATCGTGGAGAAGTGGACCCTAGCGGCCCGCATGATGAACCGCAGCTTGTCGACGGGGCTCTCCTTCCCTTCGTCGATAGCATCGAGGATCCTTTTTTCCATTTCTGCCGCCGCGGCGCGGGTGAAGGTGGCGGCGACAACGAATTCTCCCTCCCGGTCGAGGTGGCTGCGGACCTCACGGGTCAGGCGGAAGGTCTTCCCCGAACCGGCCGAGGCGGTGACGAAAAGGCTCTTCACCATGGGTGGCCTCCTGGTCGTCCTATCGTCTGATAGAGGTCTGGTTTGAGGCAGAGAGCCTTGTAGGGGCAATAGGAACAGCCGTCGGCGCGGAAGTTCGGAGTGAAGCGTTCCAGGGCCAGCAGCGCATCAAGTCGCCCGGCGATGCCCTCCATCGTGGCATCACAGGCGTCCAGGTCTTCCTTGGCAAGATGGCCCTCATAATCGCCGCGCATTCTCGGACGCAAAAAGAGATGGGCTGCATCGAGCAGGCCGGGCGTCGCCCTTTTGTTCTGCAGGGCGAGATAGGCATAAATGAGGAGCTGGAAACGATCGTCGAAGACGTCGGTCTTCTCCAGCCGATCTACGAGGCGATCCTTTTCAGCGTAGGTTTTCTTCTCTTTGTATTTGAGATCGGTGATGAGTGTTTGGTCTCCATCGCGCTGTAGGCGGTCGATGCGCCCTTTAAGTCGGTAGCGGCCGCCGCCAAAGGGAGCACTCAGTTCGAGTTCGGCTTCCGTAACCTCATCGGAAAAGAGAATCGGCCGGCCCGTTTCCTTTTCCCAGGCGGCAATATCGGCCAGATGGCTCTGGACGATAGCTTTGCGCACAGCCTGGTCCGGGAGTTTCATACGCAGATCCTCGTCGCTCTCCCATCTCGTGTCGAACAGTTCCTGCCAATGTAGGACGGCGGGGCGATGTTCTTTCAGCTCTGCAAAGAAGCGGTGGAGGAACTCTCCGATGAGGAGATTGGTGCTGTCTTTGTCTTCAAAGCAGGAGGGAGGTTTCACGGCCTCCATATCTTCCAGGATGAAGCGGCAGGGGCAGGTGAAAAAGTTCTTCAGCGAGCTGAAGGACCATGTATGCCGCCGGAGCCGCTCTTTCAGTTCATCCGTGTTCTCGATAACGAGGCTGCCGGCCGGTCCGCGCAACGCTGCCGGAACCATCCGCCGCTTCACCATTCTTTGGCCGAATTCGGTGGCAAGGAAAGAGAAGTGGGCTGATGGCGCATCGCCGTTTGCCTGATCGTACAGGGCGGCGATGTGGGCCGTCCGGCCGAAGGAAAGGAACTGCCTCAGCGCGAGATCGTCCGCCTCGTACTGCGTCCGGTAGATGCGCGGCAGATGGATCAGGTTGAGGTAGGGACCGCTGAAGGGCCTGCGCGGGAAGATGTCGCTGTTCATGGGCAGAATGACGGTGCGCGCATAGGGGACGCCGGTTGCGTCGCCCAGCCCCACAACCTGTATGGGTGCGTCACGCCTGCCGCGCAGTCGCAGCTTCTTTACGGCGATGAAGTGCTCGGCTAGAGGCAGCCACTCGTTTTCTGTAAACGGCATCAGTGCCCGGAGCCGATCCAACTCGTCGCACAGCGTGATCCCTCCCTCGAACGCGGAATGATCGGCCTCGTCGAGTTCGTTCCACCGGGTGGTAAGCTCGGAGACGAGATCCCGCCGCATGGCTGCCAGTCCCTTTCCGTCGCGGATTCCCTCGCGAAGCCGTTGCGCAGCCGCGAAGTGGGTGAAGGGAAGCCACGGCGCAAAGTTGACTTGTCCGCCGAGGGGCCGGAAGAGGAATTCCCAGAGATAGAATGACAGTTTCTCGTCCAGAGGCACGATGAAGAGCTGTTCCCTATCGCTACCGTAATTCCGTAAGAAGGTGTCGATCTCCCGGGCGAGAAGCGTCGGTAGGGCGGCCCGTTCGGCAAGTTCGGTGAACCCGGGCAACTCGCCGTCATGGCGCCGTTCGGCGATACCGATCCGTCTGACGAGCGACAGGGCCGTCTCGTAATCGGGCGGCTCAATTGGCATGTTGGGGCCGAAAAGGGGCGCATCCACAAAGAGCCGATCTTTCGGGATGCGGCTGAAAAAGCGCTCGTTCCCGGGGGTCATGAGGGGAAGGCCGATGAAGAATTCACCGTCGCCCGGTGTGAGGTCGGCAAACCGTGTCGCTTCGAACGGCGGATAGAAAAGCCCCCCGGTGGCAAGACGGGCGCGGAAGGCCTCCATCGTCGCAAAGAACCAGTCGATCCGTTCGAATTGTTCTGGGCCGATCCGGTCCAGCGCGCGCAATTCGTCGATGGTCACGGAAAACTCGGCGAGCGTGGTCAAAAACGAGAGCAGACGCTGGGTGTCGGCTGGGGGAAGAGAGCGGCCCTCTTCACGGCAGCGAAGGGCATGAAAGTGGAGGAAGGCTTCATCCTCCGGCACGGCCGTGCGGCCTGTCGCTTCGGCGATGCGGTGGGATCTGTAGTCGTTGAAGGAAAGGACGGCGGGGAGGAGACCGCCGATCCGGGTATGCACGAGGTGATGCAAAAAATCGCGGCCGCGGCCCGTCATCGAAACGGCGGTGAATCCGCTCATGTCCGGGTAATAGGCACGGAGCCGCCTGATGAGCGCGTCTACGGCGAGAGCATTGGCAGCCGAATGGAGGTCATCCGGCAGAGAGTTGAGATGGGCGGCCCGATCGGACATATGACAAATTCCTTCCCAGGTTGCATCACAGGAAACTTAATCTTCAGGGGATGGCGTTTCAATTCACGCTTAATAAAACATCGCCTCTCTCCTGCGGGGAAATACCACGTCTCGGCCCATAGTCAATAAAATGCTGTGGCGATTTCAGTAAAAAAACTTGTATTCGCCATCGAGCATTTCAGCCAAGGACTTCTGCGCTTGACATTTATAAACGAAACCCATAATGAAATTATGGGTATTGATCGATATTGTCAATAAATCCCATTCACGATCCAATATAATACTTGACATGCAATATCAAAACACCTAAATATATTACGTGTTACGTTAATAAACATCAAGAGCAATCTGATGAAACTCGGACTTTTTTTCAACAGACATCCTGTCTTTACGGGCGATGAGCTTGCTGCCTTCCTTGCCTCCGAAGGCCCGCGCAATCCCCGGACGCAGGAGGCTTTACTCCTCTATCACGTGAAGATGAGCCGGTTGGTCCGGGTGCGCCGCGGTCTCTATGCCGTCGTCCCTACCGGGGCGTCTGCCGCATCCTATCCCGTCGATCCCTTCCTGCTGGCCTCTCGGATGACAAAGGATGCCGTGCTGGCCTACCACACGGCCATGGAGTTCCACGGCAAGGCCTATTCGGTCTACGAGCACTTCGTCTATCTTTCCGCCGCACCTGCGCGGCCCATCAGCTTCCGGTCCTACCAGTTCAAGGGAGTTCGCTTTCCCGGGGCTCTGCCTCCCGAGGTCGCTGTCTCCTTCGACGTAGTCAAGGCTGATCGCGCGGGTCTGGAGGTCCGAGTGACGGGCCTGGAAAGGACCTTCGTGGACGTACTCCACCGGCCCGGCCTGACTGGGAGTTGGGAGGAGATATGGCGCTCCCTTGAGTCCGTGGAGTTTTTCGATCTCGACAAGGTGACTGCCTACGTGCAACATCTCGGCAACGCCACGACCGCGGCCAAGGTCGGCTTCTTCCTGGAGCAGCACCGGGAAGGCCTGATGGTCGACGAGGCGCACCTGAGTGCCCTCCGTGACCTCCGGCCACAACACCCTCACTACCTGGAACGCAGCCGGCGGAAAGCGGGACACTTCGTGGCCGCCTGGAACCTCGTCGTTCCCCAAGAGATCTACGAGAGATCGTGGGAGGAACCTTCATGAAGATCTCCCCTGAAACGCTCGCCGTCCAGTCGGAGGCCGCCGGTTTTCGCCCGGACATGCTGGAAAAGGTCGCGCTGTTGCTCCAACTGCTCGATGCCATCCGTAGCCATCCCTTCCTCAAGGACAAGTTGGTCCTCAAGGGCGGCACGGCCCTGAACCTCTTCATCTTCGCCGTTCCCCGCCTCTCGGTGGACATCGATCTCAATTACATGGGAGCGGTGGACCGGGAGACGATGCTGTTGGAACGGCCCAAGGTCGAGGAAGCCCTGCAGGCGGTCTTTGCCCGGGAGGGATTCATGGTCCGGCGCGTGCCGACAGAGCATGCGGGCGGCAAATGGCAGCTCCGTTATCCCAGCGCCGGCGGCCAGGGAGGCAACCTGGAGGTGGATGTCAATTTCATGTTCCGGGTCCCACTGTGGCCGGTGCAGCGGATTGATTCACGGCAGGTCGGCATCTGGCAGGCCACAGGCATCTCGGTGGTGGACGTCCACGAACTCGCGGCTGGCAAGCTCTCGGCGCTGCTCTCGCGGCGGCAGGCGCGGGATCTGTTCGATTGCAGCAACCTCTTCCGTCTGGGTGGCCTCGATCGGGAAAGGTTGCGTTTGGCCTTTGTCGTCTACGGCGCCATGAGTCGCACCGACTGGCGAACCATTGCACTGAAGGATGTGGATGTCGATACCGCCGATCTGGAACAAAAACTCATCCCCACGCTAAGGTCCGCAGGGAGCGAATATATCCGGAAGGATCAGTTTGGGAAGGGGCTTGTCGAGGACTGCCGTAATCTTCTTGCCAGCTTGCTGCCGTTCACCGCACCGGAGCAGGAATTTCTCGATCGGATTTTGGACATGGGCGAGATAGCCCCCGAGCTGCTGACCGGTGACGAGGCCCTGCAGAACCGCATCCGGCGCCATCCGCTTCTGGAATGGAAAGCTGTGAATGTAAGAAGCCACCAGAAGGGTAGTTGAAAATCGATTCCTTTCCAATGAGGCATAAAAAGTCCTCAGGAGTGATGCCCAGCTTTCATTACCCAATTACCTTGGTCATTACTTGGTCATTACTTTACAAAAAATATCCCCTGTTT
>JAGPKU010000109.1 GCA_018053845.1 Syntrophobacterales bacterium
TGCGGAGGTGGGCGACGAGGTCGTCCATGTCCTTCTGGAACTTCCTGCCGCTGCCGGCCGGAAACAGGATGACGCGGGGGCTGTCGGGGTCCTTGAAGTTGTGGACATAGCAGATGTCGTTGGGGATGGGCTTTTTGAGGTCGAGCTGGCTCAGGAGGTTCTTGATCGTCGTCGTCTTGCCGGTGCCCGTCATCCCGGAGACGTAGATGTTGTAGCCCGGGCTCTCGATCTCGAGCCCCAGCGTGATGGCCTTGACGGCCCGGTCCTGCCCGATGATCGCGTCGGTCTTCCTGCACTCCTTCGTGGTCTCGAAGCCGAGCCGGTCGGGGTTGCAGGTCCAGCGCAGCAACTCGACGGGCACTTCCCTGACGGGATTCCACTCGTTCATAACGATTCCCCCCTCGTGTCGGTCCGGCCGGGTTCGAGGGCAATATAATCAATGCCTCCCGAATTGTCCATTCTTTCTTGCGGCGCACGAGCCGCGGAGCATGCCCCGCCGCGGGCTTTGGGCATTCCCTGTGCCCGCGCGGCCGGGAGGCAACGGGGTCGGGATCAGGATCCGGGCTCGCCGGAAAGGCGGGAAAACTCCCGAAGGAGCTCCTCCTGCTTCTTGGTGAGGTTGGTGGGTATCTTGACGAGGACCTGGACCACCTGGTCCCCGCGGCCGATGCCCTTGAGATGGGCGACCCCCTTGCCTCGGAGACGGAAGATCCTGCCGCTCTGCGTCCCCCGGGGGATTTTCAGGGATTCCTTGCCCTCGATGGTCGGCACTTCGATCGTCGCCCCCAGGGCGGCCTGGGTGATGGAAATGGGGATCTGGCAGAGAATGTCGTAGCCGTCGCGCTCGAAGAACTCGTGGGGCTCCACGTGGATGAAGACATAGAGATCGCCGCTGGGGCCCCCGAAATCGCCTTCCTCTCCCTCCCCGCGGAGCCGCAGCCGGGATCCCGTCTCGACGCCGGCGGGGATCTTCAGGCTCACGGTCTTTCGGGTCTTGGCCTTTCCCGTCCCGAAACAGCCCTTGCAGGGGGTCTTGATCACCCGGCCGGCTCCGCGGCACTGCGGGCAGGTGGTGCTGATGGTGAAAAAGCCGCTCGACTGGGTCACCGTGCCGCGCCCGGCGCATCGCGGGCAGCCCTCGGGGTGGGTTCCGGCGGCGGCCCCGGTCCCCGAGCACTCCCTGCAGCGCTCGAGTTTCTCAAGCTCGATCTGGGTGGAGGTCCCCTTTACGGCGTCCATGAAGGAGACCCTGAGGTCGTAGCGCAGGTCGGCCCCCTGGCGGACCGCGGAGCGGGTCCGGGTCCGTGCGCCGGGGAACCCGAAGACGTCCTCGAAGATGTCGCTGAAGTTCGTGAAGATGTCGTCGAAGCCCGAGAAGCCGCGGAACCCGGTGCCGTTGATTCCTTCGTGCCCGTAGCGGTCGTAGATCTTGCGCTTCTCGGCATCCCGCAACACCTCGTAGGCCTCGGCGGCCTCCTTGAACTTTTCCTCGGCCTTCTTGTCCCCGGGGTTGCGGTCCGGGTGGTACTGCATCGCGAGCCTGCGGTAGCTCTTCTTGACTTCCTCGTCGGAGGCGCTTCGGTCGACGCCCAGGATTTCGTAATAGTCCCGCCTTTCCATGTCCGCTCTGCGTGTTCCTTTCCGGGCGCACCTCTCCCCCGATTTTTGGCATAACATAAGGACGCCTCGGGGGCCTGTCAAGGCTCGGGCGGGCTTTTTTGCGGCTCAGGGTTTTTTCGTGAACCGTCGGAGGGCTTCCTCGTACTTCTGCTGCGTTTTCTCAATGATCTCGGGGGGCAAGTGCGGCGCCGGGGGCTTCTGGTCCCACTTCAGCGACAACAGGTAGTCGCGGAGAAACTGCTTGTCGAAACTCTTCTGCCCGCGTCCTTCCGCGTAGTCGTCCCGGGGCCAGAACCGGGAGGAGTCCGGGGTGAGCACCTCGTCGATCAGGATGAGCTCGCCGTCGGCAAGCCCGAACTCCATCTTCGTGTCGGCGATGATGATCCCCGCGGAACGGGCGATCTCTTCGGCGCGCCGGTAGATGGCGAGGCTCAGGGCGATGATCCGATCCGTCAGGTCCCTGCCGACGATGCGTGCCATCTCCTCCGTCGAGATCGGAAGGTCGTGCTCGCCCTCGGGGGCCTTCGTGGAGGGGGTGAAGATGGGCTCGGGCAGCCTGGCGGACTCGCGGAGCCCCGCGGGCAGGCGGATGCCCGAAACGGGTTTGCCGCTCGTATAGTCCTTCCATGCCGAGCCGGTGATGTAGCCCCGGACGATGCACTCCACGGGCAGGGGCTTTGCCTTCCGGACGAGCATGCTCCGGCCCCTCAGGACGTCCCGGTGAGGCCTGCAGGCCGGGGGGTACTTCTCCACGTCCGTGGTGACGAGGTGGTTTCCGACAATGTCGGCCATCTGGCGGAACCAGAACTCGGAGAGTTTCGTGAGGACTTCGCCCTTCCCGGGGATGGGGTTCGGCATGATGACGTCGAAGGCCGAGATGCGGTCCGTCGCCACGATGAGCAGATGCTCCCCCAGGTCGTAGATGTCTCGCACCTTGCCGCGGTTGACGAGCTTCAGGCCTTCGAGGTCGGTCTGATACAGGGCGGGCTTCGTCATGGTCAACTCCTGGTTCATCGGACGTAGAGGTTGCTGCGCTTTTCGTTGCGAATGGTCGAGGTCGGCATCCTCCCGTAGTTGTGGCCGGGCAGGACGACGGTGTCGTCGGGCAGGGTGTAGAGCCGCTCCTTGATGGCCTTCGCCATGGTGTCCCAGGAGCCCCCCGGCAGGTCCGTCCGCCCGACGGCCTCGACAAACAGGGTGTCCCCCGTGAACACGCAGCCGTCGGTGTACAGCGAGATTCCGCCCGGCGTGTGCCCGGGGGTGTGGATGACTCTCAGCTTGACCTTGCCGGCTTCGATGATGTCCCCGTCGCGGACGAGGATGTCCGCTGCGGGCGAGGCCTTCGCCCGGAACATCGCCAGGATCATGGCCGGGGTCGAGGTGATCATGCCGGCGTCGGCTTCGTGGATGACGATCTGCGCCCCTGTCAGGGCCTTCATGTCCGCGTTGCCCGAGATGTGGTCGACGTGCCCGTGGGTGTTGACGATGGTGCGGATCGTGAGGCCGTTCTTCCGGGCCTCGGCGACGATCCGGTCCGTCTCCGCCGCCGGGTCGATCACGAGGGCGTCCCCCGTTTCCTCGTCGCCGACGATGTAGGTGAAGACGGCCATGTGGCCGACCTGGAGTTGCTTGAGGATCATGTTGCTCTCCGCGGATGAAAATTCAAAGGGCTCCGACACCGGTTTTGCTCGACCGTTCCTGTCGGAGCCGCGGACAGGAAAATAACATCATGGGCACGCATAGTCAACGGATGATGTGGGGTCCCGCGGGACGTCAGCGCCGGCGGGCGAGCAGGGCCCCGAAAAAGCCGTCCGTTCCCTGGCGGTGGGGAAAGGTCCGGAAGAACCCTTTTTCGTCCACGACCCCGGCGGGGAAATCGTCCGCCGGCCGTGCCGGAAAAAAGTCGGGATGGGTTTCGAGGAGGGTCGCGACGACGCCGTCGTTTTCCCCGGGCATGACGGAGCACGTGCTGTAGAGGAGCACCCCGCCGGGCTTCACGCAGGCGGCCGCGTTTGCGAGGATGAGGCCCTGCAGGGGCGCAAACCCCGCCAGCGCCTGCTCCGTGAGGTGCCAGCGGATCTCGGGGTTTCTCCGGAGGGTGCCGAGCCCCGAGCAGGGGGCATCGACGAGGACCCGGTCGAACCGTCCCAGGGAGCCCGTCCCGCGAGGGTCCGTCGCGTCGGCGAGGGCGGTCCGCACCGTGGAGATCCCCCACCGCCGCGCCGTCGATTCGAGGGCGGCGAGCTTGGCCGGCTGGATGTCGGCGGCGACGATCTCTCCGCCGTTTTCCATCAGGGCGGCCAGGTGGGTCGTCTTCCCGCCGGCCCCCGCGCAGAGGTCCAGGACCCGCTCCCCCTTGCGGGGCGCCAGCAGCCGCGCAACCAGCTGCGAGGCCTCGTCCTGGATGAAGAGAAGCCCTTCCGCGAACTCCGGCATCTGCCGCAGCGACGCGGGTGTCTTTGCCAGGACGATCCCGTCCGGGGACCAGACGGCAGCCCTGACCTCCAGCCCCTCGCGTGCAAGCCGTTCCACCATGTCGTCCCGGGAGACCTTCAGCGTGTTGACGCGAAGGGCAAGCGGCGGAATCTCGTTGTCGGCCCGGCAGAGGGCCTGCGTCTGCTCCAGGCCGAAGTCGGCGATCCAGCGCTCGACGAGCCAGCGGGGGTGGGAGTGGACGACGGAGAGGTGGCCAGCGGGATCGGTTTCCGGGTCGGGAAAGGAGACCCCCGACATCCCGCGCAGGGCATTCCGCAGGACGGCGTTGACGAGCCGGTCCCGGCCCGGGGCGATCCCCTTTGCCACGTTGACCGCTTCGTCGACGGCCGCGTAGGCGGGGATTTTCTCGGCGAAGCGGACCTGGTAGAGGGCGACGCGGAGAATGTTCCGGACGGCCGGCTCCAGCGTGCCGGGCCTTCCCCGGTAGAAACGGTCGATCAGGAAATCCAGCAGGCCGCGCATGCGCAGCGTGCCGTAGACGAGGAAGGTCAGCAGCCCGCGGTCGGCCTCGTCTGCGGGCTGCCCCGCGGCCAGGACGCTGTCCAGCAGGGGCTCGGCGAAGGCCTTCTCATTGTCGATGCGGGTGAGGATGCGAACGGCCAGGGCCCGGGGGTTTTCTTTCAGTTTGCTGTGCCTCTGCATCCCAAAGGGTGCTCCACGTTCATCTCTCGACGTCAAGGCGACGAAGATCGGAAGAGCGGAAGTGAGGAAGAGCGGAGATGAAATGGATTCTTCATCCACTCCGATCTTCTGCTCTTCATCACGTCCTAACTCCACAATCAGCTGCCCGGGCCTTGCACGCGGGCATTTGCAGACGGTTTCGGAAGATTGTGCCGCTCGACGGTCACCCCAGCCGCTTTCCCGGGACGAACCGGAATCCCCGGAGAAACTCGGTGATGGGCATGCGCTTCTTGCTCTCGAGCTGGACGTCCTTGAGGTATACGTATCCGCCTCCCGCCGCGACCTGGAGCCCCTTCGGCGTCGCCCCGACGATCGTCCCGGGTGTTTCTCGGACCGGGGCGGCATCCTCGGCCTCCGCCGCGAAGACCTTGAGAACTTTCCCGTCGAGATACGTGAACGCACCGGGCACGGACGACAGCCCGGCCACGAAATGGGCGATCTCGCCTGCGGGGGCCTCCCAGCGGATCATGCCGTCGTCCTTCTTCAGGCGGGGCGCAAGGGTCGCGAGGGAGTGGTCCTGGGGCCTCCGGTGAACCGTTCCCGCCGCCAGCCCCTCGATCGCCCGGAGCAGGCACTGCGCCCCCAGGACGGCGAGGCGGTCGTGGAGATGGTCATAGGTCTCCCCCGGCTCGATGGGGGTTTCCTCCTGGAGAAGGATGTCGCCCGAGTCGACGCCCTCGTCCATCCGCATGATCGTGATCCCCGTCTTCGTCTCGCCCCGGATCAGGGCCCAGTTCATGGGGGCCG
>JAGPKU010000029.1:0-17593 GCA_018053845.1 Syntrophobacterales bacterium
GATGTTTGTTCTCTTTTCCCTAAAGCCTGATGCCTGTACCCTGACGCCTATTTTATCGACATCACATAGTCATGGATCGCCCGGGCCGCCTTGCGGCCGGCGCCCATGGCCAGGATGACCGTGGCCGAGCCCGTGACGATGTCGCCGCCGGCCCAGACACCCTTGCGGGTCGTCTCGCCCGTCTCGTCCTTCGTCACGATGTAGCCCCAGCGGTTCGTCTCGAGACCGGGGGTCGTCATGGGGATCACGGGGTTGGCCATCGTGCCGACGGAGACGACGACGGTGTCGACGTCGATGGTGAACTCCGAGCCCTTGATCACGACGGGCCTGCGCCGGCCCGACTCGTCGGGTTCGCCCAGTTCCATCCGCTGGCAGACCATCTGCCGCACCCAGCCCTTCTCGTCGCCGATGTACTCGATGGGGTTGGTGAGGAACCGGAACTGCACGCCTTCCTCCTCGGCGTGATGGACCTCCTCGGCCCGGGCGGGCATCTCGGTCTTCGTCCGGCGGTAAATGATGTAGGCGTTCTCCGCCCCCAGGCGAAGGGCCGTGCGCACCGAGTCCATGGCCACGTTGCCTCCGCCGATGACGGCCACGTTGCGGCCCTTGGCGATGGGCGTGTCGTACTCGGGGAACCGGTAGGCCTTCATGAGGTTCGAGCGGGTGAGGTATTCGTTGGCCGAGTAGATCCCCGAGAAGTTCTCGCCGGGGATGTTCATGAAAACCGGGGCCCCGGCCCCTACGCCGAGGAACACGGCGTGGAACCCCTCGGCGAAGAGGTCGTCGATCGTCTTGAGCCTGCCGATGGCCGCGTCGGTCTCGATCCGGACCCCCAGCTTCTGCAGGTAGTCCACCTCGGCGTCGACGATGCTCTTGGGGAGGCGGAACTCCGGGATGCCGTAGATCAGCACGCCCCCGGCCTTGTGGAGGGCCTCGAAGATGGTGACCCCGTGACCCATCTTGACGAGGTCGCCCGCGATCGTGAGCCCCGCAGGTCCCGCCCCGACCACGGCGATCCGCCTGCCCGTCGGCGCGGGAAGCGCAGGGACCTCGACCGACCCCGCGCTGCGCTCGTAGTCCGCGACGAACCGCTCCAGGCGTCCGATCGCGACGGGGTCCCACTTCTTCCCGAGAATGCAGAGCTTCTCGCACTGGTCCTCCTGCGGGCAGACCCTGCCGCAGACGGCGGGCAGGCAGTTGGTCTCCTTGATCTTCCGGGCCGCCCCCAGGAAATCCCCGTCGGCCACCAGCTTCACGAACCCCGGGATGTCGATGTCCACCGGGCACCCCGTCACGCATCCCGGCTTCTTGCACTGGATGCATCGCCGGGCCTCCAGCATGGCCGTCTCGGGGGAATAGCCCAGGGGAACCTCGTCGAAATTGGTGATCCGCGCCCGCGGGTCCTGCTCCGGCATGGCCTGCCGCGGGATGCGCTCCTTCTTGTCCTTCTTTTCCGCCTTGTCCTTATCGGTCATGGTTTCCGCACCTGCACAGTTCCCTGGCTCTCTGTTCCTGCTCGGCGTACATCTGCAGCCGGCTCATCAGGAGCCCGAAGTCGACCTGGTGGCCGTCGAACTCGGGGCCGTCCACACAGGTGAACTTGGTCTTGCCGCCCACGGTCACCCTGCAGGCCCCGCACATGCCCGTACCGTCCACCATGATGGGGTTGAGACTCACGATCGTCTTGATTCCGTGGGGGCGCGTCACGTTGGCGACGACGCGCATCATGGGCACGGGGCCGATGGCGAAGACCCGGTCGATCTTCGTGCCCGCCGTGATGAGGTCCCGCAGCACGTCGCTCACGAACCCGTGGTAGCCGTAACTGCCGTCGTCGGTGGCGACGTGGAGCTCGTCGCTCACGCCGCGCGACTCCTCCTCGAGAATCAGCATGTTCTTCGTCCGGGCCCCGATGATGGAGATGACCCGGGTCCCCTTCTCCCGGAGCGCCTTGGCGATGGGGTAGACGACGCCGATGCCCACGCCGCCGCCGACGCAGACCGCCGTCCCGATGCCGTCGATCTCCGTGGGGTGACCGAGCGGGCCCAGGACGTGCCGGATGACGTCGCCGGGCTCGAGCTGCGCGAGCTGATCCGTCGTCTTGCCGACGACCTGGTAGATGATCGCCAGCGTCCCCTTCACGGGGTCCGAGTCGACGATGGTCAGGGGGATGCGCTCCCCCCGGTCGTCGATCATGAGAATGATGAACTGGCCGGCCCTGCGCTTCTTCGCGATCTCGGGCGCCTCGAAGACCGTCTTGACGATGTTCTCGGAGAGAACGACCTTTTCCGTGATCCGGTGCAACGCCTGTGTCCTCCATTCCTGCATCCGTGAGGCGTTCCTGCATCCCGCCGGCGAATCGACCGCTCCGGGTCTCCCTTCGGTGCAGACGCAAAAACTCGCCCTTCGGGCTCAAACGGTTTGCGCTGCGGCCGCTCCGCTTCGACAGGAGCGGTTCGCGAAAAAACGCCTGACGTCGCCGTCGGGATCCATGCCCGCCTCTTCTGCGGGTGCCAATCCTCTCGTGTTCATAAAAAAGGGGAGCCCGAAGGCTCCCCCTTCGCACCTTCTGCCGCCGTCCCGTCAATACTCCTTGGTCAGCTTGTCGAGCTCGGCCAGGCTGAAGACGGGGCCGTCCTTGCAGACGTACTTGCTGCCCACGTTGCAGCGGCCGCACTTGCCGATGCCGCATTTCATCCGCATCTCGAGGGAGGTGATGATGTTCTCCTTCGAGAACCCGAGGTCGAAGAAGACGGGCAGCGTGAAGCGGATCATGATCGGGGGGCCGCAGATGACCGTCACGGCGTTCTCCTTGCTCGGGGCCACCTCCTTGCAGACGGTGGGGACGAACCCCTCGCGGCCCTTCCAGGTCGCGTCGCCCTTGTCGACCGTCACGTTGAGATCGATGTCGCCGCGCTTGCCCCAGGCCTCCAGCTCGTCCTTGTAGAGCAGAAGCCCGGGGGTGCGGGCGCCGTAGACGACGGTGATCTTCCCGAAACGCTTGCGGTTCTCCTCGAAGATCATGTAGTTGATCAGCGACCGCAGGGTCGTGAAGGCGAAGCCGCCGCCCACGATGACGATGTTCTTCCCCTCGAGGTATTCGATGGGCCAGGAGTTGCCCAGCGGGCCCCGGACGCCCATGAGGGTCCCTTCCTCCATCTCGTGGAGGGCCGAGGTCACGACGCCGGCCTTCTGGACGGTGAACTCGATGTAGCCCTTCTGGGTGGGCGAGGAGGCGATGCCGATGGGAGACTCGCCCTTGCCGTAGACCGAGAGCTCGGCGAACTGACCCGGGGTGTACCGGAAGCGCTCCTCGTCCTCCTTGTTCACGAAGGCCAGCCGGAAGGTCTTGATGTCCTTCGTGTCCACCTCCGTGATGATCTTGATGACCTCCACGGGCATGGGCACGTAGGGGTTCTCGGCGACGATCTGCTGTAACGGCTTCTGCATCGGTGGGTCTCCTCCGATCCTAGAGTTTCGATACGTCCTCGACGATCTTGCGGATGTCGATGTTCACGGGGCAGGCCATGACACAGCGCCCGCAGCCCACGCAGGCGATGGCGTCGAAGTTGTCCACGTAGTACTTGAACTTGTGCATCAGGCGCTGGCGCCAGCGCTGCTTCTGGCTCGTCCGGGGGTTGTGGCCCGAGGTCTCCAGCGTGAACAGGGGGAACATGCAGGAATCCCAGTTTCGGATCCGCACCCCGTCGTCGCCCTTCATCTCGTCGCTGATGTCGAAGCAGTGACAAGTGGGACACAGGTAGGTGCAGGTCCCGCAGGCCAGGCACTTGCCGGCGATCGTGTCCCAGAAGGGGTGCTCGAAGCTCACGTCGAGAATGGGCTTGACGGCCCTCCCGGGGATCTTCCTCTTGATCTCGGCGGCCGACTGCTCGGCGATGGCCTTCTGCTTCGCCTCGGCCGAGGCGTCGGCGGCCGTCGCCTCGCCGAAGCAGGAGGCCAGGGCCTCGCCCTTGGGCGTCAGGAACTCCACGAGCCAGCTCTCCCCGAGGTCCGTGAGTTGGATGTCGGAGCCCTGCGTCGAGGTGGGGCTGCCGTCCACGGACGTGCAGAAACAGGTCGAATAGGGCGGATGCACGCAGGCCAGCGAGATGACCGTCCCCTTCTTGCGCTTGTCGATGTAGTAGGGGTCCTTCCACTTCTCCTGGTCGAAGAGCATGTCCAGAAGGGCGAAGCTGCGGGCATCGCAGGGACGAACGCCGAAGAGCACGAACTCCTGCGCGTCGGCGGGCATGGCGGCAAAGACCATCCCCTTGGGGCTCCGCGTGTACTTCAACAGAGGCTCCGAGTGCGGGAAGAAGACCGCCTTCGGCGCGTTCTTCGTGTTGGCGAAAGAGGTGAGCGGCTCCATCCCCGGCCCGAGGATCTTGAACAGGACGTTGTCCTCGTCCTGCACCGGCGCAAAGACGGGTTTGTCGGCGGCCATCTTCTTCACGACGCCGGACAGTTTGTCCTTCTTGAGCAGTTTCTTTTCCATGGCGTTCCTTGTCTGAAAAATTCTGCATTCCCCCCGCGTCCGGGGGGCGGGTTTGCGTCCTTACATCAGCTTCAGCGACTGCACGAGCGGCATGGGATCGGTGATGTGGAGCCTGAACCACTTCTCCGGACCGGGCAGCCCCATCGCGAGCGCGAGGAGCTCCGTGAAGTAGAAGACCGGCATCTTCAGCCCCGCGTCGGCCCGCATGTCGAGGTTCGCCATGCACAGGGGGCAGGCCGTTACGATGCAGTTGGCCCCCGCTTCCCTCGCCATCGACGCCAGCTTGTTGACCATCCTGGCCACGATGTCCGTTCGGCTGATGGAGAGGCTGCCGCCGCAGCAGTCCGTCTTGAAGGCCCACCGCTTCACGTCGGCCCCGCAGGCCCCCAGGATCTTGTCGAGCAGCACCGGGTTCTCGTAGTCGTCGAACCGGCAGACCTCGGGCGGCCGCAGCAGCAGGCACCCGTAATAGGAAACGGGCTTGAGCCCCTCGAGCTTCTTGACGACCTTCTTCTCCAGGGTATCGAGGCCGATGTCGTTGGCGATGATGTCGATCGGATTGCGGATGGCGATCCCGTCGGTCAGTTTGGCCCCGATGATCGATTCCATCTCCGCGCGGAGGGCCGCGTCCTTCTCGAGGTGATGCTGGGCGCTCTTGAAGCGGTTGAAGCAGGCCGCGCAGGGAATCATCACGTCCAGGCCCTTTTTCTGCGCGATCGCCAGGTTCCGGGCCGGCAGCGCCACGGAGAGCTTGTAGTTCGTGCTGTGCGCCGATGTCGCCCCGCAGCAGGACCAGTCGTCGATCTCCTGGGTCTCGATGCCCAGGGCACGGCTCACGGCCTCGATGGACTGGCTGTATTCTTTCGCCGTTCCGTGCGCGGAACAACCGGGATATAGAGAAACCTTCACGGAATGCCTCCTGTGCTCATGACTGAGGGCGTAGGGCTGATGGCGTAGGGTCTGGGTAACACTCTTGTTCCTTTTCCTTACGCCTGATGCCGTAAGCCTTACGCCCGTTTTACGCCGTTTTCGTCCTTTCGAAGATCTTCCGGACGGAAGCCACGTCCTTCGTCTTGGGGGCGAAGATCGAGAGCTTCCCCTTCGTGAACATGTCGAGCCCGAGGGCCATGTCGGAGAAGAGGTCCCCCGACTTGAGCTTGTAGTTGACCATCATCATGGGCTCGTTGAGCCGCCCGCCCGAGCGGATGCTGGACAGGAAGGCCTGGTGGAAGGCGAGGACGCTCTTCTCCTTCGCGCCCTTGCCGCTCTCGAGGGCCATCTGCCTGAGCACGTCCATCATCCGCGCGATGTCCACCTCGTTGGGGCAGCGCGTGATACACGTCTCGCAGGAGGCGCACAGCCAGATCGTGGAGCTTCCGAGGACCTGGTCCTTCATGCCCATCTGGATCATCTTGATGACCTTGTTCGGGTTGTACTCCATCACGAACGCCATGGGACAGCCCGCCGTGCACTTCCTGCAGTGGTAGCAGCGCTGGATGGGAACCCCGCCGATCCTCTCGTTGACTTCGTCCAGAAACGTCTTCATGTCCTCTCCGTTTGTATTCCTTGAGCCTTGAGCCTTGAGCCTTCAGCCTGCCGCGCAGCGGCTTAGTGCCCTCCCCCTCCCGGTTCGTAGATGAACTCCTGCTTGTCGTCCATCCGCTGGTCCTGCAGCGGCGCCGGGAAATCGATCTTCTCGCCTGCCCGCTGACTGAACAGCACGAAGCAGTCCTTGTCGAGCTTCTTGAGGAACTTCCGCAGGTCGACGCCCATGGGGCAGACGCTGACGCAGGAGCCGCAGTCCACGCAGCGGCCCACCATGTGGTACATCCGCATGAACTGGAAGACCTGCGTGTCCGAGGGGTCCTCGCCGATGCCCACCCACCGGGGCATGCTCTGTTCCGCGAAGCACACCTTGCAGTAACAGGACGGGCAGGCCTGGCGGCAGGCGGCGCAGCGGATGCACTTGGCCATCTCCTTCTGGAAGTAAGCCCAGCGCTCCTCGGGCGGGAGTTTCTCGAACTCGTCGATACCGGCGTACTCCGCGGCCGGGTTCATGGCCGGGGCGGGCTCGCCGAGCATCATGTCCGAGATCACGGGGTTGTTGAAACGGCAGGTGACGCAGTTCTCGGCCAGCACGTCCTTCAGGGCGACGGTCTTCTCGCCGCTTGCGGTCTTGACCTTCAGGTTTGCACCGTCCAGGGCCCCTTCCAGGATCTCCTCGCCGCCCAGCTTCGCGGCAAGGGCCCTGCGGTCCACGTAGCCCGTGCAGGGCACGCCGAGAATCGAGACGTCCAGCCGCTCGTACTGCCTCTCCTGCAGGTGGATGACCAGCGAGCGCGAGGTGCAGCCCTTGGTCACCACGCCGACGACCTTGCGCTTGCGGTCGTCGGGCTTGAGGCGCTTCTGGGACTCCTTGTGGGCGCTGATCAGATCGTGCACGTACTTGGCGAGGTTGTGCTGGCAGAAGGCGTTCCAGACGAGCTTGTCCGCGTCCTCGGGGGTCGTGATGAACACCGGGGTCGCCGTGAGCGGCAGGGTCCCCGCCTCATAGCCCACGATGACGTCCACCTTCTTTTCGGCCAGGAGCCTCTTCGCCTCTTCCCGCAGCTTCTTCTCTACTGTTTCCACGTTCCCGATTCCTTCTGTTCCGGTTATTTCGCAGCGGCGACGTCATTGTCGCGCAGTTTCTTGACCAGCTTCGTCGCCGGCCCCAGGGCCCTCACCCGCTCCGTCACGCCCTTGACGATCTGGGCGAACCGATCCCCCTCCGAGGCCGACACCCAGGTGAACGTCGTCCGCCCGTCCTCGAGCCCGATGTAGTTCAGGAAGCTCTTCAGGGTGGCGAACTTCCGGCGCGCCGAGAGGTTGCCCGTGATGTAGTGGCATTCGCCCGGATGGCACCCCGAGACCAGGACGCCGTCGGCGCCGGCCTGCAGCGCCTTGACGACGTAGAAGGGGTTGATCCGGCCCGTGCAGGGCACACGGATGATCCGCACGTTCGGGGGGTACTGGATCCGGCTGATCCCCGCCAGGTCGGCCCCCGCGTAGGTGCACCAGTTGCAGACGATGGCGACGATCTTCGGTTCCCACCCTTCCGATTTCTTGCCTGTGGGTTTGTCGTGCTGTGACATCGAGTTTTCTCCAAATTTCAGGGTAAAGACCTGTCTGTTCAAAAATGCCTGGATGCCAGGCGCCCTGCAAACAGAGGATAAGCGGGTCTGAAGGTAAGAAGGTTGGAGAAGCGGGGAGCAAGCATTCGGCCGTAAGATGACCCAACCTTCTCACCCTCTTCCCTTCTCACCTTCTCCCCTTCTGCATTCACTCAGATAGCCGAGGAAATCTGCGCCAGCACTTCCTCGTTGTTGAAGCCGTTGAGGTCGATGGCGTTCATGCGGCACGAGGCCGTGCAGACGCCGCAGCCCTTGCAGAGCACCGTGTTGACCACGGCGCACCCCTCGGCGAGATCCACCGCCACCGCCCCGTAGGGGCAGTTGGACTCGCAGAGGCCGCAGGCCATGCACCGCTCCTTGTTCACGTAGGCCGTCTTGCCCTCGGACTCGATGAAGTCCTTCGTGAGGATCGTGCAGGCCCTCGACACGGCGGCGTTGGCCTGGGCGATGGTCTCCTCGCTCATCTTCGGGGCGTGGGCCATGCCGCACATGTAGATGCCGTCGGTGGCGAAGTCCACGGGGCGCAGCTTCACGTGCGCCTCGAGGAAGAAGCCGTCCTGGTTCGTGGGGACCTTGAGCATCATGCCGATGGCGGCGTTCTCCGGGTTGGGCACGGAGCCCACGGACAGGGCCAGGATGTCGGCCCGCAGGTCGACCGGCTCGTTCAGGATCGGGTCGAAGACGCTCACCGTCACCTTCCCGCCGTCCACCTTCACCTCGGGCTTGCGCTCCTCGTCGAAGCGGATGAACTTCACGTTGAGCTCCCGGGCCTTCTTGTAGAAGTCCTCCTTGAGGCCGTAGGTCCGGATGTCGCGGTAGAGGATCGTGACGTCCTTTTCGGGGTCGAGCTCCTTGAGCTTCAGGGCGTTCTTGATCGCCTCGCTGCAGCAGTAGCGGCTGCAGTAGGGACGCTCGAAACACCGGGAGCCCACGCACTGGATCATGACGACGCTGCGGGCGGCCCCGACCTTGTAGTCCTTGTCGTGGATCATCTTCTCGAGGTCGCGCTGGACCACGATGGCCTCGCTCGTGCCGTAACCGTACTCCTTGGTCTCGAGCTCGTAGGCGCCCGTGGCGACGATCACGACGCCGTGCGGGATTTCCTGCTCCTTGCCGTCGGCAAGGACCGTCGTCTTGAAGTTGCCGATGAAGCCGTCGATCTTCTTGATCTCGGCGCCGGTGATCACCTGGATCTTCGGGTTGGCCTTCACCCTCTCGAGCAGGCCCGCCAGGTGCTTCTGCGTGTCGAGGCCCTCGAGGGTGTAGTAGAGCCTGGCGTAGTTGCCGCCGAGCTGTTTTTCCTTCTCCACGAGGGTGGACTCGAAGCCCTGGTCCGCCAGCGACAAGGCCGCCGTGATGCCCGCCAGCCCCCCGCCGATGACCAGCGCGCGGTGGTTGACGGCCAGGTGCCCCGGTTTGAGGGGCTTCAAGAACTGCGCCTTGGCGACGGACATCCGTACGAGGTCCTTGGCCTTCTCCGTGGCCGCCTCGGGCTCGTTCATGTGGACCCACGAATCCTGGTCGCGGATGTTGGCCATCTCGAAGAGGTAGCGGTTGAGGCTCGCCTTCTCGATGTTCTCCTGGAAGAGCGGCTCGTGGGTGCGCGGCGAGCAGGAGGCCACGACGACGCGGGTCAGGTTGTGCTCCTTGATCACCTCGCCCATCTTGACGGCCGTGTCCTGGGAGCAGGTGAAGAGGTTGTCCGTGGCGAAGACGACGTTGGGCAGGGTCTTGGCGTACTCGACGACCTCGGGCACGTTGACGACGCCGCCGATGTTGATGCCGCAGTGGCACACGAAGACGCCGATCCGCGGCCCGACGCCGCGCAGGTCCTTCTCGGCCGGCAGCGTGCTCTCCGTGACGAGGGTGTCGCGGGCCGGCGCCAGGATCCCCGTGGCGCAGGCGGCCGCACCGCTGGCCTCCATGACCGTCTCGGGGATGTCCTTGGGGCCCGCGAAGGCGCCGCAGACGAAGACGCCGCCGCGGCTCGTCTCGACGGGGTTCTCCAGGGACGTTTTCGCAAAGCCGTGCTCCTCGAGCTCGATGCCGAGGGCTTTGGCCAATTTCGCCGCCTCCTTCGGGGGCGTGAGCCCCACGGAGAGCACGACCATGTCGAACTCCTCCTCGACGAGCCGGCCGTCCTCGGTGACGTAGGTCATCAGCAGGTTCTTCGAGCCCTGGAGCTCCTTGATCGCCGAGGGCATGGAGCGGATGTAGCGGATCCCGTACTCGGACTTGGCGCGGCTGACGAAGCGGTCGAAGTCTTTGCCGTGGGCCCGGATGTCCATGAAGAAGATCGTGGGCTCGAGGGTCCTGAGGTGCTCCTTGCCGATGATGGCCTCCTTGGTGGCGTACATGCAGCACACCGAGGAGCACCAGGAGTTGCCGCAGGAGGTGTCGCGGGACCCCACGCACTGGATGAAGGCGATCTTCCGGGGCTCCTTGCCGTCGGAGAGCCTCTGCACGTGGCCGAAGTAGGGGCCCGAGGCCGAGAGGATGCGCTCGAACTGGATGCTCGTGACGACGTTGGCGTAGACGCCGAAGCCGTACTCGCCGCGGAGCTTCGGGTCGAAGATCTCGAAGCCCGGGGCGGCGATGACGGCGCCGACCTCGATCGTTTCCTCCTCGTAGGTGTCGTCGTGCTTCACGGCGCCGGCCAGGCAGGCCTCGACGCACTGGTAGCACTCGGAGCAGATCCCGCAGGCCAGGCACCGGCTCGCCTCGGCGACGGCCTGGGCCTCGGTGAACCCGAGGCCCACCTCCCGCCAGTCCTTGCGGCGCTCGGCCGGGTCGGCGTGGGGGTACTTCACGCGGGGGACCTTCTTGACGTCCCGGAGGTCCGCCTTGTCGGCAAGGCCCTTCGTCCAGTCCCGGGCCCGGCCCGCCTTGACGTCCTCGCCCTTCAGATAGCGGTCGATGGACTTGGCGGCCTCCTTGCCGGCGTTGATGGCCTTGATGACCGTGGCGGGGCCCGTCACGGCGTCGCCGCCGGCGAAGACCCCGGGAACGGTCGTCTGGAACGTGACGGGGTCCACGTCGAAGTTGTTCCACTTGTTGATGGAGATGCCGCTGTCCTTGGCCACGAAGCCCAGGTCGCAGGCCTGGCCGATGGCCGGAACGACGGCATTGCACTCGACGACGAACTCGGAGCCCTTGATGGGCACGGGGCGCCGTCGGCCGCTGGCGTCGGGCTCGCCCAGCTCCATCCGGAGGCACTCGATGCCCGTCACCTTGCCGTCCTTGCCGATGACGCGGGTGGGCGCCACGAGGAACTCGAAGCGGATCCCTTCCTCCTCGGCCTCCTCGATCTCCTCGGGGGAGGCGGGCATCTCGGCCCGGGACCGGCGGTAGAGGATGAAGACGTCCTTCGAGCCCGTGCGGACGGCCGTGCGGACGGCGTCCATCGCCACGTTGCCGCCGCCGATGACGGCGACCTTCTCGCCGAGATAGACCTTCTCGCCCAGGTTGACGCGCTTGAGGTAATCGATCCCGTGGATCACGCCCCCCATCTCCTCGCCGGGGATGTCGAGCTTGCTCGAGATGTGGGCGCCCACGCCGATGAACAGGGCGTCGTAGTCCTTGCGGAGCTGCTCCAGGGTGATCGTTTTGCCGACTTCCTGGTTGCAGAGGATCTTCACGCCCATGTCGGTCATGGTCTTGATCTCGGCGTTGATGGTGTTGCGGGGCAGGCGGTACTCGGGGATGCCGAGGGTCATCCAGCCGCCGGGGATGGGGGCCTTTTCGTAGACCGTGACGTCATACCCCTCGACGGTCAGGTAATAGGCGCAGGACAGGCCCGCGGGGCCGGCGCCGACGACGGCCACCTTCTTGCCCTTTTTCTCCTTGATCGCGGGGACGTATTTCGTCGCGTCGTTGAGGTCCAGGTCGGCCACGAAGCGCTTGAGGTGCATGATGTCGATGGGCTGCTCGACCCGGCCGCGCATGCAGGCCTCCTCGCAGGGGTGGTTGCAGACGCGCCCGCAGACGGCGGGGAAGGGGTTTTCCTGCTTGATGAGCTTGAGGGCTTCCTTGTACTTGCCGGCGGCGATCAGGGCCACGTAGCCCTGCACGCTGATGTGGGTGGGGCAGGCCGCCTTGCAGGGCGACGTGCCGAGCTTGTCGATGGCGTAGCCGCTGGGAATGGCCTGGGGGAAGTGCCGGTAGATGGCCTTTCGGTCGTTGAGGTTTTCGTTGAAGTCGGCCTTGACGGTGACGGGGCAGACATTGGCGCAGTCGCCGCAGCCCGTGCACTTGCTGAGGTCCACGTACCGGGGGGCCTTGGTGAGTTTCACCGTGAAGCGGCCCGCCTCGCCCTCTACGGATTCCACCGTCCGGCGGGTGAGGATCTGGACGTTGGGGTGTCGGCCGACCTCGACCAGCTTGGGGGAGAGGATGCAGGCCGAGCAGTCGTTGGTGGGGAACGTCTTGTCGAGCTGGGCCATGACCCCGCCGATGCTGATCCCGTTATCGATCAGGTAGACCTTCATCCCGGTGTTGGCAAGGTCCAGGGCGGCCTGGATCCCGGCGATCCCGGAGCCCACCACCATCACGGCGCCGACTTTTCCATTGTTCTTATGTTCCGACACGTTACCACCTCGGTCTTTGAGTCAAAAATGAAACGTTCTATTTCAGAGAGCGACCACGTCAAACCGCAAGCTCCGTAACAAAAAACCACCACCCTGTCAAGGTGAAAACGCTGAGCAAACCGCAATTTGTTCAGCCCGCGTTCAACACCTCGGCCGGCGGGCGACACCGCTTCCCGAACGGGCAGGCGCACCCCGGTCCACTCCCCTTTCAACCGTTCGAATTCATCGCAGCATCCGCCGCACAGCCTTTCGACCGCGGGACGGGGCCGCGCCGCAAGGAGTGCAGGGCGGAAGGGCCGCTGTTTCTTTCCGGTAATGTAACCACGGAAGGGCGGCAAACCAAGGCAAGGCAGGCGTGAAAAGACGGAGATCCCGGGCGTCTGACCTGACCGGCCGCGGCTCACGTCTTCGCCGGGAGAACCTGCCGGATGACCTTCCAGATCTCGCCCTTGCCCTCCCCTGTCCGGGCCGAAAAGAGGATGGGGGTCTCGAGCTCCCCCGGGCCCAGGAGGGCGGCGATCCGGCTGCGCCTCTTCAGGGCCTCCCCGCGCGAGAGCTTGTCGGACTTGGTCAGGACGATGAGATGTCTTCGCCCGAAATGGCGGAGCCATTCGATCAGGTCGCGGTCCAGGCCGGTCGGGTCGTGTCGGACGTCGAGAATGGAGACCACCAGGCGGAGGGTGGCGCGTTCACGCAGGTAGGTCTCGATCATGGGGCCCCAGGTTTCCTGCTCGGCCCGGGAGACCCTGGCAAATCCGTAGCCCGGCAGATCCACGAAGGAGATCGTTTCGTTGACGGTGAAAAAATTGATGAGCCGGGTCTTCCCGGGGGTCGCGCTGGTCTGGGCGAGCTTCTTCCGGCCCAGAAGGGCGTTGATGAGGGAGGATTTGCCCACGTTGGAGCGGCCGGCGAATGCAACCTCCGGCAGTCCCGTCGCGGGGTACTGGTCGGGCCTGACGGCGCTCTTGACGAATTCGGCGGAGGTGATTTTCATCGTCTAGGCACCAGGCGTTGGGCGTCAGGCGTCAGGTACAGAAAGCACCCGGCATGTCCATGATGTCTTTCCTGAAGCCCGATGCCGAATGCCTGCCTCATTCAAAGCTGATGTGGTACTTCTCCAGCTTTCGTTCCAGCGTGGGCCGGGAGATGCCGAGGGCCTCGCAGATCTCGCCCTTGTTGCGGCCGATCTTCGAGATGACGAGGCGGATGTGGCGCTCCTCCACCTCGTCGAGCGTCAGGAGTCTCCCCGAGGCGTCCATCCCGGGCTTTTCGTCCTTCCCTTCCCCGCCGCCCGCTTCCTCCAGGGCACCGCCGAGCAGATCGGGGAAGTCCACCTTCCCGAGGATCTGGCCGCGGGCGATGACGGAGGCACGCACCAGCAGGTTCTCCAGCTCCCGGATGTTCCCCGGCCACCGGTACTGCATGAAGACGTCCATCATGTCCGGGGAAACCCCGGCGATGTTCTTGTGCAGGTCCTTGTTGATCTTCTTGATGAGAAAGTCGACCAGCAGCGGGAGGTCCTCGCGCCTCTCCCGCAGGGGCGGCAGGGTGATCGTCACGATGTTGAGGCGGTAGTAGAGGTCGTCGCGGAACTTCCCCTCCTTGACCAGGGCCTTGAGATCGCGGTTGGTGGCCGCGATGATGCGCGCCCGGACCTTGACGCGATCCTTGCCCCCGACCCGCTCGAATTCCATCTCCTGCAGGACCCGCAGCAGCTTGGCCTGGAGGTTGACGGACATCTCGCTGATCTCGTCGAGGAAGACCGTCCCCGTGCCGGCCAGCTCGAACTTGCCGAGCTTGCGGCCGATCGCCCCCGTGAAGGAGCCCTTCTCGTGGCCGAAGAGCTCCGACTCGAGCAGGGTCTCCACGATGGCCGAGCAGTTCACGGCGATGTAGGGCTCGTTCTTGGCCGTGTTGTTGTGGATGACCTTGGCGATGAGCTCCTTCCCCGTCCCGCTCTCGCCCTGGATGAGAACGGTGGCGCGGCTCTGGGAGACGACGCCGATCGTCTTGAAGATGTCCCGCATGGCCCGGGTGGAGCCGATGATGTCCCCCACCTTGTAGTCGCGCGCCGATTCCGTCAGGAGGCCGCCGATCTTCTTCTCCGTCTCCAGGGTCTTCAGGGCCTTCTGCAGCGAGACCTCGAGTTCGTCGATGTTGATCGGCTTGTGGATGTAGTCGTATGCCCCGGCCTTCATGGCGCGGATCGTCGTGTCCATGTCGTGGAAGGCGGTGATCATGATGACCTTCGCGTCCTCGTCGTCCTCCCGGATCTCCTCGAGGACGGTGAAGCCGTCGATGTCGGGCAGGCGGATGTCGAGGATGACGAGGTCGGGCTGGACCTGGACGAACTTGTTGAGGCCGTCGGTGCCCGTCAGGGCCGTGTGGACCTCGTAGCCCTCCTCCGAGAGATAGAGGTCGAGCGACTCGCAGATGGAGCGGTCATCGTCGATGACGAGTATCTTGGCCATGCCGAACCTCCCCTCTCCTCACCCGACGGTCCGCTGCAGCGGCAGGGTGATGATCACGCGCGTGCCCTCGCCCTTGCGCGACAGGATCTCGATCGATCCCCGGTGCTGGTCGATGATCTTCTTGACCTGCGACAGCCCGAGTCCCGTGCCGTACTTCTTCGTCGTGAAGAAGGGGTTGAAGACGTGGGGGAGGGACTCCTCGCCGATGCCGGCGCCGTTGTCCGCGATCTCGACGACCGCCTGTCCCCTCTCCTCCTCGAGCCTCGTCCGGATCGTCAGCAACCCCTCCTCACCCATGGCGTCGATGGCATTCAGGTAGATGTTGAGGAAGGCCTGCTGGAGCATGGCCGCGTCGAAGGGCACCGGCGGGAGACGGTCGTCGAGCCGCGTCTGCACGCGGATCCGCTTCTCCTCCACCCCGCGCTCCGCCATGGCCAGGGACGACTCGAGGCACATGTTCAGGTCCCCCAGGTGCGCATCCGGCTCCGTCGGCCGCGCGAAGACGAGGATGTCGCTGACGAGCTTCTCGAGGTGCTCCACTTCCTTCCGGGCGATCTGGAAGCGCTTGAGATCGTTGCCCTCGGGGTTCATGCGCTTCTCGAGGATCTGGAGGCTCATCTTGATCGAGGACAGGGGGTTGCGCACCTCGTGGGCGATGCCCGCCGAGAGCTGCCCCACGGCGGCGAGCTTCTGGCTCTCGTAGAAGCGGTTTTCGAGCTCCTTGAACTCGGTGATGTCGCGCTGCAGCACCAGCAGGCGGTCCGTCCCCTTGATGGGCCTCGCCGTCAGCAGCAGGCTGCGCTTCGTCCCGTCCTTCTCGGCCACCTCGATCTCGAAGGGCGTGAAGACGCCCCGGCGGATCTCCGCCCAGCGCTCCTCGAGGATCTCCCTGCGCTCGGGGGCGACGAATTCCGAGAAGTGCTTTCCCTTGAGCCTTTCGGCCGTGAGCCCCCGCTCCGGGTCGATGTCGCGGCTCATGTACCGCAGGGTCCCGTCGGCATCCAGCACGAGGATGAGGTCCGGCGAGGCGTCGAGGACGGACTGGTGGAAGTTGAAGAGCTCCTCCATGTTCTTGCGCAGGAAGATGTTCTCCTCGAGCTCGTTCTTCAGCGTCTCGGCGTATTCCTTGAGGCTCAGCTCCATCTCGCGCTCGCGGGTCACGTCCTGGAGCGTCTCGATGGCCGCGATCACCTCGCCCCTCTCGTCGAAGATGGGTGCCGCGAGAAAATAGAGATGGCGCCTCTTCCCGCCGAGATTCTCGTAGAAGTCCGTCGCCTCGTAGGCCCCCTCGATGACCGTGGATTTCTGGACCTTTTTCTTCCCGTAGAATCTTTCCAGTCCCTCCAGGTCCCCGTCCACGATCAGGTCGGCGATGACCGGACGCTTCTCCTTATAGAAGGGCATCCACTGGTTGTCGGTGCCGATCATCTCCGGGCCCGGGTAGCCGCTCATCGCCGTGAAGGCCCGGTTCCAGAGGATGATCTTGTGGTTTCGGTCGATGACGAAGGTCGGGATCGGCGATCCCTCGCTGATGCCCTCGATGGTCTTGCGCAGGCGGATGTTGGCCTCGAGTTCCCGCTTGAGCGTCTCGGCCTGCTCCTTGAGGGACCGTTCCAGCTCCCGCTCCCGTGTGACGTCCTGCAGGGTCTCCACGGCCGCGATCACCTCGCCCTTGTCGTTTCGGATCGGGGCGGCCAGAAAGTACAGGTGGCGGCTGCGGCCGCCGAGGTTCTCGTAGAAGTCCGTCGCCTCGTAGGCCCCCTCGATGACCGTGGAGCGCTGCACCTTCTTCTTCCCGTAGAAGGCCTCCAGGCCCCGGGTGTCGCCGTCCACGATCAGGTCGGCGATGACGGGCCGCTCCTCGGGGTAGAAGGGCATCCACTGCTTCTTCGTCCCGATCATCCGGTGCCCCTCGTAGCCGCTCATCTCGGTGAAGGCCCGGTTCCAGAGGAGGATCCGGTGATTGCGGTCGATGACGAAGGTCGGGATCGGCGAGCCTTCGATGATCCCCTCGATGGTCTTGCGCAGGCGGATGTTCTCGTCGAGCTCGCGGCGCAGCGTCTCGGCGTTTTCCTCGAGGTGGCGGGCCAGCTCCCGCTCCCGTGTCACGTCCTGGAGCGTCTCGATGGCCGCGATGACCTCCCCGTCGTCGCCGTAGACCGGGGCCGCCAGGAAGTAGAGATGGCGGGGTCTTCCGCCGAGGTTCTCGAAGAAATCCGTCGCCTCGTAGGCCCCCTCGATCACGGACGATTTCCGGACCTCCTTGGTCGCGTAATAGCGCTCGAGCGCCTCGAGGTCCTGGTCCACGATGAGATCGGCCACGAGGGGCCGCTTTTCGGCGTAGAGGGGCTTGTAATGATGGTCCGTGCCGATCATGTCCCTGGCCGGATGGCCCGTCAGATCGGCGCAGGCCTTGTTCCAGAGGATGATCCGGTGATTGCGGTCGATCACGAAGGTGGGGATGGGAGAGCCCTCGAGGATGCTCTCGATGGAGAGACCCGTCCGGTTTTTGGCCGGGCGGACGGGCTTTTTCTTTTCGGTCCGGGACCCCGTCACGATTCGTCTTCCTCTTGTCCTGCCTTCTTTCTCCTTTTCTCCTCGTACCAGCAGGCCACGTAGACGGCAATGGCGAGCCCCAACGAGATGATCAGCTTGATGAGGCCGCTCTCGACGCCGATGACCTTTTCGAGCACCAGCCAGGCAACGACATAGGTGACGGCCGTCAGAATCTCCTGCATCCCACCTTCCCTCCCGATGAAGACCGATCCCTCCGGGATGCCCCCGGGGGCCGGAACGTCCCCCCGTTCCGCCCGACCGGATCGGCGTTCGCCCGATACTAGCCTCACGGGCGGAATATTTCAATAAAAATAT
>JAGPKU010000029.1:17693-24190 GCA_018053845.1 Syntrophobacterales bacterium
CGCCGTTTTGAGCAGATTTCCCTTTTACTCGAGAGCCGGTTGTGCTACTCAGGTGACAAAATTTCCAGCTTCAATATAAGATGAAAGGAGAATGAGGTTATGTTCAAGAAGACGTTGTTAACCATTTGTTCAGCACTGTTCACCCTTCTGGTTTCCGCCCCGGTGGTCTTCGCGGCGGAGGCCCTTCCCTCCGGGGACGGCTACAACAAGGTGTTCTTTGCTGTCGGCGCCATGCTGGCCGCCGGTATCGGCGTGGGGCTCGGCGCCATCGGCGCGGGCGCGGGCATCGGCAACGCGGCGAACGGGGCCTGTATGGCCGTCGGCCGCAACCCCGGCGTGCAGGGCAAGATCATGACGACCATGCTCGTCGGCATGGCCATGGCGGAATCCTGCGTTATCTACGCTCTGGTTATCGGTCTTGTCATTCTCTATGCGAACCCCTACGCAGCGATGATCCTGAAGTAAGATCCGCTTCGAAAAAATACAACAGAATAGGGGGAAAAGATAATGGCAGAGACTAAGAAAGATAAGCAGTTCTTCTCCATCGGAAGGATATTCTTCCTGCTTATCGTCATTCCCCTGTCTCTCATGGCTTTCCTGATTGCCAACGGCATCTTCAAGGTGGGAGATACCGCGAGAGAGCGCGCAACCACCGTCCTGGACCAGAAATCCCAGGAAGAGATCAAGATTCGGGCGATCAACACGGCGGAGGAAGTGGCCAATTTCCTCCGGGAGAGGGAAAACGACGTCCTGGTCGCCTCCATCCTCCCGGGTACGGAAGCCGCGTACAAGGCCTTCGTGGATCAGAAGAAACGGAATCTCTGGGTCAAGGACAAGGACGGCAAGATCCAGAAGGTTGCCGCGCCGCTCTACGCGGAGATGGCCTTGATCGACCGCTCCGGCAACGAGATCATCCGGATCGTCAACGGTGCGGTGGCGGGGAAGAACCAGCTGAGAAACGTGGCGGCCCCTGGCGGCACGACCTACAAGTCCGAGGATTACTTTTCGAAGGCCGTCGGGCTCGGCAAGGGCGACGTCTATGTCTCTCACGTGACCGGCTGGTACGTGACGAAGCAGGAGTTCGAAAAGGGCAAGAGGTTTTCCGGTGTCGTTCGTTTCGCCACCCCGATCTTCGACAAGTCGGGGCTTTCGGGTGTCGTGGTGCTGAGCCTCGACTACAGGCACCTGGCGTCGTTCACGGACCACGTGGTGCCCACGCAGGCGGACTATGTCTTCGAGGCCGATGCCTCCACGGGCAATTACGCCTACATGGTGGACAACAGGGGCTTCATCATCTCCCATCCCAACGACTACCACATCGCCGGCCTGAATCCCGACGGGACGGCCGTGCAGCCGCTCACCAAGGACACGGCCGAGGCCCTGACGAAGGAGGGCAAGGAGGTCCTGAACCTCAACCAGCTCGGCTTCATGGATGCGGGGCTTGCGGAAGTGGCGAAGGAAGCGGCGGCGGGGAAGGCCGGGATCAAGAACTACAAGTTCGCCGGCCGCGACAAGTTCGTCGCCTACGCCCCGATCAAGTACTTCAACAAGTCGTACCCCGAGCCGGCCGGCTTCGGCTGGATCGGTATGGGCGTCGACATCGGCAAGTTCCAGGAGATGGCGACGGCCACGGCGGAGAAGATCAACAAGGAAGTCAAGGGGTGGACGTCGACGATCATCATCATCATCATCGCGTCCGTGATCCTGCTGTTCGGGATCTCCGCCCTGCTGGCCCGCGGCATCAGCCGCTCGCTCGAGGCGGAGGTGCCGGCCGGTGCGGAAGCCCCGAAGGATGACCTCTACGACGACGAAGAGGACAAGTAACCCCTCCTGATCGAGGACCAATGCAGGGGCCCGGGTCTGCGATCCGGGCCCCTTCTTGTTAGAAAAATGCATTGACAACTCATGCGTTTATCCTATAGAAAGTAACGCTTTGAAACATGTCTCACCTTCGGCCGCCGCGGCCGGGGCCCCGTTGGTCTCCGGCGCCCCCGTTCCCGCGGCGGGTTCCTGACCGAAACCAATCAACGGGTGGAGGACTCCATGGGTCTGAAAGAAAAGATCAACAGCGAGATGGTCGCGGCGGCAAAGGCAAAGGACCCGATCAAACTGGGTGCGATCCGGATGATCAAGACGGCGCTTCACAACAAGGAGATCGATGCCAAGCGCGAATTGAAGGAAGAGGAGATCCTGCAGGTGCTGGCATCCATCGTCAAGCAGCGCCGGGATTCCATCGAGCAGTTCAAGACCGGCAACCGCCAGGACCTGGTCGAGAAGGAGGAGTACGAGCTCAAGGTCATCCAGGCCTTCATGCCCGAGCAGATGTCGGCCGAGGAGGTCGAGGCGGAGGTCGTCAAGGCCATCGCCGAGTCGGGCGCGACGGGACCCAGGGACATGGGCAAGGTCATGAAGGTCCTCATGCCCCGCGTGGCGGGCAAGGCCGACGGCAAGCTGGTGAGCGACACGGTCAAGGCGAAGCTGGCGGGCTGATCCCCGGGCGTCCGTTCCGGGCCGTGACGGCCGAGTCCGGCCCGTTCGAGACCGGCCCGGACATCGGGGCACGTCGAAAAAAAAGACGGGCCGAGCCTTTACAAGTACCCGATCTTCCTTATATTAGGGTTGAGGCCTTGAAAAAGGATACCGGATCTTGAAGGGTTACATTCCCGAGGATCGGATCGAGGAAATCCGAAACCGCGTCAACATCGTCGATCTGGTTTCTGAGTATGTCACCTTGAAGAAGGCGGGGCGGAACTACCTCGGGCTGTGCCCCTTCCACAAGGAAAAGACCCCCTCGTTCACGGTCAATGCCGAAAAGCAGATCTATCACTGCTTCGGCTGCGGGGAGGGAGGAAACGCATTCTCCTTCCTCATGAAAATCAGCAACCTGACCTTTCCGGAGGCCGTGCGCCACCTGGCCGGCAAGTCCGGCGTGGCGCTCCCGAGCCGGGAATTCACGCCGGAGGAAAAGTCGCACCGCGATCTCCGGGAGATCCTGATCCGGGCGAACCGGCTCGCCGCCGCCTACTACGAGAAAACGCTGCGTTCGGCCGCCGGCGCCAGGGGCCGGGAATACCTCGAAAAAAGGGGGATCCGGCCGGACGTCGTCGAGACGTTTCGGCTCGGCTACGCGCCGGAGGGATGGCGGGGCCTCCGCGATCACCTGCAGCGGGAAAAGATCTCCCTGAAGCACGCCGAGCAGGCAGGGCTTCTCGTGGCCCGCGGCGACGGCGACGGGTACGACCGGTTCAGGGGCCGGTTGATGTTCCCCATCGAGGACATCAACGGCAGCGTCGTCGCCTTCGGGGGCCGGATCATCGGAGACGGCGAGCCCAAGTATCTCAACTCTCCCGAGTCGGCCGTATACGTCAAGGGGAGGAATCTCTACGGTCTGTCCCGGGCCAAGCATGCCATCCGCAAGGACGAAACGCTCATCATCGTCGAGGGGTACTTCGACCTGCTGGCGCTCTGGAATGCCGGCCTGTCGAACGTGGTCGCCACGCTCGGCACGGCCCTGACGCGGGAGCAGGTCGACCTGATCCGGCGTTACACCGGCTCCGTCGCCGTGACCTTCGACACCGATGCGGGGGGAAAGGCCGCCCTGGAGCGCAGCATGTCCCTCTTCCTGGAAAGGGGGCTGAAGGCCAAGGCGGTGGTCCTCCCCGAGGGAAAGGACCCCGACGAGTTCGTCTCCCGCCACGGCAGGGATGCGTTCCTCGAGGAGATCCGCCGGGCCAGGGCCCTCGTGGATTACTACATCGACGAGGTGATCGGCACGGGCCGCTCCCTCGACGAGCGCCGCGATGCCTGGAAGGCGGCGCTGCCGTTCATGGCGGGGATCGCCGATCCCGTGGAGCGCGGACAGTTCATGCAGCGCGTCGCGGAGCGCCTGGGGGTCGACGAGGGACTGGTCCGGCGGGAGGTGAGCCGCCTGGAGGCGGCGCAACGACAGCCGGAGAGCCCCCCCGCCCGGCGCACGACGGGCCCCGTGGACCCCGTGGAGCTGAACCTCGTGCGGATGATGATCGAGAACCCGGCACGGGTCCTGGAGATCGACCGGGAAAACCTCCTCGCCTGCTTCACGAGCGGGCCGCTGAAGAGCCTGGGGGAATCGATCGTGGAGAGCCACCGGAAGGGACAGCCCGCCCGGCTGGCCGAACTCATCGAGCGCGTGGGCGACCGGGAAGTCAGGAAGAAGCTCCTCGAGGCGGCCCTGACCGCGGGATCCCCGGACGATGCCCTTCGTGACCGCCTCTTTGACGACACCGTACGCAAGATCCGGCAACGATGGTACAGGGACAAGCAGCGGGACTTGAGGGTCAGGCTCCTGCGGGCGCAGGAAGCCGGCGACGAGGACCTGTGCAACCGCCTTCTGGACGAAAAGGAACGATTGCGCCATGAGCAAAAAGAACGTGACCGATAAGCCGAAACGGGGGGAGACCCTGCTGTCGAAGGAGATCCAGTCCGACGAGGTCAAGAAGCTCATCTCGCTGGGCGAGGAAAAGGGGTTTTTGACCTACGACGACGTCAACGAGATGCTGCCCTCGGACATCGTATCGTCGGACCAGATCGACGAGATCATCATGCTCTTCGGGGAGAAGAACATCGACATCATCGACACGGACAAGGGGGAAAAGATCATCCTCAAGAAAACGGTCGATGAAGCCGCCGAGGTCAAGGAAGAAGAGGAAGACGAGCTGTTGGCCCTGCTGCCCGGCACCGCCCGGACGGGGGACCCGGTGAAAATGTACCTCCGCGAAATGGGCCTTGTCTCGCTGCTGAACCGCGACGAGGAGGTGGAGATCGCCAAGAAGATCGAGGAAGGCGAGAGTGAGATCACCGACGCCGTCTTCAGCGTGCTGACCTCGGTGAAGGACATCGTCGGGATGGGCAGGGAGCTCAAGCTCGGCGAGCTGCGCGTCAAGAGCATCGTGGACAACATCGAGGACGACGACGGCTTCGTCGAGGAGGAGATCCACAGCGAGCGCGTGCTCAAGCTCATCGACAGGATCACCGAGATCGACCGCCGCAACGACGCCCTCCGCCGGAGGCTCAGGGAGAAGGGTCTCGGCGAAGCGGAGCGCAGGGACCTGGAAGGCCGGATCGCCAAGAACGACCGCAACATCGTGAAGGCCTGCCGGGAGATCAACCTGAGCAAGAAACGGATTCAGCGGATGGTCGCCAGGCTCAAGGAGCACCTCTCCGAGGTCGATGCGGCCGAGGCCGAGATCCGGATGATCCGCACGAAGACGAAGCTGCCTTTGAAGTCCCTCGAGAGCTCCTTCGCGCAGATGCGCAAGAGCAAGCAGGACGAGCGCAGGGTCACCAAAGAGCTTCGCATCTCCGCCGCCAGGCTCAAGGAATACGAGGAGCGCCTCAAGGAGGCCCGGAAGACCCTCAAGCGCGTCCAGGCCGAAACGGGGCTGCCCGCGGCGGACCTCCGGAAGATCGTCGACACCATCGAGGCCGGCGAGAAGAAGGCCGGCTCCGCGAAGCGCAAGCTCGTCGAGGCCAACCTGCGGCTCGTCGTGAGCATCGCCAAGAAGTACACGAACCGGGGGCTCCAGTTCCTCGACCTCATCCAGGAGGGCAACATCGGCCTCATGAAGGCCGTCGACAAGTTCGAGTACCAGAGAGGCTACAAGTTCTCCACCTACGCCACGTGGTGGATCCGGCAGGCCATCACCCGCGCGATCGCCGACCAGGCGCGGACGATCCGGATCCCCGTGCACATGATCGAGACGATCAACAAGCTGATCCGCACGTCGCGCTACCTCGTGCAGGAGCTGGGGCGGGAGCCCTCCCCCGAGGAGATCGCCGACAAGATGGAGTTCCCCCTCGAGAAGGTCCGGAAGGTGCTCAAGATCGCCAAGGAGCCCATTTCCCTCGAGACGCCCATCGGCGAGGAGGAAGACAGCCATCTGGGCGATTTCATCGAGGACAAGAAGATCATGTCGCCCTCCGAGGCGGCCATCAGCATGGACCTGGCCGAGCAGACCCGCAAGATCCTCTCCACGCTCACCCCGAGGGAGGAGAAGGTGCTGCGCATGCGGTTCGGCATCGGCGAACGGGTGGACCTGATGCTCGAGGAGGCCGTCACCGAGAACATCGATGCCAACGTGGAGAGGGCGCGCCAGATCGAGGAGAACGTCCTGAAGAACCTGCGGAACCCCTCGCGCCGGCGGGAATTGAAGTCGGCGGTGAAATAAGGGCTTGACAAAAGAGCCGCGCGAATTTAGACAAACGACTTCGACAGGATTTTTCGTTTGCGGGGCCCATAGCTCAGCTGGCAGAGCCACCGGCTCATAACCGGTCGGTCCCTGGTTCGAACCCAGGTGGGCCCACCATTTCACCGGGGCCCGGGCGGCCCGGCCCCTGCAGAAAGAGGAGCGTGCCCTTGGACCGAACCGTCAAGACCCCTTCGAAGCACGCGGGACGCGCAGCGGCGCCCGACAGGGGAGACGCCTGGAACATGCACCCATCGCGGTGCATTTTTTTTA
>JAGPKU010000110.1 GCA_018053845.1 Syntrophobacterales bacterium
CCCGTCCGGGCTCATGGAAAAGTGATTGCCGTCGCCGGGGATGTCGCCGCCCCACCGGTTCAGCGGGTGCAGGGATTTCCAGTACTCCCCGGCGGGCCTGTAAACCTCGCTGTCCGCCACCAGCGCCTTTCTTTCCCTGTCGATCATGGGGATGTCGACGGCAAGCCGCTCGAAGTGCAGGCTCACGCCGGACCCTTTCCCGATCTGGCTATAGACCGATCGGTCCCGCCAGAGGTCGCCGCCGACGACCCAGCAACCCGTGTAATGCTCCTGCATCCACCGGATCAGGCGGGCCAGATTGCCCAGGAAGATGTGCTGCATTTCGTTCTTCGTCATAGTCCCGTGCCGTTGCGCAGCAGCTTGTCGACCTTGCCGTCGATCTTGCTCAGCCACGAGTTGACGGCCTTGATGGCCTCGACGACTCCGGAGTGTTCCTGGCAGTGTTCCTTCGTGCACGGCCGCGGGGAAACCACCTTGAACACGATGGCGACGACCGAGAAGCAGACCCCGCAGATCGCGATTGCCGTCCCGATATCCATGATCACCTCGCCCTCAGTTTCCAGGTGCAGGTCACCTGATGAGTCCAATACCAGCCGGTGCGGACGGCGCTGCAGGAACCGTGAACGTAAAATTTACGGGATCGCTCTCCTTTCGGGTCCACGGCTCCGGGTAATTCTTGTAGGCCCGCACCGTGATCGTGTGCGATCCCGCCGGGAGGCCCCCGATGTCGAAGTACATGCGCACGCCGCCCGTCACGGCCTGTGCCGGAGACTCCACCACAGCGCCGCCATCCACAGATACAGCGAAACCGTCAGGCTGCACTCCAGAAGCAGGATAAGGATCGCTGGCCACGAAGGGAGACGCCCAGGCCGAAACGGGGACGAGGATCGCGAGAAACAGAAAGGCGATGACTTTTTTCATGGGTCTCTCCTCTTCCGGTTGACGGCCCCTCCCGGCCTTTGCGGCCCGGGAGGGGCTACGGCGACTAGGCAAACCGCTTGTGGGCCAGCATGACGCACGACGAGTTGCCCGTCGCCGTCCCGCCGGCCACGGTGGCCACGGCCCGGACGATCCGTTTCGCGTCGGCCACGGGGAAATGGATCGCCTCGAAGGCGGCCGCGTTGCCGACCTCCGTGAAGGCCGCGCCGGGGATGTCCGCAAAGTTGTACTGGAAGATGCGGTACAGCAGGTTCAGCGTGGTGATGTCCTTCCACGGGGTGTAGTCCTCGGCGTTGCCCCCGGAGGCAACGGTGAGGCCCTGCCAGCTGATGTAATTGGTGTCCGACGCCGTGTAGTTGCTGGTGAGCACCAGGTGGTACACGGTGGAGTTGGCCACGTCCACAGGAGCCGTGAAAACGAAGTCGTACCAGTCGTAGGTGGCCCCGACGCTGTTGGCCAGGATCGTGGCGGTGCCCAGGGCGGTGCCGGACGGCGCCCCCGAGCTGTCCGTCTCGATGGTCAGGGTGAGGAGCTTGTCCGACGCGATCGTGCCGGTCTTCTTGAGCCTGAGAGCGACGCGCTTGATGCTGCGGGCGCCGGACTGGGTGAACTGGACGGCGATCTTCGTCTTGCCGCTCGTCTCCTTGTTCAGGGCTTTGTCCGTGTCTCCCGTCTCGTTGTAGCTGCCGCCCAGGGCCGCGGGGTCCGAGGCCTGGAATTTCACATTGAGCGTGACGCCGGATCCCTGGGCCTCCGCAGCGAGGATCGCCTTTGCGGGGCCGAGGTAATGGGACATGTCGAAATCCGGCCCCCCGTAGGTTGCGCCGCGCACCGCGAGGGGCAGGACCTGCTTGACGTCGTAGTTCTGGATGTCGCCGATCATTTTCTCTTTCCTCCCTTGTTCTCCGGAGCGTCGGCCGGCTTCCCCGTGAGCGCCTTTTCGGAATCCTCCCGGAGGGCCTGCTCGACAGCCTCGGCATCCCGGGCCGTCAGGGCCCGGGCCTTCTTCATCGCGATGAGGGTTTTGGCGTCCTTGTCCGCAACGTCCGGACGTTCCCCTTCGGCAAAGAACTTGCCGCCGATGAAGACGTTTCTCAACACCATGATCTTCATGGGATTGCTCCTTTGTCGATTCTCCCGGGGCGGCGACGGAAAGGCCGCCCCGGGATATCAGTGGTTATCAGGTGGTCGATGCGTCTTTGATGGCCGCGAAGGACTCGGCCCTGCGGCAGGCCCCGTCGACGTCCTGGAGCACCCGGACGCGGACCGTCCCGGCGGCGCCTCCCGTGTAGGGATCGATCAGGATGTCGATGGCGCCCCACTCGCCGATGATGTAGTCGGAGAAGTTTCCGAAGATGATGGCCGAGAGGTTCGACCCCCCGTTCTTGGTCAGGTTGCTCGGGACCTGGTTGGAGACGCCGGCCCGGTAGCCGTTGAGCTCGCCGAACCCGGGCTCCTCTCCCTTCCCCCACACGGGGATCTCGCCGTAGGTGGCGTTGGTGAAGGTCTTCTTGAGCTTGCCGCGCACCTTCGCGTTGGTCAGGTAGGCGAGCGAGCCGATGTCCGCGTTGTCGATGGACACCTCGGTCTCGAGGTCGACGATGTGCCCCCAGGTCGGGGCGCCTCCGTCGGTGCCGATGGCGACGGCCCCGATGCCGGACGTCTGCAGGATGCCCAGCGGCTGGCTGGAGCCGGAACCAAGGCCGTTGATGCCGGCGTAATCGATCGCCAGAGCCAGCACGGTGGCTAGGTCGTTGCGGACGAAGGCCTCCACATCGATGGAGGACTGGATGAGCAGTTTCCGGGAGATGTCCGTGTACGTCCCGACCGTCCGGGGCGAAAGGGCCACCTGCCCGAAGGTCTGCTGACTTTCGGTCACGGCGGTATTCTCGCCGACCCAGTAGGCGGTCGCGCCGCCCGTCTGCTTCGGGATGGCGATGTCGCCCACGAGGCCGCCCAGGACCTGGGCCCCGAGACGGCGGAGAAGCATCTTGTTCCGTAGCAGCTCGATGAAGGAGGCCGCCAGGAGTTCCGTCGCCACGAGATGGCCTCCGGCCGTGGGGGTGCCTTTCACCAGGTCGCGCCTTCCCGTGAGGACGTCGTAGGGGACGAAGAATCCCTGGGGAGACTTGTGCAGCCGCTTGGCCACGGCCTCCGAGCACTCGAACTCGAAGGCGGCCAGGCCGCGGTTGCCTTCGGCCATGGCGCGGATCGCCCGCACGATCGAGAACTGCCGGATGTCGCGGTTCGACATGCCGATGGCCGGATCCGTGTCGACGACCGGCTTCGGGTCGAGCCGCTTGAGCTCCTCGAGGGCCCGCTTGAAGTCGTCGGGACTCGCGCCGGCTTCCACGTAGCGCAGGGCCACGTCGGCGAAACGCCGGTTGTCGCCCTCCTTCACGAGGCCAAGGATCGCCTTGACCCGGGTGGACTCCTCGTCGCCGCCCTGCTTGCGGGCGTCGTCGATTCGCTTCTGAATCTCTTTCTCGTCCATCTTCGTTTCCTCCTTGTCAGGATTGGTTTTCACGCCGACGCCCTGGCCGGCGGGGATCTGCCGCGCACGGCCGACGCCCACGCCGGGGTCGGCCGGGATCGTGACGAGGGAGACCTCGAGGGGCTCCCAGTCGGTGACGCGATAGGTCTGCACGCCGTCCTCTTCCTTCTCGAGGACCATGGCGTGGATGAGGTAGGACACGGATGTCGTCCGCAGCACGCCGGCGTCGACCTCCGCCCGCTTCTCCTGGCCGACGGCCGACGGGGAGAACCGCACTTCCGCACGGCCGCGCCGCGCCCTCTCGTCGATGCGGGCGCTCTCAATCGCGCCGATCAGCAGGTCGCGGTTGTGATTGAACAAAAGGCTGCCGGCGGAATTGAGCCGGTCCAACCGCACGGAGCCTCGGCTGTGGTCCAGGATCTCGATCCCCCACCAGCGCTCGACCGGCGTCTCGCTCGAGAAGGACAGCTCGTAGATGCCCTCCCTCCCTTCGGCGGCCCGGCACTCCATGTCGACATGGCGGGACAGGCGGCCGCCCGTCTTGCCCCCGTTGATCTCGTCAATGAGCTGCCTGAGTTTCGGATCCATGCTGCGTCTCCTTCCAGCGGCCGTTGCCGCCGTTCTTGTTCTTCCCTTCCCCGCCGTCAGCCTCGTCCCCGTCGCTTTGGCCCGAATCCGTCTTCGCCGCGGCGTCCGGCGTCAGTCCCTTGCGGCGCATGTATTCCTGCTCGTAGACGAGCTGGTCGATGTGCTCCTCGAAATCCTTCCCCTGCTCCGCCAGGAGATCCGTCCGCGTGGCCATGCCGGATGCGAGCGATTCCGTGTTCGCCTTGCCGTCCTTGAGGGGATCCACCCAGGACCAGGACCGGCCGCGCCAGACGGCCGCGCCGCAGATCCGGTCGATGTCTGCCGGCTCGAAATCGAGCGTGCGCGCCAGGACCTGCATCCGGAGCCAGCCCTCGAAGACCTGCTCGCAGAGGTCCTCGATCAGCCATGCCTGAATCGCCTTCCAGCCGTCGCGTTCCTCGAGGGTGCCGGACCGGACGGAGCTGTAGTTGACGCTCTCGAGATCGGCCCCGAGGCTGTTGTAGGACACCTCGAGCCCGCAGGCGATCGCCCGGAGCACCTGCTTGACGAAATCCCGGTATGCCGTCGTCGGGTGCTGCGGGTCGAACATGTTCATCTTCGTCCCGGGCGGCATGATCGGGAATGTCCCCGGCTCGGCCTCGATATATTGCTTCCCGGCCCCGTCCTGGTCATCGGCCACGTAGATTCCCTCCGCCGTCTCGATGCAGCCCATCTTCGCGGCAGCTACGCGGGCGGCGACCAGCTCCGCCTCCTCATACCCGTCGAGCACGTTCGTCTTCGCCATGACTGCAAAGGCCCAGGGCACGCCCCGGCGCTGGTTGACCCGGAACGGGACGAACAGGTGGATCATGTCCTCCGCCGGGATCCGCTCGCGCTGCCGATACGACACGGGGTCGGAATAGTCGTTTGCGGCCCTCCGGGCCACGTGATATGCCACCGGCCGGCCCCACGGGTCGATCTCGATCCCCATGATGATCCTGTATCCTTGCCCGAGATCCGCGTTGAAGGATTCATCGACGCTGTCGGCCTCGATGAGCTGGAGGGAATACCTGTGCGCGTTTTCGAAGTTTCGCACCTGGCGGATGAAGATTTCGCCGTCCCGCGCCACCGTCCGCAGGCAGAGGTCCTGAAGGCGGACCCAGGAGAGTTTCCCGGTGACGTCCGGCGAATGGCGGCGGCGGCCCCATTCCTTCCAGGCCGTCTCGATGGCGATATTGGACCTCTCGTCGAGGGAGCCGTTTTTGAATTTCAGCTTGCTCTGGAACGAGATGCCCCCGGGGCCCAGGACGTTGACGGCCACCATGCCGATGAACTTCTTGATGTAGGGATTGTTGATCGACAAATCGCGTGACCGGGCGCGGATCCTGGGAAGCTGGGTGCGCAGGACGGCGTCCATGGACAGGTTCGCCGGGTTCCAGGACGACACGAGGCGGTCGGTGCGGGCGGCGGCGAACCCCGTCATGCTGCGCTTCGCGAT
>JAGPKU010000111.1 GCA_018053845.1 Syntrophobacterales bacterium
GAAAGCGACGCGCCGGTCGTTCAGCCTTCGATCTTCTCGATCTCGATGTCCTGCCGGAACAGATCGTCCGCGTACCGGCCGACCTTTTCCGTCATCCTCTTGGAGAGCCAGGCGAACACGGGGGCCGTGGCCAGGCAAACCCAGCGGCCGGCGCCGCGCTGCACGACGCTGGAGCCGATCCTCGCGCCCAGGGCCGAGGCGACCTTCTGCGCCGCCTGGGTGCTCAGGGCCTTGACGATGAGCCGCGAGCCCGCCCTCTGCACCAGCAGCCTCCCCGCCGTCACCCCCAGGGCGCAGCCGAAGACGTAGAGAACGAGGGTGCGGTTCACCTTGTCGAGCCGGCCGTGGTACTTGGCGATCTTGTAGAGGAGGTCCATCTGGATCTTCGTGACCGCGGCGAGCTCCGGCAGGATCGTCGCCATCCCGAAGGGGCCCGGCATCATCCCCGAGGCGAAGCTCACCGAGAAGGCCTTGTTGGAGGCGAAATCCGTCATGTCCCCGGGCGCGCCGTCCACCTGGATCTTCTCCGGGTCGGGCGCAAGCCCCATCATCGTCTCGACGAACCACTGCTCGAAGCCGAAGTCCTCCGCGGTCATTTGCCGCCCCTTCATCCATCGGTTGGAAACGATTGCACGCCCGTTCCCCGCGGCTCGCTGCGGGGCACGCGCGCACGATGACCGACACACCCGTTGCCTGCGTTTCTGAATTCCCGGCACCCCGGTGCGGGGAATGTCCATCCGCCAGCTCCCGCCCCAGCGCCTTGGCCGCCTTGAGCAGGGCCCGGTCGGCCCGGATGTCGCCCGCCCCCATGGCGCCGCCGTAGACCATGCCGACGATCTGGGCCCCCGCGTAACGGCAGGCGTCCTGGAAGGTCCGCAGGGCGTTGACGCATCCCGAGTCGAAGGGGTCCGCGCCGCCGTACGCCATGGCGGCGGCGATCCGCTTTCGGTCGATCGCCTGCATGTCGTCGTCAATCGAGCAGCCCTTGCTGCCCGGCTTCCGGCAGGCCATGCAGGCCTTGCACGGGGCGATGGAGAGGCCGTGGAGAAACAGGGCATGCCGCTCCGTGCCGTGGATTCCGGACGGGGGTAGTCTTCCATATCGGCGAATCAAAAGCAACGCCATTCGAGCCGCCGCGCTCGGTCAGGCCCGCGGACGGGCGACGAAAAAGCCCCGCTCGAGGGCGGGGCTTTTCGCGGAGGGGCGGGGAAGGAAGGCCGCCCGCCTGTCGGCATCCGCTCACTGGTATTTCGGGCCTGGCTTTCTGCCGCCGTTGGCCGGTTTCCCTTCGCCTTCGCCCTTCATCTTTCGTGAGGAGGCCTGCGCCCTGAGGCTGTTGAAGATGGCGCCGGCCTTGCGCTCGGCCTCGAGCAGGACGGCGTTGCACTGCTCGACGGCATCGGACTTCCGGCGCACGGCGAATTGCTCCGCCTCCTCGCGGGCCGCCTTGACGATTTCCTCGGACTTCTGGACCGCGGTCTGCACCGCGGCCAGCAGGCGCTCGTGCTCCTTGTTGAGCTCTCCCAGGGTGCGCCCGATGAGGCTGGTGGTGACCATCTCCGCCTCCGCGCGGGTGCTCTGGATGATGGCCTCGGCCTTCACCCGGGCTTCGGCGATGAGGGAGTCGAAATTCTGAAGGGCCTCCTCGTCCTGCGCGTCGTCCGCCTCGTCGGGCTCCAGGGCGCCGGCGACGGACGGCGCGATCACGCTGCCCGGCACGGAGAGGGGGCGCTCGAAGTCGGCCGCCGCCGCGGCCGATGCGAGGGCCTCTCTGGCCTCGGCCTCGATCTTCTCGGCCTTCTGCTTGGCGTTCAGGATGACCTCGTCGGCCATGACCTTCGCCTGCGAGAGCATCAGCGCCGTTTCCCGCCGCGCCTTGTCATGGGCCTCCCGCTCGGTCTTGCGCCTGAGTTCCGCGAGATCCCGCTCGGTCTTCTCGCGGATCGCCTCGGCCTCCTCCCTCGCCCGGGCGACGATCTCCGCGGCGGCCCGGTCGGCATCCTCCAGGGTCTGCCGGTGCTTTTCGGCCTCCTTCCGCGTGCCGAGGGTGGACCGGACGGTCTGCTCGGTGAGCCGCTTCTCGAGCTGGGCGTTCTGGGTCAGGATCTTGTCGAACTCCGCCGCCACAACCTTGAGGAAGCTCTTCACTTCCTCGGCGTCGACCCCCATCAGGCTCTGCTTGAACTTCCGGTTCTTGATCTCGCGGGGAGTAAAGGTCGTCATCGGTCAGCCTCGTTTCGTTGAAATTCGCGCCGCACCCGCTGCACGGCGCGGCTGGCGGCGGGTTCAACCTTACCCATACTTCGGCCGCAGGGGGCGAATTCTTTAGCGGATTCGAGCGGGTCGCGCGTGCTCGAGAATGCCCTTGACAGACCGGGGGAACCGTGGTTTACTGCGCGCACTTCGTGAAAGGACGATGCCGTGATGGCAAACCGGATGGGCATCCGTTTTCTGGGCTGGTGGTGGTCCGACAGGAGGCCATCGGTCTGCCCATCGTAGACGACAACGGCACGAAGTAGAAAGCCGGAAGAAAGCCATGGGTGGATCGGTCGCCGCCCATGGCTTTTTTGTTTCGAAAAGGCCGCGGGGGCGGGGCACCCGGCGGCCTTTTTTTTATTCGCGCAAAATTTCAGGAAGGAGGAGACGGCGGTATGAAGAAGCGGCACTCATTGAGGCAATGGCTCGTGGCGTTGATCGGGGCGGTCTTGCTTGCGGGCCCGGCGGTCCTTGCGGGGCCGGCCCTGGCCACGGAGGGCGGGGGCGGCGCCTACCCGAACGGCGCGGAGGACTTCATGGCAGGGGCGCTCCCCCCGCCGGGGGTGTATTTCAAGAACTACCTGACCTACTACCAGGCCTCCAAGCTCAAGGACAACGACGGCAATGATGTCCCCATCGATTTCAAGCTGAAGGTATGGGCCGACGTGCTTCGATTCATCTACGTGACGGACACCAAGATCCTCGGGGCCAACTGGGCCGTCCACGCCTTCATCCCGCTCGTATACCAGGACGTGAGCGTCCCCGGACAGAGCGATGACCGCTTCGGCCTGGGCGACATCATCGTCGACCCGATCATCCTCGGCTGGCATTCCAGGAACGTCCACGTCACGGCGGGTCTCGACATCTACATCCCCACGGGGAGCTACAACCAGGACCGCCTGGCCAACACCGGGCGCAACTACTGGACCTTCGAGCCCGTCCTCGGCGTGACCTACCTGAGCGACGGCGGCTTCGAGGTATCGGCCAAGTTCATGTACGACTACAACACGGAAAACGACGACACGAAGGTCCAGTCGGGACAGGAGTTCCACGTGGACTACGCCGTCGGCTACCACATCGGCAAGGAGTGGATCGTCGGTCTCAACGGGTATTACTACCAGCAGGTGACCGAGGACGAGCGAGACGGCAACGACGCGGGAAACAAGGGCCGGGTCTTCGCCCTCGGCCCCGCGGTGCAGTGCAACTACAAGAACATGAGCTTCACGGCGAAGTGGCAGCCCGAGTTCGAGGCGCGCAACAAGCCCGAGGGCAACAAGTTCTGGTTCAACTTCGTCTACGCCTTCTAGCGAAAAGGGGCCGCCTACGCGGGGCGGGCGGCCCCTCCCCGTTTCCGGAAATCGCTTGAAATCCCGATCCGGTTCGTTTAGGGTACCTCAAACGGCAGGCGCCTTCCCGGCCCGGCGCGCCAAGGCACGCATGCCGTCGCCGATTCGGGAGTGCGAGAGCCGCATTTTCATGCCCGGCGCACGCACCGGCGGCGCCGACACGGGGCAGCGGGGTTTTCCTCTCGTGACACCGGCGAAAAAAGCTCTCGGCCCGGCCCTTCTCGTCCTGGCGGGGGTCTCCCTGCTCGCCGTCTTTTTTTTCCTCGGCACCTCTCCCGCCCCCAATCCCCCGGCATCCCCCGAACAAGCGAAGCTGAGCAGTCTTTTCCGCATCAGCGGCATCGTCGAAAAGGGGCAGTCGCTCTACGAGATCTTCAAGCGCCACGACCTCGACCCCCGGGAGCTCTTTCACGTCAAGGAGGCCCTGGCGGGTGTCCACAGCATGCGGGAGTTCCGTCCCGGTCAACCCTACGAGTTCCACGTGGACCCGGAGAGACGGATTCACGCCTTTGTCTACTGGGTGAGCGACGATGCGCTCGTGCGCGTCACCCGCGCCGAGGCGGGCTACCAGGCCGAGAAGCTCAACCTCGAGTACGAACGCAGGGTGCTTTGCCTCGAGGGCGCCATCGAGGATAACCTGATCGCCTCCATGGGCGGCGGGCAGCAGAACCTGCTGCTGGCGCTCAGCCTCTCCGACGTCTTTGCCTGGGACATCGACTTCACCACGGCCCTGCGAAGGGGCGACACGTTCCGCCTGCTCGTCGAGGGGTTCTACCGCGACGGCGAGTTCCGCAAGTACGGGACCATCCTGGCGGCCGAGTTCGTCAACGACGGCGTTGCCTACCGCGCCTACCGCTTCGAGGTCGACGGCAAGGCCGACTACTACGACGCCGAGGGCCGCTCGCTGCGCAAGGCCTTTCTCAAAGCGCCGCTGAGCTTCCGGCGCATCAGCTCCGGCTTCTCGAAGTCGAGGCTCCACCCCGTGCTCAAGATCCGCCGGGCCCACAACGGCACGGACTACGTCGCGCCCAAGGGGACGCCCGTCTCGGCCATGGCCGCAGGCCAGGTTGTCGCCGCGGGCTGGCAGGGCGGCTACGGCAGGCTGGTCGTCCTGCGGCACCCCAACGGCTACAAGACCTGCTACGGCCACCTTTCGGGTTTTGCGAAGGGGATCCGGAAAGGGGCGACCGTCGCCCAGGGGCAGCTTATCGGGTACGTGGGCGCCACGGGCCTTGCCACGGGGCCGCACCTGCACTTCGAGATGCGCCTCAACGACCGGCCCGTCAACCCGCGCAAGGTCGCGATCCCGCCAGGCGGACCCGTGCCCGAGGCGCTCCTTGCCGCCTACAAGACTTCCCGGGACGAGCTGGCGGGCCGGCTTGCCTCGGTGCCGCCCATGCGCTTCGCCGCCGCGTCGCGCTGATTTCCCCGAACCGGAAAGAAAAACGAGAGGGCCGCCCCTCGGCGAGGGCGGCCTTTTGCGTGTCTGCTGCGGCCAGAGGGTTTCGATCGCCCCGCCCCTCGTTTCCGACCGGCCCGCAACCGGTCCACGCCGGAGCTTCCCGTTGCGGCTAGAGGTTCTTGATTTCGGCGATCAGGCGATCGAACTGCTCGACATCGATCACCGGCGACGTGGTAAAGGAGATACCCGTCAGCATGTTCAGCGCGACGGATGCCGCCAGGGCTTTCTCCGTGGTGGGGAAATGCAGGGTGAAGACCAGGTCGTGCTCACCGAGGACGGCGTACATGGAGATGACCTTTCCGCCGTGCTGCCCGATGATTTCGACCGCCTTCTTGGTCCGTTCCGGGGATACCCCTTTCAGGGCATCCGCGTTGTATTTCCCGAACATCATGAAGATCGGCATAACACGTCCTCCCTTTTTTT
>JAGPKU010000030.1 GCA_018053845.1 Syntrophobacterales bacterium
CCGTCTCACCGGGCAGGCCCGCATCAAGCGAGTTCTGGACGGCCTCCCGGATCACCGCGTCGGAGAGACTCCCCAGGACCTCGGTGGAGAAGAACTCCCCCTCGATGGGGTCCACGTTGATCTCGCCCCGGGACATGGGGCGGAATTTCCAGAGGGGCTGTTGCATGATGCCGGTCCCGGTCGCTTCCGGGTGATCAGGGACGGCGGAAACGTCCCGGGAAGCGATGGGTATCTTTTAGGGAGGACGGGGGGAAATGTCAAGCGCCGACGGCCCGGCGTCCCGGAAAGAGATGGGGTCAGGTCTTGTATTTCAACACATCGCCCCGCTACTTTGCGATCGGCTGGATGTTTAAATACAAGACCTGACCCCAGCGTTTACACGATGCGTAATGGTCCCCGGCTCAGGGAGCGCCCTCGATGATGTCCTCGAGCTTCTCGAAGTGATCCTCGACCGCGTCGAGATACGTCTTCTGGATTGCCTTGTACTTCTTCGCCCACTCCCGGATCATGTTCTGCGACCCTTCCTGCAGGACGCCGCTTTGCTGGATCATCTCCAGCATCGCCTCGCCCTGCTCCTGCATGGCCGCCATGGCCTTCATGTAGGCCTCCCACTGGGTCTTCCAGAACAGCAGGATTTCCTTGGATGCGCTTTTCATGGCCCATGACCTCCTTTCGAATCGGTGAGGCTGCGGACAGGGATCCCCCCTCTTGAACCGGAACGGCCGGTCCATGGGACGAGCTCCTGGCCGGCGGTCGTCAAGCGGCCGGCACCAGCCTCGCGCAGCCCTCGTTGATGAAGAGGAGCCTCGTGAAGTAGGACTTCAGCGATTCGTCCTTCCGGGCGCACTCCTCACACTTGTTCTCGGCGTTGAGCTTCAGGGTGAACTTGCCGCATTCGACACATTTCCATGTCATGGCGACACCTCCTCGGGCCCGCCGGGGACCTGTGCCCGACCGGGAAAACCGGCACGAACGAGAACGATTCCGGCGGAAAGGAAACGGCGGCATCAATCGAGCAGGGGTGCGAATCGAGGTCAGATCAAGATCGGGAGCGGGGCCCCGGGGGCAAGCTGCTCTCTACATCATCAATCTACACCCCCCACGCGCAAAAGCAAGATCACCGGCCCTGCGCAGGGAGCCGAGGCTCGACGCACCCCCCGGGGGGTTCGGGACGGCGGCTGAAAGCCCCGCCGAAGGCGCGATCCTGCCGGGAGAAGGCCTCAGGGGTCCGGGCAGACGGTGGGCCGGGTGACGACGGCCCGCAGCGGCGAGGGCCGGGGGATGCCTGCGGCGTTGGTCATGGCGTGGAAGAGGTGGGTGTTGTCGACAAGCGGCGTGCAGGGGTACCAGCTGCCCTGGAACACCCGCAGATGCCTCGTCAGGGCCCCGTCCCCCTTGGCGTAGATCGGCACGGGCTCGTTGAGGTGGCCCGTCGAGGCGTACCTGACCTCGCCCCCCGGGTAGCCGGGGCACCAGGCCGCCCGGTCGGGGCAGAGGCCCGGGGCCTGCTCGGGCAGGCGTCCTTTCCCGAGCCTGCGGGCCTCATCGAAGCGGATGTCTCCCGTGGCGTGGTCCGAGGTGACGATCAGCAGCGTGTCGGCCCAGGAGATGTGGTCGCCCGCGCGCTCGATGAATCCGAGGGCGCCCCGGACGGCCTCGTCGAGGTCCCACATCGCCCCGATCATCCACCCGTAATCGCCGGCGTGGTTGGCCCAGTCGATGTCGCTCTGCTCGACGAGGAGGAAAAACCCTTTGCGGTTGCGGCTCAGCACCTCGAGGGCGGCCAGGACGGCGTCCTTCAGCAGGGGGCTCTCGACGGCGGCCCGCTTGACGACGGCCGTGCCGTCGTTCGTCGGGACGGGCGGCTCGAAGTTGCCCCCCGGGCCCCCGAAGAGCCCGAAGAGCTTCTTTTTCTCCCTCACGGCGCGGGCCGCGGCCTCCTTCAGGGACCTGCCCCCGTCGACGCCGTCCTTGCGCTCGACGAAGACGTACGCCCCGAGCCGGCCGTCCCTGGCGTCCTCGTAGAGGGACTTGGACAGGAACTTTTCACCGCTGCGGGCGGGGTGCCCGCCGCCGATGACGACCTCGGGCTGGACGACGCGGATCATCTCGTCAGCGATGGCATGCCGGTTGCGGCGGCTCTTGCTGCGGCTTGCATGCGCTGCGGGGGTCGCGTCGGAAAAGGGCCCCGTGGTGACCAGGCCGATCGAGCAGCCCCGCTTCTGCCTGAGCAGTTCGGCGATCGTCATGAGGGCGCCCCCGTCCGGGTCGCCCGGCAGCCAGGCGATGTTGCCCGAGTCGGTCTTGTGGCCCGTCGTCCAGGCCGTCGCCGTCGAGGCCGAATCGGCGGCCGGCCCGCCGCCCTCGGGGGCGCGGCAGGTGTAGGGGGCTCGACCGGCAGGCACGGCCGACTTCCCCGCAGGGACCGCGTCGCAGCCCGCCTTCGGGTTGAAGGCCGAGGGGTTGTAGGGCGGCAGGCCCAGGTGGGGCGCCTGACGGTTGTACACGGTCACGTCCCAGGTGGCGACCCAGCCCCGCCAGGGGAAGGCATGAAAGGAAAGTCCGTCGTCCCGGCCGAAGAGGTAGCGGGAGGCGGCGATCTCGTTTGCGGGCTGCATGCCGTCGCCGATGACGAGGATGATGTGCCGTGCGACGGGCGCGGATTCCCCGGCTTGGACGGTGACCGCGAGGGAAGCGGCCAGCATGGCGGCGCACAGGCAGGAAAGCATCGAAGCGGGTCGGGGGCTCATGCGTCATCCGCAGCACGGATCTCGGCGCCGGCCGGCCCCTGACGGGGCCGCCTCAGCGGGGCTGCATTATAGCACAGTACCGCGGGAAAGGCCCTCCCCGGCTGCAGTCCTGCAGGGCGCCCGCTCACCTCGCGCCGCTTCCCCCCCGAGAGGCCTTTTCGGAGGGCCACCCCGTGCCGCTGATCGTGAGCCGACCGTTGCCTTTCATCAGGAGGAAGAGTCTTTTCAACTCCGCGGAGGCATTCTCGACGATCAGTTCGCCTCCGCTTGTCCGCAGCCAGTTGAACATCGAAATGATCGTCTCGAGGCCCAGGGGGTCTATCGTCCGCACCCGTGCAAGATCCAGGATGAGCCTGTCCGTCTTGTGTCTGATGAAGTTCTGGAACTCCATGCGCAGGGCCTGCGCCTCGTCGGCCACGAGATCATTTTCCGGGGTCACGTAGACGGTCCTGACGGCCTCGTTTCGGCAAACCAGCATCAGCCCCGCTCCCCGTCCGGCCGCCGGGAGACGCCGCAGGGCACGCCGGGCGCCTCGGTGGCAGGCCCCGATGCCGCCGCGGGATCGGCAGGCTGCATGCCCTTGACAAAGGCGACGGCGAACAGCCCCGGCTCGGACCGGACCACCCTGCCGCGGAACGTGTGGCGCGGGTCGATCATCGCCTCCAGCGGGTCTGTTTGCAAAAAGAAGATCAGGCGGACCTCGGTCCCCACGGGCAGGCCGCGCTCGGCGCGAAAGAGCGCACCGCCGGCGGAGACGTCCACCGTTCTGAGCAGGAAGGTCCGGTTACCCGGCCTCCCCGTTGCCTCCTTGACGGCAACCGGCAGATCCAGGTCGTATCGCTTGTGTTTTCTCATCGCACGCGAGGCATTGAGGCCGTCCGTTCGGCCCCGGGCCGGATCAGGTTCCCTCCCCTTCCATCCATGCGCCGGGCGCACAATACCGCACGTACTGTACACGTCGGGGCTGTACGGGACAATACGGACAGATTACGCAAAGTTTACGGGGGAAAATGCGTAGCGGCCTCAGGATAGGGTATAGAGGTAGGAGCGCAGGTTGACGTTCCTGCTCTTTAGGCCGAGCTTCTTGCGGATCCGGTCGCGGTAGTACTCGACGGTCCGGGGCGAGAGGTTGAGTAACCCACCGATTTCCTTTGTCGTTTTATCCTCCTTGATGTACTCGACGATCCGCATCTCCATGGGCGTGAAAGACGCCTTCGCCAGGCCCGCCGCCGCACCGGATGCGGAGAACACCTTCCGGGCATTCATCTCGACAATGTCGACGTAGGCGCTTTGGCGGGGGTTGAGCCCCGAGCGTCTCAGCTTCTCGAGGCTCGGCATGATGAGCTTCCGGAAGTCGGCGAGGAACTGCTCCTCGAGCTCCCTACGGTCCTCCTCCCGGTGGCGCAGCAGGACCTTCATGGCGATGTTGGCCTCCTCGAGCCGCTGGGCGCGCTCCCGCGCTTCCGTCACGTCTCGGGCGACGCCCAGCAGGGCGTGAATGCCGCCGTTTCCGTCCTTCAGCGGGACGAGGGTGATGCTGTGCCAGGCGGGCCGGCCCTCGCTTCCCATCAGGAACTGGCCCTCGAGGCAGAGGGGCTCCCCCGTCGCGAAAACGGTGTCATTGGCCTCTTTCTGCCGTGCCAGCATCTCGGGGGGGAGATCGAGGCCCGCGCGGGGGCGTCCGATCAGCTCCTCGGGCCGCTTCCCCGTGACAGCCTGTGCGGCGCTGTTCACGTAAGTGAAGCGGTCGTCCCGGTCGAGGACAAAGATGAAGTCCCGCGAGGCCTCGGCCAGCTGACGGTAACGCTCCTCGCTGTCCCTGAGCCGGACGATGGCGTCACGTTCGCGCGTGATATCCCGGCCGATGGACAGAAACTCCAGCAGGGTCCCCGCCTCGTCGAAGATCGGTGCGTCGACCCACTGCATCCACAGGGTCCGGCCGTCGGGGCCCGTGACTTCGTGCTCGTAAAAGGTCACGGTCGGTTCGGCGATCAACTTTTCGTAAAAGGACCGGACCCGCTCCCGGACATCGGGCGGGATGAGGGTGAGCCACGAGCGCCCCAGCAGCTCCCGGCGCGACCTGCCGGTGAGACGGCAGTAGGCTTCATTGACGAAGGTCAGGCGGGTGTCGGGATGCCAGAAGCAGATGGCCTCGGACTGCAGTCCGACCATCGTCTCGTAGCGGGCCTGGATTCTGAGGTAGGCCTCTCCGAGTTCCGTATTCGCGCTCAGGGCCCTGACGCTGCAGCGCAGGCCCAGGTACTGCCCGTTCTCGTCGCTCAGAGGCCTGCACGCATGCTCGACCCAGCGCTCGCACCCGTCCCGGCAGATCAGGCGCAGTCTGAGCCTGGCGGCTTCACCGTCGCTGGGTGCTTTCTGTAGATGTTCCCGGAAGGATTCCAGGTCCGAAGGGTGGACGATTTCCTCCAGAAGGCGGGGGTTGGAAAGAAACGCCCCGGGGGCATACCCGGTCAGGTGCTCGCATGAGGGGGAAACATAGGAAAACCCCCCGTCGTCCTTGACGTATTCCCAGCTGAAGGAGGTGTCGGCGATTAGTTTGAACATGACCGGTTGTATACGGATGACCCTGAATATCGCTGTGCAATCCATACAGCACAGCGGTCATCTATGCAATAGATATTTCATTTTATCATACAGTTGTCGATTTTTTTCTACAGATGTCCGTTCACCGTCGTTCGGCGATGGCCCCGTGTCTCACGGGCGATTTCCCACCCGGAAGTCATCGGGGACCCCCTGCGGGTCATGGCCGGGGGCGGCTGAGTTCTACTTGCCGTCCTTGCCGGCGTTGAGCACGCCCGCGGGAGCCCCGGTGGTGTTGTAACGCTTGTAGCAGCCCTTGGCGCACTCGCTGCCGCCGTCGGGGAAGTGGCGCCAGCAGCCGAAGCCCTGGTTGATGCAGGGCCCGTTGGCAAGCTTCGCGCAGCTGGGCGAGGCATCGGAAGGCTTGGGGTTGTAGCCCACGGCCACGCTGGAGGTGGCCGTGCTGTTGCACCGGCACAGGCAGTCGAGCACGCCCTGTCGCTCCTGCTCCGTGAGGGCCTCCCAGGCCTTCGGCGGGGGCGGCGGCGTGTCCTTCTTTGCCGGGGGCTTCTGCCCGGCTTGCGTCTTGGCCGGGTCGGGCGTCTTCTGCGGCGGCTTGGCGGGCTGCCCGGTCTCTTCCTTCTCGACGATCACGGTGTGCCGCGCATCGGCGAGCTTCACGTACTTGCCCCCCTGCTTCGCGAAGAGCTCGGCCAGGTAGGTGTAGGTACCGGCCACGGCCTCGGCGGTGGTGAGGGAGGGCGAGGCGCCCACGCGGCGTCCCGACTTGGCCCAGCCCACGGCCAGCTGGCCCGCGGGGACGGTGGCGCCCACGATCTCGGCGGTGAGGCTGAAGCGCTGGTTGACCTTCACCCGCGCGGGGCCGCTCACCCGTAGGCTGCCGCGGGGCACGTCCTCGACGATGCTGAAGGTGTCCGAGACGGTGTTCTGAAAGGTCTTGCGGTAGCCGCCCAGCAGGGAGTGCTCCTCCACGTCGGCCGAGACGATGGTCGCCGTGAGGCTCAGCTCGTGCCGCAGGGCCGCGCTGTGGCTGCCGAGGGCACGGTAGGTGTAAGTCTTGGACGAGGGCGAGTTCTCGGCGCCGAGCCACTTGCCGTCGATGGCCATCCGGTAGGTCTCCGAGACGAACAGCACGTCGCCCCCCTTTCCCTCGAGGGCCCTGAAGGAGGCCTTCATCTTCGAGAGCACGTCGTTCATCCGGTCGCGGTTCTGCGCCGTCGAGGCGGAGATCGTCACGACGGCGGCCTTCTTCCCGCCCCCCTGGTCGCGCAGGGGCACCTCGCCGGAGGGGCTGAAGGTGAGGACGGGGCGGTTGCCCGCCACGAGGTGCATGTACTCGCGGTAGTTCTTGTTGAACTCCCCGATCCAGGCGAGGCGCTGCTCGCGCCAGCGGGAGACGATGTCGCCGGCGCACTTGTCGTAGACCGCCTTGGCCACGTTGGGGTCCGAGACGAGTTGGCCGCCCTGCTCGCGGTAGGAGGCGTTGACGGACTGGTACCAGATGAAGCTCATCATCTTGTTGCGGCCCTCGGGCGTGTCGGGGAAGCGCAGGGCCATCTGCTCGATGGTCATCCCCTTGTGCTCGCTCTCGCGGCCCTTGACCATGGAGATGCCCTCGACGAGGCTCGTGCACTCCTGGAAGCTCGCGACGGTGTTGTAGGCCCCGGCCCGGGCGGCCTCGAGGGTGCAGACGGCCATGTCCATGGCCAGCCCCGGCACCAGGCCCGCGATGTAGCCCAGCTCGGGCAGGGCCGCCAGCGCCCCGGAGCGGAGGTCCTCGGCGGCCATGCCGGCCACGTAGTGGGTGCGGGCGTAGTAGCCGAAGAGCTGCAGGCCGCGCAGCAGCTTGTCCGTGGGCACCTTGCCGGCGTACTTCCAGAAGGTCCCCCGCAGCTGCGCCCACTTGCCCAGGTTCTCGTTGAGGATGCCCTTGAGCAGCTCGCGGTTGCCCGGGTTGGCCTCGCGGGAGAGCTTGTCCAGGAGACTGAGCTCGCGCTGGGCCCGCCCGACGGCCTCGCGGATCGCCGCGGGGTCCTTCACGGCGCCCCGGGCGATGTCGTCGAGGTAGTCGGCGCGCATGCCCACCCGCTCGATGCTGCGCGCCTTGTTGAGCGACTGCCGCAGGCGCTCCACGTGCTTGGAGGCCTTTGCGGCCCCCTCGGTGTCGAGCTTCTCCAGGGCCTTCTGGGCCCACTGGTTGCCCTTGTTCACCTCGCCCGCCGTGGTGAAGATGTCGAGGCCCTCCTCGAGGTGCACAAGGTCCGTGGCGCCCGCCACGACGCGGCCCGACTTCTGATCGATGAAGAAGTGGCGCCCCGCCTTCGTTTCGTAGTGCTGGGTGTAGCCCTTCGCCCCCTTGCCCCAGAGGCCCTCGATGGTCTTGTTGCCCAGGCTCGGGGCGGCCTCGAGGCTCTTGAACTTCGCGGCGGCCTCGTCGGCGTTCTCGACGCCGGCCATGACCTGGTGAGGGGGGTAGACGTTGGTGCTGTTGACGAGCTTGTCGATCTCGGCCTGGCTCAGGCCCCTCTGCCTGCCTGCGGCCTCGATGTTTTTTTTCAGGGAACCCTGGAAATCCTTCCACTTCTGGACCATCTTCGCCTCGTCCGTTTCGCCGGTGAGGACAACGCGCATGTCGTGGTCCGACGTGCCGCCCGTGAGCGGCCCCTGGTACTTCTGCCGGCTGATCCAGGAGCCCACGCCGGCGGCCTCGGTGCCCGTCTTCTTGACGGTCTGCTTGACGGCGTCGTTCATGACCTCGAGGGCGATCTTGTCCTTCTCGGCCATGGCCGCAAGGGCTTCTGGGGCCGGGATCAGCGCCAGCATGGCAACGGCGGAAAGGGCGACGGCGCAAAGGACGGCGGCAGGCAAACGGAGGGGTCGGTTTCTCATGGGTTGACGGACTCCAGGGATGTTTTTTTGGAGGGGGTGCCCCGGGGCAGACGATGCAAGAATTATGCGTGGTGATGAGGCGAAGCAGGTCCGGGTCGCAGCGGCGGGGGGTCAGGCCTCGAAGGCCTGGAGGAACTTCTTCTCCCCCTCGTCGGTACCGATCAGGATGAGCTCGGCGCCGGCGCGGATCGGCATCTGCGGGTCGGGGTTGACCGACAGGACGCCGCCGTTGCCGATGGCGACGACGGAGCAGTCCGTCACCTCGCGGATCCGCGAGTCGGCCAGGTTCTTGCCGGTGAGCGACGGCGGGGCCTTGAGCCGGAAGATGTTGAGGCCCTCGGCCAGCATCGCCGTGTCCTCATTGATCAGGTAGTGATAGATCGCATTGGCCCCCAGGGTGGCCAGGGACATGACGAAATCCGCCCCTGCGCGGTGCAGCGTCGAAACGTTGCGATCCAGGTTGGCCCGGCTCAGGATCTGCATGTCCGGCCGCAGGCTCCGGAGGTACTTCGTGAGGTAGATGTTCGTGGCGTCGTCGTGGGTCGTGATCAGCGCGGCGGGGGCCTTTTCGATCCAGGCCCGCTGCAGCGTGCGGATGTCGGCGGCGTCCCCGACGACGTAGTGCTCCTCGTCCTGCAGCCGCTTCGGGTTCTTCTCGATCACCAGGTAGGGGCTCTCCCGCTCCTTGAAGCGCTGGGCGATCGTGTCGCCCACCCGCCCGCTGCCGACGATCAGCACCGGGTCGGCGGTGAGCTTGCAGATGTGGTAAAAGGCGTAGATCTCGTCGTAGGCCTCCAGGTTCTTCTCGGAGCCGGCCAGCAGCAGCACGCTCGTCCGCTCGATCCGCGTGTCGGCGTGGGGGATCCGGAAGCGGCCCCGGTCCCAGATGCCCACGACGTTGACCCCGAAGCTCTCCCGCAGCCGGCTCTCGGCCAGGGTCTTGCCCACCAAGGGGGTGCCCATGGCGGCGAACTCGGCGATGATCAGCTCGCCGTAGCGGCCGATGATGTTCGCCTTGCAGTCGCCGCCGACGGTCCACGCGGCCAGGGCGCGTCCCAGGATGTCGTAGAGCGGGAGCACCTTCGTGCTGCCCGCCATGGTCAGGATGTCGACGGAGTAGGGCGAATCGGCGGTCGTGAGGATGGGGACCTGCTCGCTGAGCTCGCGGACGGTGAAGGCGACGTTCGTGTTGATCTCGTCGCGGTCGGTGGCCACGACGAGCGCCGCCCGATCGACGCGCAGCCGCCGGTAGGTCTCCGGGTCGTCGACGTCCCCCACGGCCACCTTGACGCCCATGTCGTAGAGTTCCAGGGCGCGCTTGAAGTCGCTCTCGATGAGGACGTAGTCGATCCGGCGGTCATCGAGCCTCTTGATGAGGCTCATGGTGACGGGGTCGAGGCGCGTGAGGATCACGTGGCCGCGGGTCTCGGGCGGCAGCTCGCGGGGCGCGCGCTTGCGGGACTCGGCCTCGATCCAGGGGGCGTAGAAGAACTTGATGAACATGAAGGGCAGCAGGGTGAGCAGGAAGATCATCCCCGAGAGCAGCACGACGATGGAGAAGGCCCTGCCCAGGTCGGTCTGGAAGGTGATGTCGCCGAACCCCAGGGTGGACATGACGGTGAGGGTCCAGTACACGCCGGTGAGCCACGTGTGGTCCTTTCCCTCGGCGGCCATGATGTAGTGGAACAGGATGCTGTAGACCGCCACCATGAGCGCCAGGACAAGAAGGAACTTGAGCAGCTGGCGCATGTTGCGCTTGGTGCTCTCCCGCTGGAAGAAGTAGCTGATCACGGCCGGGTTGTACTTCATGGCCTCCCTTTTCCCGTGCGGCGCTCCGCGTCCCCGGGGCGGGCTGCCGCGGGGGGTCTTTCCTTGATGTCTCAGGACAGGGTAGCAGACGGCGCCGGGCCGTGGCAAGGTCGATCTTGCCGCCGCGCCGTCACGCCCTTCGGGGAAATCGTGACGCGATCTCCTCCCGGACCAGGGCCTCGGCCGGATAGGGGACGGGGTCTGTCTCGAAGCGCCGCTGGTGCCTGCAGGCCATGACCTCGAGGGGGCTTCGGGCATAGCCCTCCCGCAGCAGCCCCCGGGCGTAGGCCAGGATGAACCGGTCGAACCCGAGGCAGTCCCACTGCACGGCGTGGATCAGCTCGTGGAAGTGCAGGGATTCGCTGCATGCGAACCGGCGGTCGACGAAGTAGATGTCGCCGTAGGTGATGCCGGCCCACCGGGTTGTCTCGAACCCGGTGAAGCGCTTCAGCCCCAGCGAGGCCAGCGGGGGCATGGGAACCCGATCGACGGCGGCGCAACGGACGCGCGCGAGGAAGGCCGTATCGAAGTAGCCGGGCAGGCGCCGCAGGCCGCAGGGCTCGATGAGATCAGCGACGGGCCGCGCGTCCTTTTCGTGGGCGGCCAGCGTACGTTCGACCCAGGAGCGGATCAGGGGAATGCGGGTCCCTTCCTTCACTTCTTCATTTCCCGCGCGAAGTCGATGCAGCCCCGCTCGACGTCGGTGCGCCGGGCAGCGCCCAGCCTTTCTCGTCCGCAACGTCAACGATGGCGACAAGGACGGTCACGGCGCCGCCGCCGTCCCGGGCGCAGGCGAGAGGGTCGAGACCGCGGGAGTCGTCGTTGTCGATGGAGCATGAGGGAAGACCCCGGAGGTCGCGCAGTGCGGGGACCCCGCTTTCCGGGTTCAGGGAGGCCGGCTCTTCGCGGACCTCGGCGGGAAAGTCGGGGCGGAAGCCCCGCTCGATCATCGCCCGGCGGGCGATGCGCCGGAGGATCCGGAGATGCGCGCCGGAGGGCTGTGGGTCCATCGGGTCTTTCCGGTCTGTCTGGTCTGTCCGGCCATGGCGTGAAGCGCCAGACCAGGGTGGCAGGTGTCAGGGGCCAGGTGACAGGTATCAGGAACGACGCGGACAAGGGGAAGCCTGTTACCTGTTACCTGTTACCTGTTACCTGTTACCTGTTACCTGTTACCTGTTGCCTCCCGGGTTCTCTTTCTTCTCGTTCATTACCGAGCCCTCGGGCGGGTAGTCGAGCGTTCCCTCGAGCTGCGAGACCCTCACGGGCCGATGATCCGGGAAGGGCAGATCGCCCTCGCGTCTCCAGCGGGCGACCGCCTCGGCGGCGCTGCGGCCCTTCTCCGCATCGAGCCCCCCGTCCTTCGCCATGTACAGCGTCCGCGAGGGGAAGGCAAAGCCGCTGCCGCTTGCCTCGACGAGGTCCATGAAGCGCAGCAGCAGGTCCTCCTGGACCGCGAGGAACGCCGCCATCTCGGTCTCGAGAACATAGGCGAAGATCTCCAGGTCGAGCGAGGACTGCCCGAAGGCAACGAAGCGGATGCGGGCCGTCGAGGAGTCCACCCGGGGGTGCCGGTACAGCAGTTCGCGAATCGAGGTCAGGAGGAAGCGGAGCTGGTCGGCCGTGGTCTCGTAGCGCAAATTCAGGGTGTGCCGGAAGAGGAACCGGTCGCGCAGGGTGAAGTTCTCGATGCTCACCGACGAGAGCTGGCCGTTGGGGATGGAGACGACGGTGCGGTTGAGCGTGCGGATCAGGGTCGAGCGCAGGCCGATGTGCTCCACGGTGCCCATGTGCTCCCCTGCCCTGCAGAAATCGCCCAGCCGGATGGGCTTGTCCCAGACGAGGAAGACGCCGCCGAAGAAGTTCTCGATCGTCTTCTGGGCGGCGAAGGCCACGGCGATGCCGCCGACGCCGAGGCCGGCCACCACGGCGGTGACGTTGATCCCGGCAAAGTAGTAGAAGATGACCACGAGCCCGACGACGACGGCCAGCGTCTTCATGAGCGTCGACGTGAGGCGGACGATCGCATTGGCGGCCTCGGGGCGGCGCCGCTCGACCACGTCCGCCCCGGCATCGATCAGGTGGATCGCGAGCCACGTCACGCCGATGACGGCCATCGTGGAGGCCACGAAGATCCAGAACATCTGGCCGAGAAGCGAGAAGACGCCCCGCGAGTAGATGTAGATCACGGCGGCGGCAAAGACGAGGCGCACGGGGTTCTTCACCGTCTCGAGCTTCGCCAGCAGCGCCTCGTCGAGGCGGCTGCGGAGGGGCTCGCGCACCAGGGCCGCCAGCAGAGCCGTGACGAGCCAGCCGACCAGGAAGGCCACGGGGATCATCAGGATCGCGAGGACCCACCGGTACAGAGGCTGGCCGGCCAGGCGGGTCTCCGTGACGGCCGCCGGCAGCTTCCGCTCCAGCCACGGGACGTCCACCTCTTCGTAGATCTGCGGCACCAGCTTCAGGGTCTCCGACGCGAAGAGCCAGACGGGGGGGTTGTTCTCCTTCTGGACGCGCTCGAGCTGGATCTTGTACTCCCCTTTCCGGGTCTTGACGACGCCCACCACCTCGCGGTCGGCCAGGGGGCTGTCCTGGAGGTTGCCTTCAGGCCTGCTGCTGAGCGTGGCCGCCGTGGCGGAGACCCCCTGATCGAGGATGAACGCCAGCTCTGCGGCCAGCTGCTGGGCGCGCTTGCCCGTCTGGCGGGTGTCGAGGTAGTCGATGGCCCGCTCGTAGTCCCCGCGCTGCATCGACCGGATGAACCCCAGTACGGTACCCTGCGGGGTGCTGCGCCCCAGGGGGTCGTCGTAGGTGCCCTCGGCGGGGGCGGGCCCTTTCGGCATGGCGGCCGGTTTGGCCTGTTCGGCGGCCGAGGCGGCCGTCGCGATCAGAGCGGCCGCCAGCAGCACCGTCACGCACCGCGCGGTCCATCTTCGATTGATCCTCATGGCGTCCTCCCCGCCGGCGCCGTGGCTGTCCGGCATGCATTCTGCAAGCATTCTTCCTTCGATTGAGGGTATTTACATTCCTCGCACCAAGATGTCCGGAATTTTGAAACTCAAGGATTGGTTTCCCCATTATGATGCCCGCTTATCCCCGCGGCGTGTTGCGTGGGATGCGCGTGCAGGTGTTTTCATATCACGATTTGCCCCACAGGGTAAGAGTGATCCTCGTGCGGGCCCGGCCCGGCGGCTTGCAAGGGCCTCGCGCAGCACCTAAAGTTCTCTCCCATGTTGACGATATAAATCACGGTCGGCCCGCAAGGGACGCACGACCGCAGAGATCCGAAGACGGCTCGCCATTACTATCGATTCGGCACTCATACCTGTCTGCCTTTTCACGCCGGGCGCACCGCCGTCCGCGCTTCGCCCCGTCTTTGCCTCACTGACCTCCGCTGCGCCTGAACGGCGTTCCGGATGGGTCCGCAAACGCCGCGTCCCCTGCCCGGCCGCTCATTGGAACACATGGAGGTGCATGCAGTCATGAAACGATTCTCCTTTTGCAAATCCCTCAAGGCAAGGCTCCTGACGGGCGGGATCCTGATGATCGTCATCCCCCTGTCCATGAACGGGGCGATCTCATGGTGGAAGGCCGACCGGTCCCTCACGGAGGCCAACCAGGAAATGCTGCAGGAAATGTCCGAGAGTGCCGGCAACTTGGTGCGCGTCATCACGGACAAGGAAATCAAGCTGGCCCAGGAACTGGCATCACGGCCCGAGACGATCCAGGCCGCCGAGAAACAGAGCGCGGCCTTCAGCGAAGTCCTCAAGCATGTCGCCGCCGTCAGCGGCGACTACCAGGTCATCTACGGCCTCGATCCCTCGGGCAAGGGATTCGCCGACTCCCACGGTGGCAAGAACATCGGCATCGACCTCGGGGACCGGGACTACTTCAAGAAGGCCAAGGCCGAGATGAAACACGTCGTGGGCGACATGGTTCTGGCGAAGACCACGGGCAAGCCCGTCCTGCCCTTCTGCGTGCCCATCGTGAAGGACGGCAAGTTCATCGGCGCCATCGCCACGATCATGACGACGGACGCCCTCTCCGCCCGGTTCGCCGAGATGAAGGTCGGCAAGACGGGTTACGCCAGCGTCATCAACCGCGAGGGCATGGTCATGATCCACCCGAAGGCCGAGGCGGTCTTCAAGCTCGACGTGAGCAAGCTCGGGGAGATGAAGGACCTCTGGGCCCTGGTGAAATCCGAGAAGGCGGGCCTTGCCGCCTACACCTACAACGGCGCGAAGAAGATCGCCGCTGTGAGCCCCGTGCAGATCAACGGCTGGGCGGCCCTCACCGTCATGGACCTCGACGAGGCCACGGCCGGAGCCCGGGAGATGCGAAACGTCCTTGCCCTGGCTGGTACGCTGCTGCTCGCCGTCTCTGCGGTCCTTACGCTGCTGTTCGCCCGGGCGATTTCAGACCCGGTGGCCCGTGCGGCAAACGAGATCCGCGAGGCAGCGGAACAAGTGTCCTCTGCGGCCTCCCAGGTGGCCTCGACGAGCCAGCACCTGGCCGAAGGAGCCTCCGAACAGGCGTCTTCCCTCGAAGAGACCTCTGCATCGATGGAGGAGATGTCCTCCATGACGATGCAGAACGCCGACAACTTGCAGAGTGCCAACTCGCTCATGGGCGCCACGAAGGGTGCGGTGGCGAAGGCCGAGGGCTCCATGCGGGAGCTGGTGCGCTCCATGGATGCAATTCAAGAAGCCAGCGAGGAGACAGGCAAGATCATCAGGACCATCGACGAGATCGCCTTCCAGACCAATCTGTTGGCGCTCAACGCCGCCGTCGAGGCGGCCCGGGCCGGCGAGGCCGGCGCGGGCTTCGCCGTCGTGGCCGGCGAGGTGCGCAACCTGGCCATGCGCGCCGCCGAGTCGGCCAAGATGACAGCGACCCTGATCGAGACGACGACGGCGCGCGTCAGGGAAGGCTCCGCCCTGGTGACAAAGACGACGGACGCCTTCACCGAACTGAACCTCAACGCCGAAAAGGTGTCGGGGCTGGTGGCGGAGATCGCCGCCGCATCGCAGGAGCAGGCGCGCGGTATCGAACAGGTGGGCAGCGCCATCGCCGAGATGGACAAGGTGGTTCAGCAGACGGCGGCCAATGCCGAGGAATCCGCCTCGGCCTCGGAGGAACTCAACGCCCAGGCCGGCCAGATGCAGGCCGTGGCCGGGACGCTCATGCGAATCGTCACGGGATCGTCGGACGGCTCGGCTACAGCCGGGGCGGACTTCATCCCGGCGGCCGGTGCCGGCCTCGCCGCCCGGATCACCGGAGCCGTGGGCTTCGGCAAGAAGAAGAGAGCCGGGGAGGCTGTCCCGACGGAACCGGACGGCGCATTCAAGGACTTCTAGAACTCAGCCCTTTGCCGGAGCAGCGAGGGCGTCCCGGCGTGTTTGGCGGGATGCCCTTTTTGCACGGTGGAACCCTAACGGATCTTCTCGTTGACGTGCTCGAGCTCCGCGATGACCTGGGCCCCGAGCAGGACGATGATGGCCACCGCCTCGACGCTGAGCAGGAACACCACCAGCGAGGCGAAGGAGCCGTAGATCAGGTTCACGAAGGTGTAGGTCCTGTAATACCAGATGATCGCCCTCCGGGTGATTTCCCACAGGACGGCGGCGGCCAGCCCCCCGATCAGCGCGTGCCGGAACGTGATCGACCCGACGGGCAGCACGAGGTAGAGGGCCGTGATCAGGAACACCTCCGCGACGAGGCCCAACAGGTAGACCGCGAGGCCGAACAGCGGCCCCAGGCTCAGGGAACGTCCGAACACGACCAGCTTCGAGCTCTCCAGGGGCTCGAGCATGATGTTGACGACGGACAGGAAGAGGATGCTCACGCCGATCAGCAGGATGAAGGCGTAGGGGAGGATGCTCGAGACCAGGAAGTGGCGGCGCTGGCGCCGCACCCGGTGGAAGATCACCGAGATGGCGTTCTCGAGCACCGTGAAGGCGACGGAGCTGAAGAACAGCAGGATCCCGAAGCCCACGAGCCCGATCACCCGCCGGTACTGCAGGAACACCTTCACCTGCTGGGCCAGCGCGGCCGCGTAGCCGGGCATGAACATCTCCAGGTACGTCCTCACCGTCTCGAGCAGCCGGTCCTGCTCGACGTAGTGCGACAGCACGATCAGGATCAGGATCAGCATGGGGATGATGGACAGGAGGGTGTAGTAGGCGACAGCCCCGGAGAGCAGCAGACCCTGGTTGAGCCGGAAGCTGCCGAGGACCCGCATCAGGAAGCCCGCGGCCCCGCCGAGTAGCGCCAGCGCCTTGTAGACCTTGATCATCGTCGGACCTGAAGTGAAGGAATCAGCCCCTCGGCCGGCCCTGACGGGCCCGCGTCGCGAGTCACGCCGAATCATAGGCGATCGGGGGGCAAGGTTCAAGGATAAAGGGGCTCAGTGCAGCACCAGGGGGAAGTCCATGCCCGAGCCCCAGCTCACGGGGTACTGGGCCTGGCCCCGGTGCTTCTCCGTGAGCTCCGGGAGCTTCTCCTTGACGTAGTGGATGAGCCCCTCGACGGTCACCTTCTTCCCGCCCGCCTTGCCCTGCAGGCCCTCCAGCAGCGCATAGGTGAACACCCCGTGGCCCAGCGCCTTGATTTCGGCGGCGTACTGCCGGTCCGTCGAGGCCGAGACGATGTAGGTGCCCGTCGAGCGGGCCAGCTGCACGAGGGCCTTGCGCGCCTCGGTGCCGCGCATGGCCAGCACGAGCCTGCCGGACTTGCAGGCGTCGATCATCACGAAGACCTTCTGGGCCCGGCACTGCTTGATCGACTCGCTGACGAAGGTGTTGGAGATGCCGCCTTCCCTGAGTTCCGGCTCGTTCTCCGGCGCAACGACGTCATGGGGGATGAAGTACCACTCCTCGCCGACCGTGTCTCCGTGGCCGGCCAGATAGATCAGCAGCGTGTCCTGCGGCTGCGCCTTCTTCCCCGCCTCGGCAAAGAGGCCCCTGATCGCCGTCCCCGTCGCCTGCTCGCTCATCGCCGAGTAGACGTGAACCTTCCGGAAGAGCTTCTTCACGCCTTCCGACTGGAAAAAACCGAGCACCCCCTTCGCGTCGATCTCGGCGTACGTGAGGTTGAGGGCCGCGTTGCGGTAGCGGTTGATCCCGACGACGACGAGGTGCAGGTCGCTCTCCCTCTCGGCCCCGCGGAGCGTGACGGTGATCTCCATGGGGCTGCTCTCGACACGGTCGCTGCTCAGCGCGACGACCTTGAACCGGTTCTCCCCCTCGACGAGCCTGACCTGAAAGAGGTGCGTCTCGTTGCTGCCGTCTTTCGCGACCTTCGCAGCGGCTTCGCGGGGAAGGATCTTGCCGTTCTGGTAGAGCCGCACCTCCCCGATGCCGCCGCCCAGGTCCTCGGCGAGCACCTTGATCTCCTGCACATCGCTGTCGAACTGCCGGCCCGGCAGGGGCGACACGATGGCCACCTCCGGGGGCGGCCTGATGCCGGCCGTCTCGATGTCGGGCGCAGCCTTCCCGCCCAGCGAAGCGACGACGGCCGCGTCGTCCTCGACGGCCTTGACCGCCCGGGCCGTGACCTCTGGACGGTAGAACCGCTCGAAGAACCGCGAAACGGGGTAGAAGCTCGCCTCCCTGTCGGGCCCGTTGTTGACGTGCCAGCCGATGAGCTCGTCGCCTCCCTGACTCGCATCGTAGTAGCCGGAGGGCGTCCAGAGAACCCAGCGCTTGCGGTCGCTGTGGGGGTAGAAGGCCGCCAGTTCCCGGCCGTCCTTCATCCGGTACCATCGGATCGTGCCGTCGCTCACCCCCACGACGGCCACTTGGCCGTTCCCGGAGATGTTGACGGCCCTTGCGGCCCCCTGGATGGACCGGTGCCAGATCTCTTTGCCCTGTGCATCGAAGCGGTACAGGTTGAACCAGGCCCCGTAGACAAAACTCCGGTGGTCGGGGGCGACGGCGTAACTCGTGCCCTGATCGCGGGTTCGAACGGCAAGCGGCCTGCCGTTGAGTTTCGGGTCGCTCTTGAGCAGCCAGTCCGTCAGCACGACCTCCTTCGACTTCAGGATCGGGGCGGCAAGCGTCGGGCCGGGCCCCGGGTTGAGCTCCAGCCGCCGCGACTCGACGGAAAATCTCGCCGGCGCCCCGCCTTCCTGCAGAAAGTCGAACTTCACCGTCATGGCATCGGGCGAGATGGAGAAGGCCTTGGCTGAGAGGTAGTCGAGACCGGGCGTTTTGGCAAAGATCTCCCTGCCCGTCGCGTCGATCAGGCCCAGATCCCCGTTTACGCCCGCGTAGGCGACCGGGCCGCCGCGCAGGGCCAGGAGGCTGCGGATGACCGCCCTGCTTCCGGGCAGGTAGGACGGGGAGTGCAGATTTCCGGCCGGCCAGCGGACGACGACGTTCTTTCCCTTCTGCCCGAAGTTCCCCGCCGCGTACAGCAACCTGCCGTCCGGGGACCATGCGACGGCCAGCAGCCGGGGCGTGCGGAAGTGGGTCGTGCCCGCGACGGGCGACTCGAACGGGATGAGATCGGTCCCCGAGTGAATGCCGACCCGGCCGGCCTCGAAATACCCCAGGGCGATCCGGGAGCCGTCCGGCGAGAAGGCAACCGAGGAGGGGCTGTCTTCCTTCGAGACGGCCTGTCTTGCGATGAGCTTGAACTCCCTGTCGTAGAGCCTCAACGCGCCGTCGATGGAGGAGACCGCAAGCCTGCCCGCCGCGTCGAAGTCCATCCCCCAGATCGTATCCTTGTAGTCGCGATCCTCGCCGGCCTTCGACACGTCGATCCGGTCGCCCGAGCGGGCGATGGAGAAGACCCGCAGCCCCGCGCTCGCCCTCAGACCGGCGGCCAGCCTGCGGCCGTCCCGCGAGAACCGAAGCCGGGTGACGGACTCGGGAAGCCCCCCGATACGCTTGAGCATGCGGAGGCTCTCCCGATCGAAGAAATAAATGCTGCGCGATTTCTCCGAGTCCCGCGTCCGCCCTGCGCAGGCGATCGTGCCGCCGTCGGGCGAAACAGCCACAGTCAGGATCACGCCGTCCCCGAGCCTGCCGACGGGCGGGCGCAGGATCCCCAGCAGCCTGCCATTCTGTGCATCCCAGATGCGCACGGTCTTGTCGATGGAGCCCGTCACCAGCCAGCGGCCGGCCTCGTCCGTTGCCATGTCACGGATGGAATTGGAGTGGAGGCCCGCCTCGATCGTCAGGATTGGTTCCGTGGGGATGGGTGGCCCGGAAACGGCCAGGGTGGTCTCTTCGGGCTGGGCGCAAAGGGGGGGTGCGATCACCGCAGACAGCAGCGCGGCGGCCAGAAGGGTCAGGGGGCGGACTAGAGCTTGTCCCACTCTTCCCACTTGTAGCCCTCGAGGACTTCCAGCATGGCGTCGATCTTTTTCTTGTCGGCGTCCTTGTACTCCTTCCACAGGTTCACGCAGGCATCGGTGATGGGGCCCGCCATCCCGGCGACGGCGGCAAGCCCCGGCAGCGCCCGGTTGGACGTACTGCCCGACTCGATGAAGGCCCGGAACTTCTCGTTGACCGTCACGAGACGCTTGACGTCCTCGGAGATCATCTCCCGGAGCTGGGACTCCTTCATGTTGCGGCTCGTGAGCGAGGTCTGGAGGTGCTGGATGATGGGGTTGCCGATGGACTTGGCGTCCGTGTAGTAGAGCATGGCCTGGGTGAGCTTCTTGGGCTGCTTCTTGAAGCTCACCTTGGCGATCTTCGCATAGCCCACGGACTTTTCCCGCTCCTCGCTGAGCTTCTTGAGTTCTTTGGACACGTCGCAGAAGGTCGGATCGACCCCGAAGGGGCCGAAGAAAAGGATCACGATGGCGGTGATCAGGACACCTGTCTGAAGCCGGCCCGCTGACATCATCGAAGCACCCCTTTCGCAGGTTGAAGACGAGGAAACAAAAAACCCCGCTCTCCTTCGAGAAACGGGGTTTTCACGATCGGTCCATGGCCCACCTCGGGCAAAGGCGAGATATCAATCCGTGACGATACGAAACGCTCTTTCCTATGACCCCTTTCTAGGTTACATACATACTCCTTAAATTCAAGGGTTATTTGCCAAGCTGACTTCGTTTTCTATCGTCTTCCTTTCCCGTCCTTGTCTCTTGCGAAGGCCCTCGCGAAGGGGTTGTTGAAGGGGGCGGGCTCGGCCTTCTTCTCCTGCTTTGGCCTGTCCTGCCGCGGCCTCTCCGGCCTCCGCTCCGCCGGCGTGCCTCTTTCCGGCGGGGCTCCGGCGGCGGCCGCCTGCCTCTCTCCCGTTGCGCCCTTCCTCATGGAAAGGGAGATCCGCCTGCGCTCGAGGTCCACGTCCAGGACGGTCACCTCAACGCGCTGGGCCACCTTCACGACCTGGTGCGGATCGGAGACGTAGCGGTCGGCCAGCCGGCTCACGTGCACGAGGCCGTCCTGGTGGACGCCGATGTCGACGAAGGCCCCGAAGGCCGTCACGTTGGTCACCACCCCGGGCAGCCTCATCCCGGGGCGCAGGTCCTCGGGCTTCTCGATGCCCTCGGTGAAGGCGACGGCCTCGAACCGCTCGCGCGGGTCGCGGCCGGGCTTGGCCAGCTCGGCCAGGATGTCCTTCAGCGTGGGGACGCCCACCCCGTCGCTGACGTATTTCGAGATGTCGATGACCTTGCGCATCGACTCGTCCCTCATGAGATCCACGACGGAGCAGCCGAGGTCGCGGGCCATCGCCTCGACAACGGGGTAGCTCTCGGGGTGGACGGCGCTGGAGTCCAGCGGGTTGACCCCGCCGCGGATGCGCAGGAAGCCCGCCGCCTGCTCGAAGGCCTTGGGACCCAGGCGCGGGACCTTGCGCAGGCCCTCGCGCGTGTCGAAGGGGCCGTGCTCGTTGCGGTAGGCGACGATGTTGGCCGCGAGCTGGGGCCCCAGGCCCGATACGTAGGTCAGCAGCTGGGGGCTTGCCGTGTTGACCTCGACACCCACGGCGTTGACGCAGCTCGACACGACGTCGTCGAGACTGCGCCGGAGGGCCCCCTGATCGACGTCGTGCTGGTACTGCCCCACGCCGATCGCCTTGGGGTCGATCTTGACGAACTCGGCCAGCGGGTCCATGAGCCGGCGGCCGATGGAGACGGCGCCGCGCACGGTGACGTCCTGGTCGGGGAACTCGTCGCGGGCCGCCTGAGAAGCGGAGTAGACCGAGGCGCCGCTCTCGTTGACGAGAATGACCGGGATGCCGGCAAGGCCGAGGCCCCGGACGAAGGCCTCCGTCTCGCGGCCCGCCGTGCCGTTCCCGACGGCGATCGCCTCGATGGAGAACTTCTCGGCAAGCGCGCGGATCGTCTCGGCGGCCTTCGCCTTCCCCTCCTCGGAGAAGTGGGGGAAGATCGTGTCGCTGTGCAGGAGCTTGCCCTGCCGGTCGAGGCAAACCACCTTGCAGCCCGTTCGGAAGCCCGGGTCGACGGCCAGGATGTTCTTCTGCCCCAGCGGGGGCGCCAGCAGGAGCTGCCGCAGGTTGTCGGCGAAGACGCGGATGGCCGCCTCGTCGGCGCGCTTCTTCGTTTCGAGGCGGATCTCCGTCTCCATGGACCAGCACAGAAGGCGCCTGTAGCTGTCGTGGACGGCCTCGCGGACCTGCCCCGATGCGGGCCCCTGCCCCGTGACGAACTGCTCCTCGAGAATCTTGAGCGCATCCTCCTCGGGAGGGGCGATGCTGAGGCTCAGGATCTTCTCGCTCTCCCCGCGGCGCATGGCGAGCACGCGGTGGGAGGGCGCCGAGGCGACGGGCTCCTCCCAGGCGAAGTAGTCGCGGAACTTCGCGCCCTCGGCCTCCTTGTCGGCGATGACCTTCGATCTGAGGACGCCCTTTGCGGCGAAGAGGCCGCGCATCCTCGCGCGGGCCTCCTGGTTTTCGTTGACCCACTCGGCGATGATGTCCCGGGCGCCGGCCAGCGCGTCTTCGGCCGTCACCACGCCCTTTCCGGCATCGACGAAGGCGGCCGCCTCGGCGGCGGGGTCCGTCGCGGCGTCCTGCGCGAAGAGGATCGCCGCCAGGGGCTCGAGCCCCTTTTCCTTCGCAATGGTGGCCCTCGTGCGACGCTTGGGCCTGAACGGCAGGTAGATGTCCTCGAGGACGGCCATGGCCCCGGCTTCGTCGATCTTCCGCTTCAGCTCGTCGGTGAGAAGCTGCCGCTCCACGAGGGATTTCAGGATGGCCTCGCGGCGCTTGTCCAGTTCAGCCAGCTGCTCGAGCCGGTCGCGGATGCCGGTGATGGCCACCTCGTCGAGCGAGCCCGTGGCCTCCTTTCGGTAGCGGGCGATGAAGGGCACCGTGCCCCCCTCCTCGAGCAGGCCGGCGACGGCCTTCACTTGCCTTGGGGCAAGGCCCAGTTCAGCTGCGATAATTGCGACATGTTTTTCCAGCATGATCCCCCCGTGAAGGTTCGCGATGGCATCAACAGAAAAACGCTCCGGCCGGCGGCCGGAGCGCCCTTTGAACGAATTGGCGGAAGTGCATGGGAATCGAACCCACCTGGGAGGGTATCAGCCCCCCACACTGGATTTGAAGTCCAGGAGGCCCACCAGTGACCTGCGCACTTCCGAGGCGGCTAAGATATCGGAGGGGCCGGAGAATGTCAAGATCAACTCGGGATTGCCGCGTGCAGGGTCCGCACGAACCCCGAACGGATCGATCATGCGGCCTCCGGTGAGACTGCAAAACCCTACCGGCGGGCCCTGCCAGCAGGAACAGGAAGAAAAGGAAGGGCAGCGTCCGATGGACCCTGCCCTTCGCTGCTGCTGACGACCTGCGGTGCCGGGGGACTCACTTCTGCCCTGCCCTTTTTTTGAGGATCCAGTCGATGACCTCGCCCGACTCGACCTGTTCCGCTTTCCGGCCCTCGGATTCCCGGGCTGTCGTCTCCGTCCGCTCCGCGGGAGTCTCTCTCCCCGCATCCGCGGCAGGGGCAACCGTCACGGCGGGCGCTGTTTCCCTGCGCGGGCCTTTTGCGACGGCCCGCCGGCTCCTCTCTGCGGAGGTTCTCGAAACCGACGGCTCCCGAACCCTCGTTGCGGCCCGAACCTCCGCCTTGGGCAGATCCTGTTCGACGGCGGGCACGGGGGGAGCCTGCCGCATTCCGGGCTGATCCGGCTTGGGGACCGTGACAGCCGGTGCCGCCGCCTTTTCCACTGATGGGGCCGGCGCGGGGGCTGTCGCCCTCTTCTCGTCGAGGCCCGGAGAAATCTTCGGCGACCGGCCTTTCAGCACGTAGGACGCCGCGGCGATCAGGGCAACGAGCAGACACCCGAGGACCGCATAGGCAATCCAGCTGCGGTTCCGCCTTTGCACCTGGCCGGCCGGGATTCCCGGCTCGTCCTCGTCGTCCGATTCGTCTTCTTGCTCCGGGGCGGATGCGGCCGCCGCTTCGAACGAGAGATTCCGTGACGGCCGGGCAAGCGTCGTTTTCTCCTGCGGCATCAGCTTCAAGGCCTCCCTCACCGTGTCCTGCGGGACGAGTTGCTCCCCCAGGTAGAACGCCCGGGACAGGGCGGCTTCACAGGCCCTGTTGATGAGGCCGGGCACCCCTTTCGAGAAGGCGAAGATCTCCTCGACCGCATCGGACGTGAACAGTTCCC
>JAGPKU010000031.1 GCA_018053845.1 Syntrophobacterales bacterium
TTGTCTCTCTGTTTTCTTTCCTCAGCCGATCATGTTCTTGATGGCATCGGCAACGGGCGAGGTGAAGAGGGCGATCAGCACCGCGTAGAGGGCGAAGGAGCCGGCGGCCTCGCTCACGTAGAGCTTCTCGTACTTCTGCTTGAGCGAGAGGATCGTGAGCCCCCCGATCACCATCGCGCCAAGGTGGAAGTAGGGGAAGCTGTCGGCGCCCGCGGCGGCGTACTCGGCATAGCTGAAGGTCCCGGTGATGAGAACGACGAAGACGGTCAGGGCGAGCATCGAAAGCGACTTCTTCATTTTTATGTTCCTCCTTGCGGCTGGTTTATTTTCCGATCGTTGCCCGATGATATTGAAACGATCGTGCCAGGCCGGGGGTACGGGACAAGAAAAATTATAACCAATCAGTATCATGGAGGAAAATATCTCTCTGCCCGGAAGTGCAACGCTCTGCCTCCGCCGAAAAACGGGACTTGGTTGAATGGAATGTTCAATCGGGTTGAACAGAAAATTAAAAAGGGGGGCCCTATCCCTTGATGCATCCGACCGCCTTGAGCCGGGCGACCTTTCTCGAAAGTCCCGCCCCGTGGACGACATGGATGACCTCGTCGATGTCCTTGTAGGCCTCGGGGATCTCCTCGGCCAGGGTGCCCTTGGCGGCGGCCATGACGAGGACGCCGCGGGCCTCCATCTCCCGGCGGATCGCCCGGCCCTTGCTGGCCTTGATGGCCGCCGCGCGGCTCAGCACGCGCCCCGCCCCGTGGCAGGTGCTTCCGAAGGTCTCCTCCATGGCCTTCTCGGTCCCCACGAGCACGTAGGAGCCCGTTCCCATGTCCCCGGGGATCAGAACGGGCTGACCCGTCTTCCTGAATTTCCCGGCGAGCGCCGGGTGCCCCGGCGGGAAGGCGCGGGTGGCCCCCTTGCGGTGAACGCAGAGGGTCATCTTCCTGCCGTCCACGATATGCTCCTCGATCTTGGCGATGTTGTGGCAGACGTCGTAGACGAGCCGCATGCCGAGGTCCCGCGGACTCATCCCCAGGGCGCGCTCGAGGGCCTCGCCCGTCCAGTGCATGAGCATCTGCCGGTTTGCCCAGGCGTAGTTGGCCGCACAGGCCATGGCCGAAAGGTATTGCCGACCCTCCGGCGACTGGATGAAGGCGCAGGCCAGCTGCCGGTCGGGCAGGCTGATCCCGATCTTGTCGACATGCTTCACCAGCATCGCCAGATAGTCATCGCAGACCTGGTGACCGAGGCCGCGGGAGCCGCTGTGGATCATCACGGCCACCCGGCCGATCTCGATCCCCAGCGCGGAGGCCGCATCCCTGTCGAAAATCTCCTCGACGATCTCCAACTCGAGGAAGTGGTTGCCCGAGCCCAAGGTGCCCACCTGATCCTTGCCTCTCTCGAGGGCGCGCTCGCTGACGGCTTCCGGATCGGCCCCGGCAAGACAGCCCCCGTCCTCCATGGATTCCAGATCGCCGGCGGAGCCGTAGCCGTGTTTGACGGCCCAGCGGGCCCCCTCGACGAGAACGTTCTTTTCCTCGCTGCGGGGCAGCTTCAGGGATCCCCTGGAGCCCACTCCGGAGGGCACGTGATGGAAGAGGGCGTTGAGGATCTTCGCGATCTGCGGGCGGAACTCCTCTGCACGAAGGTTTGTCATCATGAGCCGGCAGCCGCAGTTGATGTCATACCCCACGCCCCCGGGAGAAACGATGCCCCCGTCGAGATCGAACGCGGCCACCCCTCCGATGGGGAAGCCGTAGCCCCAGTGCATGTCGGGCATGGCGAGCGAGTGCTTCACGATCCCCGGCAACTGGGCCACGTTGGCCACCTGCTTCGGGCTTTCGTCCTGCCCCATGGCCTTCATGAGCCTGTCGCTTGCGTAGATGATCCCCGGGACGCGCATGGCGCCCTCCTTCGGCACTTCCCACCGGAACTCGTCGAGACGGCGCAGCTTCACATCAGACATCGAAGATCACCCTTGCTTCCCAACCCTTCGGCGTTTGCCGAACCAGGGCTTGGTGATAGGTTACCGCCTTGATTTCTTTTCGGATTTCATGCTTCCGCCCGTCGAGGGACTCACCGCGGGCCTCGGCCTCGAGCACGTTGTCATCGATCCGAGTAACTCGGATCTCCCTCAGGAGCCAGCGATCGCCGTTGTAGAGGTAAAGGATTTCACGCAGGAAGTTGATCAGCAGATCCTCGGGGCTGTCCCCCTCGACAATGATCCGCCGAGTCTCCAGGGCTTCGACACGCCCGAGGTCGGTGATGATGTCAAACACGGCAAACGCCGCGTTTGCGTAGAGATCCCCTTGGCTTTTTCCCATTACGATCAGGCCGAGATCGGCCGTGTGATCAAAGATCCTGTAGGGATGCATGGATTCTCCCTTGTGCCCAGGGCGCGGGCCTGTCAAAGACCGGGCCGCCCATTTTCCTCTTGCCTGAAGCCTTGTCCTGCTTCGTCATTTTTGTCGATGATGGCTTATTTCCTTTTATTTCCTGTGCGCACCGGGGATTCTTTTATCCCCCCTATTTTGCGTTTCGACATTTATTGCCGGCCCGTTGGACGGCGGGAACGAAAAATGTTATTATATTTCAGTACATTGCATGATAATCGGGCGGTGGCACGATGGATGCAATACCGAAAGCCAACTCGCTTGACAGCGCGAGTGAAACAGGAAACCGAAGAAAGCGAAGAAAAGGTAACAAGAAATCAACGATCTCCTCCAGGGAGGCGACCCGAATCGGGTCGTCTCCCTCCCCCCCTGCTAAAAACCCCGTTGAAAAACGGGGTTTTTTATCGCCGGGCAGAAACCATCATCAGATGTTCCTGGCCTTCATGCGATCCATGATGGCCCGAATGACGGCCTCCTTGTGTTTCAGGCTCCGGCGGAACTCCCGGTCGTCGGTGTTGGCGATCTCAACGCGAAGATCGTGATAATACCGCTCGATGAAGGAGAAAAGCTCCTTTTCCTCTTCAGCCGTCAGTTCCAGATTTCCCATCTTCCGCACCTCCTTTCAAGGCGGTCGTCTCCGTCTCTAGGCCCCCTGTTTCTTCACCAGTTCCTTTGTCGCCCCGAGGGGCCACACGGGAAAGATCTCGAACATCAGCAGATTGATCCAGGCTGCACGGCAGGCAATGAGTCCGGCGGCGTCGCAGTCGACCACGTAGATGGTCCGACATCCCTGGAGATCATAGAACTCCGAGATCACCCGCACCTCCTTCGGCCACTCCCAGTTTGCCCGTTTGGTCCTGACCTCCCGTTCGTCTTGCGGATCCCAGGTGCAAATCATCATGAACAGCATATGACCACCTCCCGTTCTGGACTTTTCCCCGTTGCGGGCACGCGGCGCTGACGGCTGTCCCTTTTTCTGTGGCCCGGCGGCGGGGAACGGTTTGCTGGTGCGTTGACCTGTTGTGACGCGGACGAGCGAATGGAAAATGCCGGAATCGCAGAGCCGAATCGATAACGCGAGCAGGAAGCGTCGACCCTGGTGATCGGAAAAAATTCTATAAGTATTTTTTAACGCGGCAGGACAGGCAAGTCAACGAAAAACAGCCGGACGGGCCCTGGACCCGACCGGCTTTCCGGGTTCATCGATGCTGAGGCCCCCGGCCCTTACTCCCTGAAGATTTCGTTGAGCCGTTTCTGGTCGAAGCCGACGATCACCTCGTCGCTCACGACGATCACGGGCACTCCGGTCTGTCCCGAGATTTTCACCATCTCCTCGAGGCCTTTGCGGTCGCTGGTCACATCGACTTCGCGATAGCGGATTTTCTTGTCCCGGAACCAGGCCTTCGCCTTGTGGCACCAGGGGCAGGTGGGCGTCGTGTATATGGTCACCTCGCCGGGACGGACGCGAAAGGCCCTCGTCTCCCCAGGGGCTTCGGTCTTCGGCCCTTTCTCCGTGTCCTCCCCGACGACGGCCTGGGCCACGTTCATCTTCCCTTCGGGGGGGCTCTCGGAGACGTGAACCACCCCCCGGTCATCAACCCAGCGGTAGAGGGTCGCGGCACCGGAGACGGCGACGGCCAGGGCCATGCACAAGACGGCTGCGCAGACCAGAATCGGGGGGAGCAAACGGTTTCTCATTCGGGACTCCTTTTGTATCTCTGGACCACGTTTCCCGGAAGCACCAGGTGGGCCTGCCTAACTCATCGGCCCATTCATCCATAACCTTAATCCTTCGCCTATTCAAGCCCAAATCCCAGGACCCCCGTGGTGCGCAGTGAGGGTTTGACAAATGGGCCGAGTCAGACTATACGTAGACCCCTGCACGGACGCTTGCCCCGGCGGTGAGGCAGAGGTGTGGTAAATCACGATGGGACGGAAAACATGATGGAAGAAGAAAAGAGTTTCGCCGAGCTCCTGGAGGCCTCCGAGCGCAAGCCGGTCCGGCTCAAACAGGGGCAGAGCGTGGAGGCGGTGATCGCCAAGATCACGTCGGACTGGGTGTTCATCGACCTCGGCGGCAAGACCGAGGGGATCGTCGAGCGCAGCGAGTTTCTCGACAAGGAAGGGCAGCCGACGGTCAAGGAAGGCGACACCGTCAAGGTCTACTACCTCTCGTCGCGGCACGGCGAGAGGGTCTTCACGACGAGGGTTTCGGGGGACGCCGCCCGCCAGTACCTCGAAGAGGCCTGGCGGAATGCCATCCCCGTCGAGGGCGTCGTGGAGAAGGAAGTCAAGGGCGGGCTCGAGGTCCGCATCGCGGGAACCCATCGGGCTTTCTGCCCCTTTTCGCAGGCGGGCATCCCCCGCGGGGAGACGGCGGCGGCCTTCATCGGGCAGCGCCTCCCGTTTATCGTCATCGAGTACGCCGAGAGGGGGCGGCGGATCATCCTCTCGAGGCGCAGGATCCTCGAAGAGGAAGAGCGCAAGAGAAAGGACGCCATCAGGGGCACGCTTCGCGAGGGGATGATGGTGACGGGCGTCGTGAAGTCCCTGAGGGACTTCGGCGCCTTTGTGGACATCGGCGGCATCGAAGCCCTGTTGCCCATCTCCGAGGTCGGCTGGGGCCGCGTGGAAGACATCCGTGACCGCTTCACCGTGGGTCAATCGATCGAGGCGATCATCCTCAACCTCGACTGGGCAAAAGACCGCATCACCCTGAGCATCAAGGGAACCCTGCCGGACCCCTGGGAGAACGTGGAGTCCCGCTACCCCGAAGGCTCGCGCCACCAGGGGACAGTCGCGAGGCTCGCGGACTTCGGGGCCTTCATCACCCTGGAGCCCGGCATCGACGGGCTGATCCCCATCTCCCGGTTGTCCCGGGGCAAGAAGATCCGCCATCCGCGGGAGGTCCTCGTCCAGGGAGACACGATCGAGGTGGTGGTGGAATCCTCCGACCGGGCAAAGAGGCGGCTCTCTCTCTCGCCGGTGTTGCCCGAGGAGGAGCAGGAGGACTCGTATCGCCCCTTCCTCCAGCAGAAGGGTGCCGCCAAGGGGTTCGGTTCCCTCGGCGACATGATGAACCGAAAGGACCCGAAGGAGAAGAAGGACGGTCCCGAAAACTGATCCCCGCCCGGGAAGGACCTGAGCCATGCCTCTCGAAGCGATTTTCGGGTACATCGGCCCGGCGATTCTCGTCGCGGTCCCTTTCCTGCTCGTCTATGCCCTGGCCTTCAAGGAGATTCGCCGCCGCAGGGACCGCAGAGCCGCCCTCGAGGCCATCGGACGGGAATTGAGCGAACTGCGGGAGAAGATCGCCGTCTTCCCGACGGCGACGGTTCCCGGCAGGAAGATCGCCGGGGACCTGGGACCGGTCAGCGCCGAGGGTTCGGCGGGAGCCGGCTTTCTCGGGGTCGCCGAAAAGAGGGCCCTGATCCTCCTGCTCAAGCGGGCCCTTGCCCTGGGGGCGGACGCCGTCGTGGATATCCGTCACGAGCGCGCGACGGATTCGGCGGGGAATGTCCGCTGGCAATCCGGCGTCGTCAAGCTTGCCGGCAGGGCCGTCAGGCTGTCCGAAGAAGGGCGGCCTGATCCATCCTTGTGAAAACAAACGGTTTCTGGTACATTTCGTGCAGTACTTCTCACCATGATCGACAGGCTCGTTCCTCGAGCGCGATGCTGGACATTCTCTGCTCTTCTGTTCGCGATCTCCGTTCGGTAACCCCTGCGACACCCTTCGAGGGAGAACGAGTCCGGTAAACGGAAGGTCATACTATTCTCGTAGCGTGAAATCATACCGGCGTCGTATTGCAAATCGGGGAGGGTTTGTTATCGTCAAGGGCCTGGAATCCTGAGGCCTTTCGGTTCGGGCGGACGGCCCCAGGGGCCCGGTCAACCGGTTGTCGTGACACACAAGGTGGGAATGCCATGAAACACCCTCGCTTCAATGTCAGTCTTTACATCCTCGTGCCGATCATCTTCGGCGGGATCGCCCTGCTGTCGGTCATCACGACCCACCAGATCCTGCGGTACACGAACCTCATCCCCAACCCGGATCTCTACCTGAAGTGGTGGGGCATAGGGATCGGGGCGTTTTCTTTCCTGTGCGCGCTGCTCATCACGTGGCTTCTGCTGAAGCCCATGAAAAACTTCATCGCCAGGATGAAGACCATTCCCGCCGTTTCGAGACAGTCCAACGGAAAGCTGAAGGGCAAGGGCGACGATCTGAAGGAGTTCAACGTCGTCTTCGAGCAGGTCAGCGATCTGCTGAGCAAGGTTGAGGGCAAGGCCCTCTTTCCGGAATTCATCGGTCAGGGCAAGCGCGTCCGGATCCTCTTCAACCAGATCATGATGATCAGGCCCGAAGACCGCACCGTGCTCATCCTCGGCGAGCCGGGAACGGGCAAGTCGCTCTTGGCCAAGACATTCCACAATTTCACGGCCAAGAACGAACCCTTCGTGATCGTCAACTGCGAGGGACTCTCGGAGCAGGTCCTTGAGGCCGAGCTGTTCGGATACGAAAAGGGGTCCTACACTGGGGCCACGAGCCGCAAGACGGGCAAATTCGAGGAGGCCGGCAACGGCACCCTCTTCCTGCACCAGGTCTCGGCCCTGCCCCTGAATCTCCAGGCGCGCCTGCTGCGGGTCCTCGAGACGGGCGAGTTCCAGCGCATCGGGGGCCGCGAAAAGATCCCGCTCGGGGCGCGGGTCATCGCCGCCACCGACAGGGACATCCGGGGGATGATCAAGGAGGGCACTTTCCGCGACGATCTCTACTACCGGCTCAACGTGGTCACCCTCTACGTGCCTCCCCTTCGGGAGCGCAGGGAGGACATCCCGCTGCTGGTGGACTACTTCATCCAGCTCATCAACCAGGAGTTCCGGAAGGGTCTCCACGGCGTCACCCGCGAGGTGATGGACCGATTCCTCGAGTACACCTGGCCCGGAAACGTGGCGGAACTGGAAAAGATCCTCCTCAGGGCCGCATCGGTGGCCAAGGAGCAGACCCTGAGCGAGAGCGATTTCCCGGAATTCATCACCGAGCTCGAAGTCGCGAAGGCCGGGCCGAGCGACCTGGCCGTCGTCGACGGGCAGTGGAAGAAGCTGGGCGAACTGCTCCTGGAGGCGCGTCTGCTCGACGAGATGCAGCTCGAGGAGGCCCTGGCGGCCCAGCGCTACACGGGTCTTCGGCTCGGCAAGCTCCTCGTCCAGCAGGGGTTCCTCCGGGATTCCCAGATCGTCGACATCCTGAGCCACCAGCTCCGGATCGAACGCTACATGCCCGACAAGTACCCCGTCGACCTGAGCCTCTCGAGGCTCATCCCGATGGACTTCGCCCGGAAGTATCAGGCCGCGCCGCTCAAGAAAACGGCCGATCGCCTCATCGTGGCCATGCCGGACCCCACCAACCGCTATGCCCTCGACCTGCTCCGGATGCAGTCGGAAGAAGGCGTGGCGCCCGTGATCTGCACGGAGCGCGAATTCGACCGGCTCATGGGGCTCATCTACGAGATGCCCGCAGGCAGTTACGCCTCCGAGGCCCGCCGCCAGCCGGCAGCCGAGCCGGCGCGCCCCCAGGCCCCGCCGGCACCGGAAAACGGCGATCCGGCCGGCCGGTTCCTCGAGACGCTGATCTCGCAGGCCGTGCGCGAGGGCGCCACGGACATCCACATCACCCCCCAGACCAAGAACGTCCGTGTCCGGTTCCGCGTCAACGGATCGACCCACGATCTACCGGACCTTCCGAAATCGATGTCGATCCCCGTCATCACCTGGGTCAAGGATCTCGCGAACATCGACGGCAGCGTGCGCGGGGTGCCTCAGGAAGGCCGTTTCGTCGAGCGGGTCGGGGACCGGGACATCAGCGTGGTGGTGTCCTCGATCCCGAGCATTCACGGCGAGAGTCTCATCCTCCACCTGACGGATCTCAGCACGAATTCCATCGCCCTGGAGCAGCTGGGGCTCGCCCCGAAGGAGCTCGACGGGCTGGGTGCCGTCCTGGAGAAGCCGCAGGGCCTGATCCTCGTTTCGGGCCCCGAGGGAAGCGGCAAGAGCACCACCCTCTACGCCATGCTCCGGCGGCTGGCGAAGTCCGATGCGGAGATCATCACGCTGGAGGATCCCGTCAGGTACCCGCTGGCCGGCGTGACACAGATCGAATTCAACCGCGCCGCGGGCGTGACCCTGGCGGCAAGCCTGCGTCTCATCCTGAAGCAGGACCCCGACGTGGTCTACCTCGAGGAGATCCGTGACGGCGAATCGGCGGCGCTCGCCGTCCAGGCGGCCCTCTCGAATCACCGTGTCCTGAGCACCCTGCCGTCGCCGGATGCGGCTGGCGCCGTCGCCCGACTCATCGAGATGGGCGTGGAGCGATTCCCCGCGGCCTCGGCCCTCTCGGCGTCGGTTGCCCAGCGGCTCGTGCGGACGATCTGCCCCGCCTGCCGGGAGCCCTACGAGCCCTCCGAGCAGGTCCTGGCCTCCCTGGAACTGGAGTCGATGGCAGGCGGGCGGTTTTTCCGCGGGGCGGGCTGCCCGGCCTGCAAGAACTCGGGTTTCAAGGGCCGCACGGCCCTCTTCGAGATCCTCTTCAACGACAACGGGCTGCAGGAGCTGATCCTCAAGGGCGCCGACGCGGCCGAGATCCGGGCCGCCGCGGAGCGGGACGGCAGCTTCCGGCCCCTGAAGCAGGATGCGATCAACAAGATGCTCCAGGGGGTCATCAGCCTCGAGGATGCCGTGACGGCGATGAGGATCTGAGCGGAGTCGTGCAAGGACAAAAAAAGGCAGCGCCCCGAAAGGCTCTGCCTTTTTTGCGTGATGGGGAACTTCAGGCCAGGGCGAGGATCTTGTCGATCTCGTTCATCACCTCGACGGGGGTGACGGGCTTGGCGAGGATCGGGTGGCCGTGAATCTGGCCGAGGCGCTCCTCCGCCTCGTCCTTCTTGATCGCCGCCGTGATGAAGATGAGGGGAATGTTCCGGGTCGCCTCGTCGTCGAGGAGGTATTCTGCGGCTTCGGTGCCGTCCATGTCGGGCATCATGAGATCCAGCAGGATCACGTCGGGCCTCTCGATCTGGGCGTAGCGGACCCCCATCCTGGCATCCGTGAAGGTCGTCACCTCGTACTTGCCGGTCTTTTCGAGGTACTCCTTCATCAGCCGGCAGATTTCCCTGTTGTCGTCGATCATGAGCACTTTGGGTCGCTGGACCATGACTCCTCCCCTTGCGATCGGAGATCGTGCAGCCCTCGATTCTCTCAGGTTCATCTCCCACCTTCCTCCCGCAACTGGAATGGCCCCGCACAGGGGCGCCGGGGTTCTGCAAACTCAAGGAATCGGTGCTTTCTGTCCGGCCGATCCGCGGCACGGCCCGTCGGGCTTTTCCCGGTCGCCGCCGCGGCGTCCAACCTCTCGGTTACACCGTGCTGCAAAGCAATAACCGTACCACGTCGGGCAACGGCTTATGCAGGCTCTGCTAAAGTTTCCCTGCCTGCCTGCCGATCACAGAGATGAACGATTTGACGCGCCTGAAAAGGGCAACCCGTCCGAAAGGATGGGGCGCAAAGCCTCTGGCCTACGTCCCGCGGGCTCGCGGGATAGGGCGGCAGGGCTGCCAGGCGAGCCGAACACCCCCCGGATCCGGGAACCCCGGGCCCGGGGGCTGCCCCCGGTGCCCGCCTTGCACTTCCCCCATCGTTTCCCGATTGCCCCGCTCCCGTCATGACCACCCGTACGCCCGCTCGAAACCCAGGCGCCGGGTACCGCAGGAGGGAAGCCATGAAAACCCGCTGTCTCGTTCTCGCCGTCCTACTGGTCGCACTGCTTGCCGCAACGTCCGCCCCGGCGCAGACCGCGCCCCAGTTCATCCGCCAGTTCGGCTCCGTCGACTACGACTACGCCGTGAAAACGACCACCGACACTCAAGGCAACGTCTATGTCGCCGGCATGACCCGAAGCACGCTCGACGCCCCGTCGCAGGCCGTCCCGAACCGCAACAGCGGCGGCGCCGACATCTTCGTCGCCAAGTTCGACCCCCGCGGGGATCTCCTGTGGGTCACCCAGTTCGGGTCGGCGGCCGATGACTCGATCGGCGGGATCGCCGTGGGGACGCAAAACGGCTTTCTTTCCCTCTTTGTCGCAGGATCGACCTTGGGGGACATGCCCGGCGGGGCCGACGGCTACGTGAACGTCAGCGCGGGGGGCTCCGATCTGTTCCTGGCGAAGATTCACCCCGAGAGCGGGACCCTCCGCTGGGTCAGGCAGTACGGCACCTCCGGGGACGACGTCGCCCAGGGAATCGCCGTCGATGTCAGCTGCATGGTCTTCCTGGCCGGGTCGACGACGGGGAGCCTGGACGGCACGGCGGCCCCCGGCAACGTCGAGGCAGCCTTCCTGATGAAGCTCAATGCATCGGGTGACAGGATGGGCTCTTTTCAGTTCAACATCGATTCCAACCCCCTGGGCTCGGCCGCACGCGCCGTGGCCGTGGAATCCCGCGACAGGGCCAATCCCATCATCTACGTCGCCGGAAGCGTCCCCGGCAACGAGCAGGGCTCCCTTTTCGTGGCCCGGATCAGCTGGGATCTGGACCTCCTCGGCACTGCCCGGCTGGGCGGGCCCAACCGGGGCAGCGACAACGACAGGGCCCTGGCAATGGCCGTGGACGGAAGCGGCAACGTCGTGGTCGCGGGCTCCTCGCCGGGGAATTTCGAGGGAGGCGTCTCTTCAGGTGCCGAGGACATCATCGTCGTGAAATTCGACCGGCTTCTGAACCTGCTCTGGGCTCGGCAATATGGAACAGACGGGCACGATGCCGCCTACGGGGTCGCCGTCGACGCCGAGGGGAGCATCTACGTCACGGGTGTCACCGAATCGTTCGGCGCCGGAAGGGGTCTTGACGGGCAGGCGTCCATGGGCGGCGCGGACATCTTCCTGTCCCGCCTTGCGCCGGAGGACGGCCGGCGGGTCTTCACCCGACAGATCGGCACGGCATACAAGGACTACGGCTACGGAGTCGTCCTGGACCCCTCCGGGGCCGTCTACGTCGCCGGACTGACGGAAGGGACCCTGGGCGAGCAGAACTACGGGCTGTGGGACGCCGTCCTCATCAAGTACGGACCGGACGGGGCCGTCCCGCGTCCCGTGACGGAGTTTTTCATCAACGGTACGGTGCAGGAGATCCCCTCGGGCTCGGGTCTGGGGGGCGTCAGCGTCACCGTGAAGGACGAGCTCGGCCAGGTCCAGGGCGAATATACCACCGACTCGGCGGGCAGGTTCACCTCGAAGGTCTCGAAGGCGGGCAGGTACTTCATCCACAAGCTCAAGATCGGCTACCGTGCCCCGGCGGACCCCGACGAGGTCACCGTAACCGAGCAGGCACCCTCCGCCGCCGCGGTTTTCGTTATGGAAAGGATCGTCGCCCCGACGTCGATGGCCTTCCGCAAAGGCTACAACTCGGTCCGGTTCGAGAAGCTGCCCGCCGCGGACCGCTCCGTCCAGGGCGTCTTCGGGCCCTACGCGGGCAACCCCTACGTGGGCCTCATCTTCAGCTTCGATCGGCCCATGCAGTTCCTGATCCTGGCCAAGCCGAGGTCCGCCGGGAACCTCAAGGCCCTGGAGTTCGGCCGCAGCTACCTGGTCTACACGAGCCGGGCCTTCACGATCGACACGACGAACTGGGTCGAGCGGGAGGCGGTCCCCGCGACCGCTTTGCCTGCCGCAAAATACCGCGGCAAGGTGTCGCGCTGAGACGAAACAGGAAACCCGCCGGGCGGACGCCGGCGGGTTTTTTTCATCACCTCTTCTGTGCTTGCAATTCTTCGGAACCAGGACGGGCGGAACGGATCACGTGTCTTTCCGGTTTGCCCCGTTTCCGCCTTTCCGGTCTTCACCCGCCTGCCCCTGTGTCCCGGGGGCCGCTCCCGGCCGCTCCGGCGGCAGCACCTCCACCGTCGGGCCCGGCGACGCTTTCTCATAGCGCTGGTACATGAACGTCCCACGGACGGCGTTGACGAAGAGCAGGACAAGGATGCCGGCCGTCAGAACCCGCAGCGGGTCGCCGGCCAGCATGGATGCCTGGAATTCCTGCGACATCATCAGGACGCCCAGGAGAGCCGCCACGCGGGACCTCTTCTGCTTCGCGAGGGTGCCGCAGAGGGCCACGACGAGAACATCCAGCCATTTCGGGGCCTGTGAGGACAGCAGGGACGCGAGGGACAGGGCCAGGTAGAGGAGGGCCGCCACGAACCCTTGCTCGGCCGCTTTCTTCGCCGACTCAGGATCCGTGACGGCGGGCCAGAAGAAATTCCGCAGTTGCTTGAGATCCATTCCTGCACGCGTCCGTCGGACCCCGGGGCCGCCGGATCAGGCCCCGCTCTCTTCTCCGCCTTCGCCTTCGGCATCGAAAAGGGTCTCCTCCTCGGCGGCATCCTCCCCGCCGCGGCTCTCGCTTTCCCGCTCCACCCGGGCGATGCCGGAAAAGTTCTCCCCTTCCTCGAGATCGATCAGCTTGACGCCCTGGGTCACGCGATGCAGCACGGGGACCTCGTCGACGCGGATGCGGATGATGTTGCCCGAGTCGCTGATGAGCATGAGGTCCTCGTTGCCCGTCACCTGGCGGATGCCCGAGACGAGGCCGATGCGCGGGGTGGTCTTGAGGTTGAGAATGCCCTTGCCGCCCCGGCTCTGGAGGCGGTACTCCTCGATCTCGGTGCGCTTGCCGAAGCCGCGCTCGGAGACGGTCATGATGGAGTTGCCCTCGGTGAGGATCTCCATGCCCACCACGTGGTCGTCGTCGTCGAGCCGGATGCCGATGACACCCGTGGCCGTGCGGCCCATGGGGCGGACGTCTTCCTCCTTGAACCGGATGGCCATGCCCTTGCGGGTTCCGAGGAAGATCTCCTGGGTGCCGTTGGTCTGCTTGACGTCCATGAGCTCGTCGCCCGCCTCGACGTTGATGGCGATGATGCCGCCGGTGCGAGGGTTGGAGTAGGCCGCCAACTCCGTCTTCTTGATGATGCCCTTCTTGGTGGCCATGACGACGAACTTGTCGTTCTCGAACTCGCGCACGGGAAGGATGGCGGCCACCTTCTCGCCGGGGTTCATGCTGACGAGGTTGACGATCGCCTTGCCCTTGGCGGCGCGCCCCGCCTGGGGGATCTGGTAGACCTTGAGCCAGTAGACGCGCCCCTGGTTGGTGAAGATGAGGATGTAGTGGTGGGTCGAGGCGATGAAGATGTGCTCCACGAAGTCCTCCTCCTTCGTGGTCATGCCCATCTTGCCCTTGCCGCCGCGGCGCTGGATGCGGTACAGGCTGGCGGCGTTGCGCTTGATGTAGCCCTGGTGGGACACGGTGACGACCATGTCCTCCTCGACGATCAAGTCCTCGATGTCGATGTCCTCCGTCGACTCGACGATCTCCGTGCGGCGCTCGTCGCCGAAGCGCTTCTTGGAATCCAGGAGCTCCTCCACGATGATGTCGAGAACCTTCTGGGGGTCCTCGAGGATCCCCTTGAGCTTCGCGATGAGCTGCGTGAGCTCGGCGTGCTCCGAGAGGATCTTACCGCGCTCGAGCCCCGTGAGCCGCTGCAGGCGCATGTCCAGAATCGCTTTCGCCTGGGCCTCCGAGAGGCCGAAGGTCGACATGAGGCCCTCGGCCGCCGTCTGGGGGTTCTCCGAGGCCTTGATGAGGGCCACGACGGCGTCGATGTGGTCCAGGGCCGTGATGAGCCCCTCGAGGATGTGGGCCCTCTCGCTTGCCTTGTTGAGCTCGAAGATCGTCCTGCGCGTGACGACGGTCTTGCGGAAGTCGACGAAGCGCTGGAGCATCTCCTTGAGGTTCATGACCCGCGGCTGGCCGGCGTCGATGGCGAGCATGCTGATCCCGAAGGAGCTCTCCATCTGGGTGTGCTTGAAGAGCTGGTTGAGGATGACGCCGGAGACCTCGTCGCGCTTGAGGTCGATGACGATCCGGATGCCGTCGCGGTCCGACTCGTCGCGCAGGTCGGCGATGCCCTCGATCTTGCGCTCCTTGACGAGGTCGGAGATCTTCTCGATGAGGCTCGCCTTGTTGACGAGATAGGGGAGCTGGGTGATGACGATGCTCTCGCGTTCGGTGCGGTGGGCCCGCTCGACCATGGCCCGCGCGCGGATGCGCACGGTGCCGCGGCCCGTCCGGTAGGCCGAGAGAATCCCGTCGCGGCCGTTGATGAAGCCCGCCGTGGGGAAGTCGGGGCCCTGGATGTGCTGCATGAGCCCCTCGACGTTGATGTCGGGATTGCGGATGAGGGCCACCGTGCCGTCGACGATCTCGCCCAGGTTGTGGGGCGGGATGTTGGTGGCCACACCGACGGCGATCCCCGAGGTGCCGTTCAGGAGCAGCATCGGCAGCCGCGAGGGCAGCACCACGGGCTCCTCCAGCGAGCCGTCGTAGTTGGGCACGAAGTCGACGGTGTTCTTCTCGAGGTCCTCCAGGAGCTCCTCGGTGATCCGGGCCATCCGGATCTCGGTATACCGCATGGCCGCCGGCGGGTCGCCGTCGATGGAACCGAAGTTTCCCTGGCCGTCGATGAGCGGGTAGCGCAGCGAGAAGTCCTGCGCCATGCGCACGATCGTGTCGTAGGCGGCCGAGTCGCCGTGGGGGTGGTACTTGCCGATGATGTCGCCGACGATGCGGGCCGACTTCTTGTAGGGCCGGTTCCAGCGGTTGCCCATCTCGTGCATGGCGAACAGGGCGCGCCGGTGGACGGGCTTGAGCCCGTCGCGCACGTCGGGGATGGCACGCCCGATGATGACGCTCATGGCGTAGTCCATGTAGGACTTCTTCATCTCGTCTTCGATGTTCACCGGGATGTTCTTCTGATAGAGCTCCATGAAAAACGACTCTCCTTCGGGAAACAAAATTCCCCCCTTCCCGGGGGGACGGAAGCAGTCGGCGTCCGGGCTTCCGGATGCAGGACCCCGGACCCGGTCGACTGGAATGGTTCATCCCGGGGCCTGGCGCCTGAAGCCTGTTGCCTGCCGCGAAGCGGCGTCAGATGTCCAGGTTCGAGACGTACAGAGCGTTGCGGTAGATGAACTCCTTGCGCGGCTCCACCTGGTCGCCCATCAGCGTCGTGAAGATCTCGTCGGCCAGCACAGCATCCTCCACCTTCACCTGCAGCAGGGTCCGCTTCTCGGGGTTCATCGTGGTCTCCCAGAGCTGCTCGGGGTTCATCTCGCCGAGGCCCTTGTAGCGCTGGATGGTGAGGCCCTTCTGGCCGAGGGTCATGACGAACTCCGTGAGGGCCTGGAGGCTATCGAACCGCCGGCTTTCCTTTCCCCCGTCGTCGTCGACGAACACCGTGTAGGGCGGCTCCCCGAGGGCCTTGAGCTGGGCCAGCAGGTTTCTCGCCTCGATGAACTTCGGCGCGGCCAGGAGGTCTTGGTCGATCGTCGTGGTCGTCTCGAGGCCGTCGCGGCGGATCGTGAAGACCAAGTTGTAGCCGCCGTGCTCGAGGTTGAAGTCCGTGGCGACCTGCACCACCTGGTCCCCCAGCTGCCGGGCCACCCGCTTGCCCACGGCCTCGAGGGCCAGCTGGGAGCCGAAGTCGGCGGTTGTGAACGAGGGGTCGGCCGCAAGGACATGGATCACGTCGCGGTTCTTCTCTTCCTTCTCGAACTTCTGCAGGATCGTGTCGAGCCGAATGGCCCGCTGGATCAGGGTGGCCAGCCGGCTGCCCGTGATGGGGTTGCCGTTGCCCGTTCCCATGCGGATCCGGCTCACGCCGTTTTCGAGGATGAACTTCTTCATCTCCTCGTCGGTGTTGATGTAGAGCTCCCGCTTCTTGTCGCCGATCTTGTACAGCGGCGGCTGGGCGATGTAGAGATAGCCGCGCTCGACGAGCTTTTTCATCTTGCGGAAGAAGAAGGTGAGCAGCAGGGTGCGGATGTGCGACCCGTCGACATCGGCGTCGGTCATGATGATGATCTTGTGATAGCGCAGGCGGGCGATGTCGATGTCGTCCTCGTTGTCGTCGCTGCTGCCGATCCCCACGCCGAGGGCCGTGACGATCGTCTTGATCTCCTCGTTCTGCAGGATCTTGTCGAAGCGGGCCTTCTCGACATTGAGGACCTTGCCGCGCAGCGGCAGGATGGCCTGGTTGCGGCGGTCCCGGCCCTGCTTGGCCGAGCCGCCTGCGGAGTCGCCCTCGACCAGGTAGAGCTCGCTTGCGGCCGGGTCCTTCTCCTGGCAGTCGGCCAGCTTGCCGGGCAGGGTCGAGACCTCGAGGGCGCTCTTGCGCCGCGTGAGCTCCTTGGCACGCCGGGCCGCCTCGCGGGCCCGCGAGGCGTCGAGGGCCTTGCCGATGATCGCCCGGGCCACGGGCGGGTGCTCCTCGAGGTAGGTGGTGAGCTTGTCGTAGACGATCCCCTCGACCAGGCCCTTCACCTCGCTGTTGCCGAGCTTGGTCTTCGTCTGACCCTCGAACTGGGGCTCGCGGATCTTGACGCTGATGACGGCGGCCAGCCCCTCGCGCACGTCCTCGCCCTTGATCGAGTCCTTCCCGTTCTTCAGGAAGCCGTTTTGCGCGGCGTAGTTGTTGATCGCGCGGGTCAGCGAGGATCTGAACCCGCTCAGATGGGTGCCGCCCTCGATCGTGTTGATGCTGTTGGCGTAGGAGAAGACGTTTTCGCCGTAGGTGTCGTTGTACTGGATGGCCACCTCGGCGAAGCAATCCTCCTTCTCGCCCTCGATGTAGATGGGCTTCTTGTGCAACACGCCTTTGTTCTTGTTGATGAACTCCACGAACGAGACGATGCCGCCCTGGTAGTAGAACTCGGCCTTCTCGTCGGTGCGCTCGTCGATGAGGGTGATGCGGATCCCCTTGTTCAGGAAGGCCAGTTCGCGCATGCGGTTCGAGAGGATGTCGAAGCTGAACTCCGTCTCCTCGAAGATCTCGGGGTCCGGCGTGAAGGTGACCGTCGTGCCCCTGCCCCTCGTTTTGCCCACTTCCCTGAGCGGCGCCGTGGGCACGCCCCGCTCGTAGGACTGGCGGTAGACCTTTCCCTCGCGGCGGACCTCGAGCTCGAGGTGGCTCGAGAGGGCGTTGACCACGGAGACGCCGACGCCGTGCAGGCCGCCTGAGATCTTGTAGCTGTCGCGGTCGAACTTGCCGCCCGCGTGTAGTTTCGTCATGACGACCTCTGCGGCCGAGACCCCCTCGGTCTTGTGCATGTCCACGGGGATCCCGCGTCCGTTGTCGTCGACCTGGATGCTGTTGTCGACGCGGATCTTGACGACGATCGTGTCGCAGAAGCCGGCGGCGGCCTCGTCGACGCTGTTGTCGACCACCTCGTAGACCAGATGGTGCAGGCCGTCGCGGCCGGTGCTGCCGATGTACATGGCGGGCCGTTTGCGGACCGCCTCGAGCCCGTTCAATACCTTGATGCTGTCAGCGCTGTAGGTTTCAGACATGTGAAATGACGTGTTCTCCTGTAGTGGTTGCGCGGTGCGTATTGTCGTTTGCTCGCCGTTTTTCAATCCTGTGATCCCGGGACCTGCCCAGGGTCCACCTGAAACCCCAAGGACTTCCCATTCCCGTGGAAATGATCACGAAAGCAAACGCCTGCGGCATGTTGATTTGCTTTTTCCTTTCCCTGTGCCATAAGCCGTTTGCCCTACGCCCGCCTCATATCTTCAAGGGCATGACGATGCACATGTAGCCGCTGTCCTGCGCCGGCTTGACCAAGGCCGGTCTGAGTCCGCTGCGGATCTCGAGCGTGAATTTCTCCTCGTCGACGGCCTCGATGGCCTCCAGCAGGTAGCGGACATTGAAGCCGACCTCCACGTCGCCTTCGCTGTACTGGATCTCGACCTCCTCGCTGGCCTCGCCGACGTCGGGGTTGATGGAGTTGAAGACCATCCTGTCGGTCAGCAGCTTGATCCGCACGCCGTTGTAGCGCTCGCTGGCCATGACGCTCATTCGCCGCAGCGCATGGAGAACCGCGGCGCGGTCGAGTTCCACCAGGATTCCCTTGTCCTTCGGGATAACGCGCTTGTAGTCGGGGAACTCGGCGTCGATGAGACTGACCTTCAGGATGACGCCGTCCTTCTTCAGGACGCACATGCCCTTCCGGGCCCCGAGTTCGACGGCCCCGTCCCTGTCCTCGACAAGTCGACGAATTTCCGTGATGCCCTTGCGCGGGATGATCATCCCCTTTTCGAGTTCCATGACCAGCTCGACCTTCGGGTTTGCACCGACGATGGAGAGACGGTGCCCGTCGGTCGCCACCATGCGCATGACGATCTCCCCCGACGGCTCTTTTTCCGCCTTCAGGTAGACGCCGTTGAGATTGACCCTGGACTCGTCGGTGGACATGGCGAAGTAGGTTTTCCTGATCATGTCGCCGATCATGGCGCCGTCGACACGGATGAACCCGATCTCCTCATCGTCCATGATCTTCGGGAACTCCTCGGCCGGGATCCCGGGTACCCGGAAGTTGACCTTTCCGCAGTTGATGGACGCCCAGTTCGTTTCCTCTTTCTTGAAGTGGACCTCCTCGCCCTGGATCTCCCGAAGCATTTCGTAGAGCTTGCGGGCGGGCAGCGTGATCTCCCCGTCCTGGACGACCTGCGCCTCATAGTCCGCAATGAGCCCGATTTCCCGGTCCGTCGCCACGATGCGGATCCGTTCCGTCTCGGCCCTGATGAGGACGTTGTTCAGCACCGGCATCGACGTGCGCCTGTCCACAATACCCAGCGTCCTCTGAACACCGCCCAGGAAAACGTCACGCTTCACACTGAATTCCATAAGCCCGCACCCTTTCCTTCGCTTTGTTTTCGACTGCCCCCCTAGAGGCCTTCCCGATCCCGGCTGTTTCCCCGCTCCCCACAGGCCCTATATATTCTTAACAAGATAACAAAAAAGAAGAAAAGCAGGATTGTTCGTAATAGGACCTGTTCATATGTGCATATCTCCGATTCTTCTTCACGTTCGAGGTGATCCCCCGCTCCATCCTGTGGATGTCGGCCTCCGATCCCTGTCAGTTCCTGTTGAGACTCTCTTCGATCTCCCTGACGACGAGCTCCATCTTCGGGTCTTTCTCCAGGAGGTCCTTTATCTTGTTGTTTGCATAAATGACGGTCGAGTGATCCTTTCCGCCGATTTTTGCACCGATATCCGGGTACGAATGGGAGGTGAGCCTTCTTGCAAGATACATGGCAATCTGCCGTGGAATCACCAGGTTCTTGTTTTTTTTCTGCGATTTCAAGTCCACGATTCTTATGTTGAATTTTGCAGCAACCGTTTTCATGATTTCCTCGACGGTCACTTCCGGCTTTTCTCCCTGCTTGAAGAACTTCTTGAGCACTTCCTTGACGAGATCCATGTCGATTTCCCGTCCCGTGAGCGACGCATAGGCGCCGATACGGATGATAAACCCCTCAAGTTCACGAATGTTCGATTCCGCCTTCGAGGCGATGTAGTAGGCGACGTTCTTCGGGAGGGAGATGTTGTTCTCCTGGGCCTTCTTGTCGACGATGGCGACCTTCGTTTCGATCTCCGGCGGCTGGATGTCGGCGATCAGTCCCCACTCGAACCGGGACCGAAGCCTTCCCTCCAGGTTCGGGATATCCTTGGGGAACTTGTCGCTCGTGACGACGATCTGCTTTCCCGAGTCATGAAGCGTGTTGAACGTGTGGAAAAACTCCTCCTGCGTCCTCTCCTTTCCGGCGATGAACTGGATGTCGTCGATGAGCAGAGAGTCGATGTTTCGGTATTTTTCCCTGAATTTCTGCATCTTGTCGTAGCGGATCGAATTGATCATCTCGTTCATGAACTCCTCCGCCGAGACGTAGAGGACGTTGGCCGACGGATCGATCTTGAACGTATGCAGCCCGATGGCGTTGAGCAGATGCGTCTTGCCGAGACCCACTCCGCCGTAGATGAACAGCGGGTTGTAGTTCTTGGCCGGAGCCTCCGCGACGGCTACCGCCGCGGCATGGGCAAACTGGTTGCTCGGCCCGACGACGAATCGTTCGAAATTGTAGTTCATGTTCAACGAGGGGTGGACCCGGTTGGCGAGATCCGACGGCTCGCTGTTTTTCAGGCGCTCGGTCTGCACGGACTCGGAAACGGGGGGCCTACCCTGCACGGGGGTCTTGTCGATGACGAATCGGATGCTCATGGGTACCCCCGATACGGATGAGACCGAATCCTTGATGACGTCCATGAAGTGCTCCGCCAGCCAGTCCCGGAAAAAGCGGTTCGGAACCGAAAGCTCTACGCCCGAGGCCTCCAGGGCGTTGATCCTGACGGGGCTGATCCAGGTATCGAAATTTTGCTTCGTTACCTTTTCCTTAATTATGTCAACACTTTTTTTCCAGAAAGCGTCCACGTTCCCCTGCCTTATGAACAGAAATTAAACAATTGTTGACAAGATCAGCACGAGAATCCATCCAAGGTCAGCCCGTTACGATCATTGACGGTTTCCGCAGAACCAGGGTCCAGTCATGCGCGCAGGAGAACATCGAGAAGCCTTTCGAGCTCTTCCGGAGAGCCGAAGCGAATCTCGATGGCTCCACCCCGCCTCCCGGAACGGACGGTCACCCTTGTCATCAGGTGCCGGGAGAGCCGCTTCTCGAGATCCGCGATGTGCTCGTCGGCCCCGCGTTTTTTCCTGCTTGCCCCGGCGGTCTTTTTCCCCCTTGAAAAAGCCTCGGCCTCCCGCACGTTGAGACCCTTCGAGAGGATAGCCCTGAAGAGTCGACTCTGCTCCTCGAGCGTATCCAGGGCGAGGATGGCCCGTGCATGGCCTGCCGAGATCGTTTTCTTGGCGATGGCCTCGCGGATTTCCTTCGGCAGCTTCAGCAGCCTCAGGGCGTTGGTGACCGTGGAGCGGTCCTTGCCGACGGTCGCGGAAAGCGCCTCGTGCGACAGGCCGAACTCGTGGATCAGCCGATGAAAGGCCTCGGCCTCCTCCATCGGGTTGAGATTGGCCCTCAGGAGGTTTTCGATGAGCGAGAAAACCGCCGCGTCCTGGTCCGCCGCTTCGCGGAGGATCACCGGAACGCTCTTGAGCCCGGCCTCCTGGGCCGCACGCCAGCGCCGCTCGCCGGCGATGATCTCGTAGCCGCCGTTGAACTTCCTGGCCACGATCGGCTGGATGATCCCGCTCTTGCGGATCGATGCGACGAGGCTTTTGTGTTCCTCGGGGTCGAAATCCTTTCTCGCCTGGTAGCGGTTCGGGACGAGCTCCTCGATGCCGCACGTCATCAGGACGGGCTTGTCCCCGATCTTCTCAAGGAGGTCGGGGAACATGGCCCCGAGACCCTTCCCCAACGAGTTTTTCTTGATCATCCTAGGCTCTCCCGTCGTAGAGGATTTCGTGGGCCAGGTCCATGTAGGCCACGGCCCCCCGGGACTTCACATCGTAGAGAATGATCGGGAGCCCGTGACTGGGGCTCTCGGAGATCCGGACGTTTCGCGGGATGACCGTGTTGAAGACCTTGGAGCCGAAATGGTTCCTGACTTCCTCGACGACCCGGTGGGACAGCCGGTTGCGGACGTCGAACATCGTGAGCAGGATCCCCCCCAGGGAAAGCGACGGGTTCATCCGGGAACGCACCAGTTTGACGGTGTTCAGCAGATGCGCCAGCCCCTCGAGGGCGAAATACTCGCACTGCAGCGGGATGATCAGGTAATCCGACGCCACCAGCGCGTTCAGCGTGAGAAAGCCCAGCGAGGGCGGGCAGTCGATGATGCAGTAATCGTAAGGGGCCTCCAGCTTCGCGAGGAGGGCCTTGAGCTTTTTTTCGCGCTCCTCGAGGGAGACAAACTCGATCTCCACGCCCACGAGGTCCTGGTTAGAAGGCGCCACATCGAGAGTCGGGATCTGGGTCTTCACGATGATCTCATCGAGGCTGCAGCGACCGACGAGGGCATGGTAAAGATTCTTGTTCACGATCAAGGCCTTGTCGATCCCCATTCCGCTTGTCGTGTTGCCCTGGGGGTCGACGTCGATGAGCAGGACCCTCTTTTCAGCCGTAGCGAGGGACGACGATAGATTGATGGCCGTCGTGGTCTTCCCGACCCCTCCCTTCTGATTGGCGATACAAATAATTTTTCGCATGCGAATTCGCAGAAAATGGATGTTAAGCCGGCTGGATGAAGTTGGTCGATGCTAGCATAAAAAAGGGGTTTTTCAAAGGAAATTCTGGGAGGGGAGATTAATTGAATTAGTCAATAATATCAGCAACTTTCATTTTTATTAACGGCATTCTCTGCGGGGTTTATCCACAAGGACGATCCGACGCCGGTCTCCAGTGAGCGGAAGGGTGAATGAATGATCTCTAAGGATTCGAAAATCCTTGGTTTTCATTGTATTCAGGGTCCCGATCTCCTCTTCGAGCCCCGGTCCCTTCATGGCGGCAAGAATCCCGCCCGGCTTCAGCAGGGGCAGGGCATGCTCCAGGAGCTCTTTCATCTTGAACGTCGCCCGGGAAACGATTATGTCGAACACAGGCGGGACGTCCCTGGCGAGCAGCGACTCGAGGCGGCAATGCATGACCGTGATGTCCTTCAGCCCGAGTTTTCGAATGACCTCCTTGAGAAAAGAGCATTTCTTGCGCGAGGCCTCGAGCAGGGTCACCTGGAGATCGGGACGGAAAATCTTGAGCGGAATCGCGGGAAAGCCGGCCCCGGAACCGATGTCGAGAAGCCTGACCCCTCCGGCGGGGAGAAAGGGCAGCAGCGTGAGCGAATCGAGGATGTGTCGCACAGGCAGGTCGACCTCGGACTGCAGGGAGACGAGGTTCATCTTGCTGTTCCACAGCAGAAGTGTATCCCTATAGGCCTCGAAGAGAGCGATCCGGTCCTCCGGCATGTCGATGCCCATCTCGCCCGCCGCATCCTGCAGGATCTGTCGAAATTTTTCTTCCAATTCCTGTTGCCTGACGCCTGATGTCCGGTGCCTGTTTTTTCGCTTACCAGACGGGGCGGTGCGTGGCAACGAAAAAGAAGGAATCGAACCCCCGATCTGTGTTA
>JAGPKU010000032.1 GCA_018053845.1 Syntrophobacterales bacterium
TGATTCTTTTGTGGCTTGGGGGTACATTGAAGCGAAACCATTAAAGAAAATAACGGATTCGTTCGATAATTCCCGTTGAGGCCTTACTCTTGACCCACAGGGAGAGAAAACCATGAGCAAGCACCCCCCGAGACTGTTGGCTGCCGTCCTCGTTACGGCGTGGGCCGTGATCCTGTTGACGCCTTGTGACACCCCGGCGCAGCTCTATCGCTATACCGACAAGGACGGGAAGATCGTCATCACCGACAACCCGCCCCCGGGGGTGCGGGGTGAGATCCTCGACGAGTCGGACCTCGCCCCATCCGAGAGGACCAAGAGGCCCGTTCCCGAGGCGCAGGGCGCGGAACCGATGCCGGTGCCGGGAAGCCGGGACCAGGCGGCCCCCATGCCGAGGCCGGGCGTCCGTGACCAGGCCGCCCCGCCCGAAGGGGCACGCGATGCGGAGATGAGGAAGGTCGCCGACGAGGAGATCCAGAAACAGAAAGAAGAGGCGCAGCGAAAACTGCAGGAGAGGCAGCAGGAAAGGCAGCGCCGCCTCGAGGAGGCCGACCGGCTCGAGAAGGAGGCCAGGAAGCCCATCGTCCCGACCCAGGAGAACATCGACCGCCAACGCAAACTGATGGAGGAGGCTGAGCGGCTCAGGCAGATGCCGTAACGGCAGGCACAAGGTAGAGGCAAAAGGCTGAAGGCGCAACAGGAAGATAAACAGGGTGACCGGTGGCAGGGTACAGGTGCAGAATCATGCAACGCGTCTGGATGATTCCCGTCATTTCCTGCCTGGTATGCCTTGTAGGGTCGGCGGCCGACGCGCAGACCATTTACAAGTACACGGACAAAGACGGGGCGGTGGTGCTCACGGACAGGCCCCCGAAAGGGGTGAAGGCCGAGCCCGTCGTCTCGGGACGGCCGGCCGCCCCGCCTGCGGCGGAGGCGGTGGAGAAGACGGGGCCGGCGCCCACTCCCGGTGCCATGACGGCCGAGGAGGCCATCCGGCAGAGGGACCGGCAGCTCGACGAGGTGGTCAGAACCGTCGAGACGCGCGACGCGCAACGGGAACAGGAGAGACAGAGACGGCTCCAGGAAGCGGAGCGGCTGGAAGCGCAGGCCCGCGAGCCGATGCCCGCGACCCGGGAGAACCGCCAGCGCCAGTTCGAGCTGCTGCAGGAGGCCCAGAAGCTCAGGCAGGCTCAGTAGCCCCTTCGGGACATCACAGGACGACGATTCTTCCCTTCGGCGACGCGACCACCTCGCCAACCACGGCCGCATCGCCGATTCCGGCCTCCCGCATGCGCCGGACCAGCGTTTCCGCATCCCCCGCGGGCAGGGCGATGAGCAGGCCGCCCGCGGTCTGCGGGTCGAACAGGATTTCCAACAGCCACTCCGGGCACGACGGCTCGACGTCGATCATCGGCATCCGGAAGTTCTTGTTGCGGTAGAGACCCCCCGGCACGTAGCCGCTCTCCACGAGTTCCCTCACCCCCTCGAAATACGGGACGGCGGCGGCTTCGATCTTCAACCCCACGTCGCTGCCTTCGATCATCTCGCAGGCGTGCCCCAGCATGCCGAACCCCGTCACGTCCGTGCAGGCATGGATGACCGGCATTTTCGTCATCAGCTCGGCGGCCTGCCGGTTCAGGGTCGTCATGGCCCGGACGGCCTTCTCGACGAGGCCCGGGTCGGCCTCTTCCCCCTTGATCGCCGTGCTGACGATGCCCGTGCCGAGCGCCTTGGTGAGAATCAGCCTGTCGCCGGGTCTGCCCCCTCGGTTGCGCAGGACCCGGTCGGGGTGGATGACGCCCGTCACGGAGAGGCCGTATTTCGGCTCGTCGTCCTCCACGCTGTGGCCCCCGACGAGCACGACGCCCGCCTCGATCATCTTGTCCAGCCCGCCGCGCAGGATGGCCTGCAGGACCGACATGTCGAGCTTCTTCGGGGGGAAGCAGATGATGTTCAGGGCCGTGATGGGCCGGCCGCCCATGGCGTAGACATCGGAGAGGGAATTCGTCGCGGCGATCTGCCCGAAGGTGTAGGGGTCGTCGACGATGGGCGTGAAGAAGTCGACGGTCTGGATGATGGCCAGATCGTCGCGGAGACGATAGACGCCCGCGTCCTCGTTGCCCTCGAGGCCGACGATCAGGTTGGGGTCTGCGATGATGGGAAGCCCCTCCAGGGCTCTGCTCAGGTCCTCCGGACCGATCTTGCACGCTCAACCGGCCCCATGGACCATCTCCGTCAGCCGGATCTTCTTTTCCGTCTTCACGATGCGCTCCTCTCCTCCCTTTCGATTTGCGCCTGCCGCACCCACTCGTCGAGGTGATCGGCGAGGACCCGGGGCAGGGCCTCGATGACCTGCCGGATCCGCGTGGCCGGCGTGGCCCCGGCGTAGAGCCCGGCCGTGCGGTTGGCCCGAATGGCGACGCGGGCCGCCGTGACCTCGTCGTACCCGGCGTGTACGAGGGCCCCCACCATTCCGCTGATCGTGTCTCCCGTGCCGCCGATGGCCTCGAGGGCCGGGATATCCGGCTCCGACAGGGTGTCCAGGATCCCGCCCTCCTGCGCGATGTGGTCCGTGGCGCCCTTCACGACGAGCGTCCGGGCGGCGCTCCCGTTGGCGTAGGCCGCCGCGACCATCTCGGGGATGCGCGAGCTGTCCGACTCGAAGAGGTGGCGGCTCACGTAGGCCGGGTGGGTGGCCTGCGGGTCCGCCAGGAAGGCCAGCTCCGAGAGGTCCGGCGTGAAGAGGTCGAACTCGCGGGCGATCCCCGCCGCCTTGGCGGCGTACATGGCCGCGGCATCGGCGATCATGAAGGGGCGCTTCTTCGCCTTCGAAGCCGATTCGCTCACCTTCCGCATGAGACCCATGACGGGCAGCATGTAGTGCAGCACGACGACCCGGGGGGCCAGGCGGGGCAGATCCGCGATCAGGCGCTCGTAGAGCTGCCGGCTTCCCTTGCCGGAGCCGTCGTCGCCCACGAGCAGCACCCGGGGTGCGGGATGGCCCAGGTAGTCCAGCGTCTTGCAGGCGGCGCTCACCAGGGCCGCCGTTCCCTGCGTGCAGGGAATCCCGGCACGGCCGACGCGCAGGAGATCCCCGTCGAGCCTCGCCTCCCCCTCGGTCAGGGGGAGCTCTTTGAGCGGGGCGGTCCCGCAGACGAGCAGCATGGTCTCACCCGTTGCCGTTCTTCCGGATCTCGAGCGACTGTTCGTAGGCCCGGTCCAGCATGAGGGCGCAGAGCGTGCGGCCCATTTCCTTCGGCCGCGGCGCCCGCTCCAGCGGCTTGGCCAACATCTCGGCGTGCAGGTAGGGGATATCGGGACAGCCGCCGCCCGAGATGTTCAGGACGACGCCCGAGGCCTTGTCGAAGGTGAGCTTCATGTTGCCCGCCTTGACCATGAGGGCCTCTCCGAAGTCGGTGACCTTGACGACCTGGAGAAGCTCCGCGTTGCCCCTGATGGGCAGGATGTCGAGGAAGGGGACCTTGCGCTCCTGCAGGGCCCGCTCGACGGCAGGCTTTTCCACGAGATTCACCTCGAGGGCGAGATCGCAGCCCCGCCTGAGCTCGGGCGGGGGCGCCACGAGACGGTTCTCGAGTTCTCCCGCCTTCAGGGCCCGCTCGCCGCTCATGGCCTCTTCCACGCTTTCAAACAGGACGAGCCCGCCGCCCTCGAAACCGTTCTTCTTGCCGGATTTGAAAAACATCGATGGATGTATCCCTTTCTAAACAAATCGGAGCCTTCTCCGCAGGGAAGGCCCCGGTTGGTGTTCCCTTATACTACTTTTTGATTTCGATGACAATATCGGGGCCCTCTTCGCGGACCGAGGTCTGCATCCTGTGCCTTTTCGCGAGGCGAAGCACGTTTTCCTTGGACACCTCGTTGTCGACGAGGACTTCGAAACGTTCCGCGCCTGCCTCGATGGCCTTGCTCGTCAGGACGACGGGCTGGGGGCAGGAAAGACCGCGGGCATCGATTCGCGTTGCGCTCATGATATTCTCCTTCCCATGAAATGACGGTTCGTGGCGTTGGCTCCCCGGGTCATGCCTTTTCCCGCATCGTGAATCCCACGGCCAGGCAGAACACGAGGCCCACGATGACCCCGGCCGGTCCGAAGGCGGCGGCCCCGGCGGGCGAGCTGGCCATGGCGAAGTTGTGCGATACGCCGGCCCCCACGATCATGCCGAGGGCGAAGATCCCGGCGTCGAGATCCCCCTCGCCGGAGAGGAACAGCTGCCGGCCCGGGCAGCCGCCGGCCAGCGCGAAGGCCAGGCCCGCGAGTGCCATCCCCAGGAAGTTCCACAGGTGGTCGGTGTGGGCGATCGGCTGGCCTGCGAAGCCGGGCTTGAACTGCCCCAGGATGAGATTCATGGCGAAGGCGGCGACGAGCAGCCCCGCCACGCCGCTGATGAGGTGGAAATCCCGCAGCAGGATGACGTCCCGAAGGGCCCCCATGGTGCAGAAGCGGCTCCGCTGGGCGATGGCCCCGATCAGGAGTCCTGCACCGAGGCTGATGAGCAGCGGGGCGTGCTGCGAGCCCGGTCCCTTCTGGCTGAAGAAGAGGGGGCCGCCCTCGGCGAAGCTCACCCGGAAGACGAGCAGCAGGAAGAGCCCCGCCATGAATACGGGGAAGAGGTAGCCCGCGACCGGTTTCTGCGAATACGCCCGACCTAGGCTGTAGCCCGATTTCAGGAACAGCACGCCCACGCCGATGCCCGCCGCCAGGCCCGCGAGGCCCGTCAAGGCGTTCCAGTCGCCGCCGGCCAGCCTAAGCGTGGCCCGCCAGGGGCAGCCCAGGAACACGAGGGCGCCGATCATGGCGAAGATGCCCAGGAAGAAGCGCACCAGCGGGGCCGACCCGCCCCGGGGCCGGTACTCCTTCGCGAGCAGGGCGGCGAGGAAGGCCCCGATGACGAAACCGATGATCTCCGGCCGGATGTACTGCACGACGCCCGCCCGGTGAAGCCCGAGGGCGCCTGCGATGTCCCGCTCGAAGCAGGCGACGCAGACTCCCATGTTGGGCGGGTTTCCGAGGTACTGGAGAAGCGTCGCCGCCACGCCGATGACGGCTCCGACGACGATGATTCCCGCGCGGGATGCAAACGGGTTGGTCATAACGGGGTTTCTCCTTTGGCGAAAAGATGAAAGGCGTATGAAATCGACAAAATCAATAGCGCACTTTTCTGAATAGTTCCAATTCATAAAATTCATAAAATGACCTTGATTATCGAAAGAAGTCATGGTACGGGCAGGTCATGGGGACGGACATGAAATACGTCAACCTGCTCCAGCTCGAGGCCCTGGTGCGCCTCGTGGAGGAGCGGAGCTTCAGCCGGGCGGCAAAGAGAATGTTCCTCACCCAGCCGTCGCTCACCAAGCACATCCGCAACCTCGAGGAGGCCCTGGGGGCCAAGGTGGTCAACCGCGCGAGCCGTGCCTTCACGCTGACGCCCGAAGGACGCGTGGTCTTCGACTACGCGAAGCGGATCCTCAAACTCCGAGAGGAGATCGCCGACCGGGTGATGCGGCTCCGGGATTCGGAGTACGGCGAAATCAGCATCGCCGCCAGCACGATCCCGGCCACCTACATCCTGCCTCCGGCGATCGCCGGGTTCCGCGGGAAATTCCCCGCGATCCGGGCCGCCGTGCGGGCGGCCGACAGCAGCGACGTCATCGAAAGGGTTCTCAGCAACGAGGCCGAGATCGGCTTCATCGGGAAGAGGCCCCCGGCAGGAAAACTCGTTTCCGAGGCCCTCTGGAAAGACCGGCTCGTGCTGGCCGTCCCCGCGACCCACGCGTGGGCGAGGCGAAGGAGCATCCGCCTCGGCGAGATCGGGAAAGAGCCCTTCGTGATCCGCGAAAAGGGGTCAGGCACCCGGGAAGCCGTCGAGAACTGTCTGCGGGACGCGGACAGCCCCGGGCTCCCGCATCTGAACGTCGTGGCGGAACTGGGAAGCTCAGAGGCCGTCAAGGAAGCCGTCCTCGCCGGGGTGGGGATCTCCGTCCTCTCCGTGCACGCCATCCGCCGGGAGCTCAAGTCCGGCGCGCTGGCCGCCCTGTCCGTCGAAGGCTGCCCCATCGGGCGTTCTTTTCATTTGATTTATCGCAGGCAATTCGATTTAATGGCGCACCACAAGCGATTTATCGAATACATTCGGGCCTATCGGCCGCCGGGACTGTGAACGGGGGTTGATGACCGCTTGGGCGATATAGAAGGTAAGAAGGTGAGAGGGTAAGAACGTTGGATATGTCTGAGGCCGGAGTCCGCTCTTCGCTTTTCCAACCTTCTCACCCTCAAACCCTCTTACCCTCTTGTGCAGGTTTATTCCTCGTGCGGCCCGGTTCGACCCGCCCGGAATAGGAATTGGAAGCCAAGGGGGAACCCATGATCCGATACTACAGCACGAACCGCGGCCTCGAGGGGGTGGCCGGCCTCACGCCGTTCAAGGGGCAGGTCTCCTTCCGCGAGGCCCTGATCCAGGGCCAGGCGCCCGACGAGGGGCTCTTCATGCCCGACCCCATCCCCGCGCTTGCCGTCGCCGACATCCTGGCGCGCAGGGGGAAACCCTATGTGGAAACGGCCTCTCTTGTGGCCGAGGCGTTTCTCAAGGACGAACTGCCGCGGGAGGCGATCCGGCAGGTCGTGGAAGATTCCTACAGTTTCGATGTTCCCCTGGAGCGGGTTCACGACAGGGTCTACATCATGCGCCTGGACCGGGGGCCGACGGCCTCCTTCAAGGACTTCGCCGCCCGGATGATGGCGAGGCTCATGAGCCGCCTGCGCGATCCGGGCAGGCGCCTCAATGTGCTCGTGGCCACCTCGGGCGACACGGGCAGCGCCGTGGGCGAGGCCTTCAAGGGCGTCGAGGGGATCGGCGTCTACATCCTCTACCCGCGGGGCGAAGTGAGCGCGATGCAGAAGAAGCAGCTCGACACGATCGGCGGCAACGTCCTCGCCCTGTCCGTGGACGGCAAGTTCGACGACTGCCAGAACCTCGTCAAGCAGGCCTTCGCCGACCCGGGGCTCGCGCACCTCCACCTCACCTCGGCAAACTCCATCAACTTCGGCCGGATCCTGCCGCAGAGCATCTACTACGTCTACGCCTACGCCCAGCTGGCCGCCCCGGGCGAGGAGATCGTCTTCTCCGTGCCCTCGGGGAATTTCGGCAACGCCCTGGGCTGCGAGTACGCCCGGCGCATGGGGCTTCCCGTGCGGATGCTCGTCATGCCCACCAACGAAAACGACGAGTTCCCGAATTATCTCAAGACGGGGGTCTACGAGAAGGTGTCCCCCTCGAGGGCCTGCCTCTCCAACGCCATGAACGTGGGCCACCCGAGCAACCTCGCGCGGTTCTTCGATCTCTACGGCGGGACGGTGGACCGTACGGGAGTGGTGCATGCCTATCCCGACCTGGCGGAGATGCGGCGGCGCATCTTCTCGGTGAGCGTCTCCGACGAGGAGACGAAAATGACGATCCGCCGCGTCTGGGAGCGGCACCGCGTCCTGCTGGAACCCCACGGGGCCGTGGGCTGGAGGGGGCTGGAACTCTACCTCGAGGCCTGCTGCGGGCCCATCGCGGAGCCCTGCGTATGTCTCGAGACGGCGCACCCGGCCAAGTTCCCCGACGAGATCATCCAACTGCTCGGCATCACCCCCGAGGTCCCGCAGAGCATGAAGGACCTTGAGAAGCGGAGGGGCGGGCCCGTGGAGCTGCCCGCCGACTACGGCCGCCTGCGCGCATTCCTGCTCGACACCCTGACAGGGACGGACTGAACCGTTATCATTCTTTTGGCCTGACATAGAGGGTGAGCCCCTTATTGCCTGTGACGACCACGCGCACACCCGCATCGATCGCCGCCCCTTGCTCCTCCGATGCAGCCTTCCACGTCTCGCCGCGGACCCGCACGTAGCCTTGCGGGTCGCACGTTTCCATGACCACGCCTTCTTCGCCGACAAGGCCGTGAACGTTTGCGGGATCGGCTTCGGCGAAGGAGTGCCACAACAGAGGGAAGATGAGAATGTCTTTCAGGATCCAGAGGCATGCAAGGCCGAATGCCAACCAGAGCGAAACGCCTGCCCATTCGACAAGGATCCAGAGCACGAGGAACGCCAGGGCCGTGTCAGGTATCTGGTAGACGGCGTACTTGAGCAGGACGGATCGTTTTGTCCTTCCCGGCAGCATCCGGAAGTCTTTGATACGTTTCATGTCGCAGGGCCCATCCTCCGTTCGGCGGGGCCGGAAAGCGGCGCGTCGCGCTCTTCGCGCCCGGATCTCTATACCACCGGGGCTTTGCCGATGCATCAACATTTCCGGCCGGCCCAGAGGCGTCGATCCGGAGGCTTCCGCGCAGGCTCCCCCCGAGCCCTTGCGTTGGTCCCGGCGGGCGGCCTGCAGGGGCCGCACGCTGCCGTCCGCCGCGCGTCCCCGGGGATTGCTCACCCGGCAACGGAGCACGGAGGCACCAAAAAGGTTGACAGGGGCATGTTCCCTGCGTTATTCTTTTCATGGATAACTGATCGATAAGGGGTCCGGGATCACGATCCCGGAGGATTTGCCGATGGTCGGGCCGCCATCTGATGAAGATCGGATGGGGGCCCGTTTTTTTTCGCCGACGAATCCGACAAGGGCTTTTCCATCCGCCGCACCCGATTCCTCTTCACTCGACGATAGCCGGAACTCAGCACCGCCGTTCATGCGATGCCCCGGAAATTCCTGCAAACGAAGAAAAGAGATTCAAGGAGGCCGTCATGGACGCCCGCTACCTGGGGGGACTCGTCTCCCGCATCACGAAAAACGCGAAGGTCATCATCGCGTCGAACCGGGAACCCGTAACGCATGAGCGCGACGTGGGCGGCATCCGGGTCGTGCGCCCGGCCAGCGGGATGGTGGCCGCCCTCGAGCCCATCGTCCGGGCCACGGGCGGCGTGTGGGTCGCGCACGGATCGGGCACCGCCGACCGCCTCGTCACCGATGCAAAGGGGCGCGTCGCGATGCCCCCGGAAGATCCCCGCTACACGCTGAGACGGGTGTGGCTGACCCGGAAAGAGGAGAACGGCTATTACTACGGGATTTCCAACCAGGCCCTCTGGCCCCTGTGCCACATCGTGTACACCCGGCCCCGCTTCTCCCGGAAGGACTGGGACATTTATCGGGACGTGAACCGGCGCTTCTGCGACACGGTGCTCGAGGAGGCAGCGGGGTGCCCCGCCATCGTCTTCGTGCAGGACTACCACCTCGCACTTCTCCCCCGGATGCTGAGAGAGGCGAGGCCAGATCTGATGATCGTCCACTTCTGGCACATCCCCTGGCCAAACCGCGAGGCCTTCCGGATCTTCCCCTGGGGGGAGGAACTCCTCGACGGGCTGTTGGGAAACGACATCCTGGGCTTCCACATCCAGTATCACTGCAACAACTTCATGGACACCGTGGACCGGGGGATCGAGGCCCGGGTGGACTACGAGCGCTTCCGGATCTTCCGCGGCGGCCGGCCCACCAATGTCAGGGCATTCCCCATCAGCGTCGACTTCCATCAGATCGGCAAGGACGTGATGTCGCCGCAGGTCGAGGAAAGACGGCAGAGCTTCATCAAGGAGTTGGGGGAGGGGGTGCTGGAGACGAAAATCTTCGTCGGGGCCGACCGGATCGACTACACCAAGGGGATCCCGGAACGGATGAAAGGCTTCGATCGGATGCTCAGCGAGAACCCGGAGCTCCGGGGGAAGGTCACCCTGCTTCAGCTTGCGGCCCCCAGCCGGACCCACATCGAGGAGTACCGGGACATCAACGAGGAGCTCGACGACCTGGTCGACGAGATCAACTGGCGCCACCAGACGGAGGACTGGATGCCGATCCGGTTCCTGCGCGCCCACCACGATTATCACGCCGTCCTGGCCTCGTACCGGATGGCCGATGCCGTCATGGTCACCTCCCTTCACGACGGCATGAACCTCGTGGCCAAGGAGTTCATCTCCGCCCGGACCGACGGCGACGGGGTCCTGCTTCTCTCTAGGTACACGGGTGCGGCCCGGGAACTCCCGGACTCCCTCCTCGTGAACCCCTTTGACATCGACGAGCTGGCCGACGCCATGTACGAGGCCTGTGTCATGCCGGAGAAGGAGCGCAGGAGGCGGATGAAGAGAATGCGGGCGCAGGTCCAGAGGCACACGGTCTTCGACTGGGGGGCGAAAATCTTCGAGGAGCTCGAAGGCCTCCGTCCCGTGAAGGAGGTCGCCTGATGCCCGCGCTGGGGACGGTCCCGGAGAGGGTCTGGGTCTTCGATTTCGACGGCACCCTGTCGCCCCTCGTCCCCGACCGGGTGGCTGCGGAGCTTCTCCCCGGGGCCCGGAAAATGCTCTCGGAGCTCGCGAGGCTGCCCCGGCAGGCGGTGGCCGTCCTCTCGAGCCGTCGGCTGGACGACCTGGCGGCGAGGGTCGATGTCCGCGGGCTCTACCTGGGGGGCAGCAGCGGGGCCGAGTGGCTCCTGCCCGGCGGGGAGCGCAGGACGGCGGACAGCAAGACGCGGCGGCTCTGGCACGTCCGGAACGCCGTCATGCCGGAGCTCGACAGGCTCCGGGGGATTCCGGGCGTCGATCTGGAAGACAAGCACTGGTCGGTGGCCGTTCACGTCAGGCAGGTTGCTCCCGACGATCGGCCCAGGGTGCTCTCGTTTCTCGAGGTCCTGGTCCCCACCGCCGGGATTCGGCTGCTGCGGGGCCCGGCGGTTTACGAGATCCAGCTCCTGCCCGAGATCGACAAGCTCTTCGGGACCGTCGTTCTCTGCGAGATGCTTCGCCACGTGCCTTCGCCGGGCTCGCTGGTCTATGCCGGAGACGACGAGAACGACGCGATGGCCATGGGGTGGGTGATCCGGCAGGGAGGGCTCGCCCTGTTTGTCGGCAGGGAGCCGGTTATCCCCGGGGTCCGGGTCCTGGAGGGGCCTGCGGCCTTGGTGCCGGAGGTCCGGCGGCTGGCGGGCCTGAACGTGAACGGATAGGAGGTCGACCCGATGAACCCCTTCGAGATCATGGACTGCTCGCTTCTGATCCGCATGAGCGGCCTGCCGCCCGCGTACAACCTGCGGGAACTGCGAGACCGGATCGCCGTCTGCAGCCCCGACGTCCTGTATCACCATTTCTGCGAGACCCCCCTGTCTCCGAGCTTCGAGTACCCCGATCACCGGAACGATTTCGCCGTCTGGGCGAGCCGGCGGCTCTCGGACAAGGTCCTGGCGGAGCGCCTCGGCGCCGTCGACCCCTACGCCTGCCCGTCGATCGAGGGGTTGCGGGACATCGTCCTCGAGGTCATCGACGAGCGCCTCAGCGAGGTCACCATGATCCCCTGGGCGCGGCCGGGTCACGAGTTCTACTTCATGGAGGCGACGACCCTCGTCTTCGACTCCGGCGAGCGGGTCCGCACGCTCCGTGAGCTCCCGAGAGCCATCGGACGAATGTCCAACGGGAGCATCTACTTCCACTTCGTGGAGGCCATGCGGCGCCCGCCCGTCGGCGTCGACGATTTTTCCCACTGGATCGGAGGGTTCGGGGAGGCAGGGACCGCCGCCGTCGAGGCGTTGCGCCGCATCGATTTTTACTTCTACACGCTCCGGGAGCTGCGAAGCGAACTCGTGCGGGTGCTCGCGCCTCTCCGGGACGGGCGATCCTGAACAGGGAAGGGAGCGGGATGAACATCGAACTGTATGAACCCATCGTCGGCGTCCCCGTGATCGGGCAGCTGCGAAGGCTGGGCGAGAGGCTCAAGGGGCTGCGGGTCGTCCACGTCAATTCCACCGCCGAGGGCGGCGGGGTGGCGGAAATCCTCGCCTGGATGGTCCCGCTGATGAACGACCTGGGGCTGGATGCGCGCTGGAGGGTCATCACCGGGACGGGCGACTTCTTTGCCGTGACCAAGTCGTTCCACAACGGACTCCAGGGCAACCCGGTCGTGCTCAAGAAGCGCGACTGGGACGTCTACCGGGAGGTGAACCGGGAGAACGCGGGGACGCTGAGGGACGAGCTCGAGGAGGCGGACATCGTCGTCATCCACGACCCGCAGCCGGCGCCCCTGCTGGATCTCTGCCCGCGCCGCCGGGGGCGGTGGATCTGGCGGTGTCACATCGACGCGAGCCACCCGTTCCGGGCGGTCTGGAAGGGGCTCAGGCCCTTCGTGGAGAAGTACGACGCGAGCATCTTCTCCATGTGCCAGTTTGCGCAGCTTCTGCCCCACCCCCAGGTTCTCATCGCCCCCAGCATCGACCCGCTGAGCGAGAAGAACATCGACATCGACGAGCGCGAGCTCGATGCCGTGCGGGAACAGTTCGACCTCAAGCCCGACGTGCCCGTGCTCGTCCAGATCTCCCGCTTCGACCGGTTCAAGGACCCCGTGGGGGTCATCCAGGCCTACCGGATGGTCAAGAAGATGACCCCGGTCCAGCTCGTTCTGGCCGGCGGAGGAGCCACCGATGACCCGGAGGGAAAGGAGGTCCTCGACGCGGTGCTGGAGGCCGCCGAGGGAGACCCGGACATCCACGTCGAGCTTCTACCGCCGGCGGCGCACCGCACCGTCAACGCCCTGCAGCGGATCGCCGACATCGTTGTCCAGAAATCGACCCGCGAGGGCTTCGGCCTCACCGTCACCGAGGGCCTCTGGAAGGGGAAACCCGTGATCGGCGGCGATGCGGGGGGCATCCGCCTGCAGGTCGTCGACTATCACACGGGCTTCCTCGTCATGACGCCCGAGGGGGCGGCCAACCGGATCCGCTATCTCCTGCACCACCGCGAGCAGTGCCGCAGGATGGGCGAGACGGGCCGGGAACTGGTCCGCGAGTACTACCTCCTGACCCGCCACCTCCGCGAGTATCTCACCCTGATCTACGCGCTGGTCGGCGGGAAAACGGAGCACACGGTCATGGTGTGAGATGGGCAGACGGCCGATCGTTGTGTTCACGGACCTTGACGGGTGCCTCCTGGACCACGAGGGCTATTCGTACGAGAGCGCCCGCCCGGCCCTGGAGCGGATCCGGCAGCTCGCCGTGCCCCTGGTTTTCGTCACGAGCAAGACCCGGTCGGAGATCGTTCGCCTGCAGGCGGAGATGGAAGTCCGCGAGCCCTTCATTTCCGAGAACGGCGGCGGAGTCTTCTTCCCCGCCGGGTACAGGGGATTCTCCATCCGCGGCGCGGCGAAGCAGGGCGGTCACACCCGGATCCTGCTGGGGAGGGCCTATCCCGAGATCCGGCGCTTCGTCGAGCAGCGAAAGGGCCGCTTCGGCATCCGCGGCGCGGGGGACCTGAGCGTCGAGGACCTGGCGGAAATCACGGGACTGACCCCCGAGGAAGCGCGCCTGGCAAAGCAGCGGGAATTCACCGAGCCGTTCCTGCTGGCCGACGGCGCGCAGCTGGCGGCCCTGAGGGAGGAAGCCCGGGCGGCGGGCCTGGAGATCACGCGGGGCGGGCGTTTCCACCACCTGATCGGAAGCGGGCAGGACAAGGGGGAGGCCGTGAAACGGACCCTCCGCATTTTCCACGACAACCTCGGCGAAGAGCTGCTGAGCGTCGGGATCGGCGACAGGCCCAACGACGTCCCCATGCTTGCCGCCGTGGATATCCCCGTGCTGATCCCTCACCCGGACGGGCGATACGAGGACGTGGACCTGCCGAATCTGATGAAAGCGCCCTGTCCCGGAAGCCGGGGATGGAACGAGGCCGTCCGGGACATCCTCGAGCGGTTCGGGAACGGGCGAGGGAAACCAGGCAAGGAGAAGAACGGGTCATGACGACATCGGCTCCACGGTTTTCGACGACCCTGCGGGACCACGCCCGCAAGACGATCGAGCAACTCCGTTACGCGGACATCGTCATCGGGATTCCCTCCTACTACAGCGGGGGCTCCATCGTGCACGTGATCCAGACGGTCGCAGAGGGTCTCGCGCGCTTCTATCCCGACGCCAAGGCCGTCATTCTCGTCGCCGACGGGGGCTCCACGGACGACTCGCGCGAGATCGCGAACCTCGTGCATATCGACTCCTACAACGTCAAGAAGATCGTAACGATCTACCGGGGCGTTCCAGGGAAAGGGTCGGGCCTGCGGGCCGCCTTCGAGGTCGCAAACTTCCTCCGTTCAAAGGCCGTGGCGGTCTTCGACTCCGACCTCGTCTCCATCAAGCCCGAGTGGGTCCGCAACATCCTCGACCCCGTCTTCAAGGGGTACGACTTCGTCGCCCCGTTCTACCGGCGCTACAAGCTCGACGGCACCATCACCAACACGATCGCCTACAACCTGACGCGCGCGCTCTATGGGCAGCGCATCCGCCAGCCCATCGGCGGCGATTTCGGGATCTCGCAGCGGCTGGCCAAGCACTACTTCGACCAGGACGTCTGGGAGACGGACGTGGCCCGCTTCGGCATCGACGTCTGGATGACCACGACGGCCGTCGTGGGCGGATTCAAGCTCTGCCAGGCCCGGCTGGGGGTCAAGGTGCACGGCGAAAAGGACCCCGGCGCGGACCTGGGCCCGATGTTCCGCCAGGTCGTGGGGACGATCTTCCAGCTCATGGAAACCAACGCCGAACACTGGCAGCGGGTCCGGCGTTCCCGCGACGTCCCGGTGCTCGGCGAAGAGCCCGAGCAGGAGCCGGCCCCCTTCGAGATCGACCAGGAAGGGCTCGTCGACTATTTCCGGACGGGATGGGCGAACTTCTCGGGAGTCTGGCAGCGGATCGTCGAGGCGAAGGACCTCGAGGTGATCCGGGGCCTCGCGTCCGGCGCGAGGACGGAGGAATTTCTCCTGCCCGCCGAGACGTGGGTCCGCACCGTCTACCGCTACGCCCGCTATTTCCACGCGACGCCGCGGCAGCGGTTCAAGGTCCTCGACACGATGGTCCCGCTCTACAACGGGCGGGTGGCGAGCCTCATCAACGAGGTGCGGGACAGGAGTCCCGGCGAGGCGGAAAAGCTCTTCGAAGCCCACGCCCTGGCATTCGAGAAGAAGAAGGACTACCTGATCAAGATCTGGAACGAGGAGGTGCGCGATGGCTGATTTCTGGCAGCACGGAATGATCACGACCCTGCAGAAGCTTAGGGAACGCCCCGTCGAGGAACTCGAGGCGAAACTCAAGGCCATCGCGCGGCACCGGAAACTCGTCCTGCTGCTGCCCGCTCTCTACTCGGAGTTCGAGACCCCCGCCATGCCGCGGATCATCGAGGAACTGAGGGGCGTAGAGTACCTCCACAAGGTGGTTCTGTCGCTGGACCGGGCGGGCAGAACGGAGTTCGAGAAGGCCCGGCAACACATGTCCGCGCTGAAGGCCGATGTCCGGATCGTCTGGCACGACGGCCCGAGGATGCGGAAGCTCTACCGGGAGCTCATGCGGAACGAGTTTTCCATGGATCACCCCGGCAAGGGGCGTTCGGTGTGGATGACCCTCGGCAGCATCCTGTCGGAGCGCGACGTCTACGCCATCGCCCTCCACGACTGCGACATCGTCAACTACCGCCGGGAGATGCTGGCGCGGCTGATCTTCCCCGTGGCTCACCCGGCCCTGGACTTCGAGTTCAGCAAGGGGTACTACGCCCGCGTGACGGACCAGCTCTACGGCCGCGTCACCCGGCTCTTCTATACACCCCTGATCCGCACGCTGCGGCGCATCCTCGGGTCCAACCCCTTCCTGTCCTTCCTGGACAACTTCCGGTACGCCCTCTCGGGCGAGTTCGCTCTGATTTCGAGCCTGGCCCGCGGGATCCGGATCTCGCCGACCTGGGGCCTCGAGGTGTCGCTGCTGAGCGAGGTCTACCAGCGGGCGTCGATCAACCGGATCTGCCAGGCGGACCTGGCGGATACCTACGAGCACAAGCACCAGGTGCTGCGGAAGCAAAAACCCCAAGAGGGGCTGCTGCGCATGGCCGGGGACATCGCCAGGGCCCTCTTCCGGGTCCTCACCCAGGACGGCATCGTCCTGAGCGAGGCGTTCTTCCGGACGATGCTGACGTCCTACATGCAGGAGGCGCGGGTCACCATCGAGAAGTACCACGCCCTGTCGCTCATCAACGGGCTGGCCTACGACCGCCACGCCGAGATCGAGGCCGTCGAGGCCTTCGTCGGATCGCTCCGCAAGGCCATCGCCGATTTCGTCGAGGACCCCGTGGGCGTCCCGATGCTGGCCGCGTGGGTCCGCGTCAACGCCGCCATCCCGGACTTCGAGGACCGGGTCTGCGAGGCCGTCGAGCTGGACAATGCGTGAGGGGCTTCGGCTCTTCGCTGCGAGGAATCTCGGCGGGCGGCGCGCGGGTCGAAACGGGTTGACAGGAGATCGCTGAGCCGTTATGATAGCAAAGAAAGCAAATAGACGACAACGGGTCCGGGATCTCGATCCCGGAGGGTTTCAAATGGTCGGGCCGCCATCTGATTGAAATCGGATCGCGGCCCGTCCCGTCTCTGCATCCGGGGGGAGACGGCACATCCGCGAAGGCGTTACCGCCCTGCCCCCGTCGAGCATCGTCAACCTCGGCCGGCACGGGGCGCGTCCCGGGTGCCGGCATCCTTCGCAACAATCCCACTCCTGGACCGAACGGCACACAAGGGGGAGCATTGCCCATGTTGAAAGAATTGCCCGAAAACCCCTGTCACGGGTGTCCCGTGGCGGAAACGGCGGCCGAGTTCGTCACGGACCTCGATCGGGGTCTCACGGCCTCCGATGCGGCCGAGCGGCTTGCCCGCTTCGGCCCCAACCGCGTGACGCAGAGAAAGAGGACCGGCCCCCTGATGCGGTTCCTCCTCCAGTTCCACCAGCCGCTGATCTACATCCTGATCGCCGCGGCGGCGGTCACGGCGGCCCTCGGCGAGTGGGTCGACTCCTCGGTCATCTTCGGCGTGGTCCTCGTCAACGCCGTCGTCGGGTTCATCCAGGAATCGCGGGCGGAAAGCGCAATCGAGTCCCTCATGACGATGATGACGACCCAGGCCGTCGTCCTGCGCGACGGCTCTCCGCTCACGGTTCCGTCCGCCGATCTCGTTCCGGGCGACATCGTCCTGCTGCAGTCGGGCGACAAGGTCCCCGCGGATCTTCGCCTCTTCGTCTCGCGGGAGCTCCAGGTCGACGAGTCGGCCCTCACGGGCGAGTCCGTCCCGGTCGCCAAACACGTCGACGTGGTGCCTTCCGACACGGTTCTCGCCGACCGCGGCAACATGGCCTACGCGGGGACGCTGGTGACCTTCGGCCAGGGCCGGGGCGTCGTCATCGCCACGGGCGACCGGACGGAAACAGGCCGCATCTCGGGCCTCATCGCGGAGGCCGTGGAGATCTCGACGCCGCTGACGAAGAAGATCGCCCACTTCAGCCGGGTGCTGCTGGTCGTGATCCTCGCGGTCTCGGCCGCCATGTTTTTCGCGGGATGGGCCATGGGGCACAGCGCGCTCGAGATGTTCATGGCGGCCGTGGCGCTTGCCGTGAGCGCCATCCCCGAGGGCCTTCCCGCCGCCGTGACGATCACCCTGGCCATCGGCGTGAAGCGGATGGCCGACGTCCACGCGATCATCCGCAAGCTGCCCGCCGTCGAGACGCTGGGCAGCACGACGGTCATCTGCTCCGACAAGACGGGCACCCTGACGGAGAACCAGATGACGGTGCAGAGAGTCTGGGCCGGGGGAGAGTTCTTCGAACTGACCGGTGGAGGCTACACGCCGGAAGGGGACATCCTTGCGGACGGGGCCCCGGCCGAACCGCCCTCGTACCCGGCCATGATGGAGTGCCTCCGGGCGGGCCTTCTGTGCAACGACTCGCGGCTGGTGCAGAAGGAGGGGCGATGGACGATCGAAGGCGACCCGACGGAGGGGGCGCTCATCGTCTCTGCTGCCAAGGCGGGGTTGAAGGAGGACGAGGTTGCCGCCCGGCCGCGCATCGACGTCATCCCCTTCGAATCGGAGCGGGCCTTCATGGCAACCCTGCACGGCCCGGGGGAGGGAAGTTCTCCCGTTGCCTACGTGAAGGGGGCCGTCGAGAAGGTGCTCGATCAGTGCGCACGGGGCCTCACGCAGGACGGGAGCGCCGCCGATCTCGACCGGGAGGCGGTGCTCGGGGCGGCCGAGTCCATGGCGAAAGAGGGCCTGCGGGTCCTCGCCTTCGCCCGCCGGGAGCTGCCCGCAGGCCGCGGCAGCCTCGATCCGGCAGCCGATGTCACGGACCTGACCTTCCTGGGGCTGCAGGGCATGATCGACCCGCCTCGGGAGGAGGCGAAACAGGCCATCGCGGCGTGCAAGACGGCGGGTGTCGCGGTCAAGATGATCACCGGAGACCACGCCGTCACGGCCACGGCCATCGCGGGCCAGCTCGGGCTGACGGACCCGGGAACCGAGGCGGACCGCCGCGTCACCGTGACCGGGCGCGAGCTGCAGGACCTCTCCGACGCGGAGATGGTGGAGGTGGCGGGGCGGGCCAGGGTCTTCGCCCGCGTCGCTCCGGAGCAGAAGCTGCGGCTCGTCGAGGCCCTGCAGGCAAAGGGGCATGTCGTCGCCATGACGGGCGACGGCGTCAACGACGCGCCCGCCCTGAAACAGGCCGACATCGGCGTCGCCATGGGCATCACGGGGACGGAGGTCGCCAAGGAGGCGGCCGACATGGTCCTCACCGACGACAACTTCGCCACCATCGAGGCCGCCGTGGAGGAGGGCAGACGGATCTTCGACAACCTGACGAAGTTCTTCGTCTGGACGCTGCCCACCAACGGGGGCGAGGCCCTGGTGATCATGGCCTCCGTCGTGGCGGGGACGGGCGTGGCCCTGCCCGTGCTCCCCGTGCAGATCCTCTGGATCAACATGACGACGGCGGTTCTGCTCGGGCTCATGCTCGCCTTCGAGGCCAAGGAGGCCGATGTCATGATGCGGCCTCCGCGGGAGCCCGACAGCCCGATCCTGACCGGCGTCCTGATTCAGCGGATCATCCTGGTGAGCGTTCTCATGCTCATCGGCGTCTTCGCCCTCTTTCTGCTGAAAAAGCAGGCGGGCGCCGATCTTGCCGAGGCGCGGACCGTGGCCGTCAACCTCATCGTGATGATCGAGCTGTTCTACCTCTTCAACTGCCGCTCCCTGCGGCACTCGATGCGAAGCTTGGGGATGTTCACGAACCCCTGGGTCCTCGGCGGTTCGGCGGCCATGATCGCGCTGCAGCTCCTGTTCACCTACAACCCCTGGATGAACGCCCTGTTCCACAGCGCGCCCCTGCCGATCGAAGACTGGGCGGTCATCGTCGCCTTCTCGGCCGCCGTTTCCCTGGTCGTCGGAGCGGAGAAGTGGCTCCGGGAGCGGTCGGCGGCCGCCGCGCCTGCGGATGCCGGGAAAGGAGTCCGCACATGAAGCGCGTGCAAAGGGCCGCAGCCGGGATGCCGGCGACGCCGAAGGGAAACCCGCCGTCGCTCGTCAGGGAGGCCGCAGCGCGTTACGCGGAGCTCCACCCGCTCTACGCCGCCTTCTGCCGGCACGTGCGGCAGGCGCTCGCGGAGGAAATCGCGGCACGGGCGATCAAGATCCACTCGATCGAGGCGCGAGCCAAGTCTGTGGAGAGTTTCGAGAGAAAGATCCGGCGGCTCCTCGGTGCGCAGAGAGCTCCCCGGCACGCCTCGGAACCGCTCAAGAGGGTGACGGACATGGCCGGCGTGCGCGTGATCACCTACTTCCCCAGGACCGTTGCAGACGTCGACTCGGTCATCTGCAGCCGGTTCCGCGTTCTCGAAAAGGACAACAAGACGGAGTCCCGCGATGCCCCCGGCACGTTCGGGTACCGGAGCGTTCACTACCTCGTGGAGCTCACGCCGGAGAACCTGGACCGGCCGGACTGCAGGTGGTTTCAGGGCCTCGTCGCCGAGATCCAGGTCCGGACCATCCTCCAGCACGCGTGGGCCGAGATTGAGCACGACATCCAGTACAAGTCAGCCCGGGCGCTCCCCCCCGCGATCCGCCGCCGCCTCGCCGCCGTGGCGGGCCTGCTCGAGATCGCCGACCGGGAGTTCCAGGCCATCCGGGACGAGCACGATCGCAGCCGGGAGCGCCCGCCGGCAGACAAGCCGGGACGGGCCCCGGCCGTCAAGCGTCGCACGGCGCGCCGGCCGTAGAGGGCGCATGCCGGTCCTGCACGTTCCCGCGGCCTCGCGAGACGCCGGAGGGAATGCAGCGGAGGCGCAGCGGATTCCCCCGCGGTTCGAGAACACCGGAGGCTGCGTACATGACGGTCCACGAGCGAACCCTCTATCTCGCGGCGCTGGCGGCGATGACCGCGGCGCTGGGCTACCTGGTCTTCAGGATCGTGCAGCCCTTTCTCGTTCCGCTCGCCTGGGCCGCGGTGCTGGCCGCTCTCTTTTACCCGATGCACGCCTTCGCCCTGCGCTACATGAAGAAGCGCACGCCGACGGCGCTGCTGAGCACGGCGGTGATCCTGATGCTCATCATCGGCCCTGTCACCGCCCTGTCCGTCTTGCTGGCCGCGGAGTTGAAGACACTCGCCGAAACGGTGCGGGCCGACAAGCTGCAGATCCTGTCGGGGCTTCCGGCAAGGGCGGAAATCGAGGCGTGGCTCGAGCGGGTCGGCGCGTTTCTGGCGGGCGGGGGCATCGACTGGAACCGGGCCGTCGCCGACGGTCTCGTTCAATTCGGCCAGGAAACGGCGGCGCGGATCACGCGCGGCATACGCGATATCCTGGGTGCGGTTCTGGATCTGGCCGTCACGGCCTTCTCCACGTTCTTTCTCCTGCGGGACGGTCCCGCGGTTCTCGAGAAGGCACGGGATATCCTGCCCCTGGAGCAGCCCATCAAGGCGAACATCGAGGGGCAGATGAGGGACGTCATCGTCGCCACGCTGTACGGCGGCGTGGTCGTGGCGATGGTCCAGGGCACCCTGGGCGGGCTGGTCTTCTGGGGGCTGGACATCGCCTCCCCCGTGCTCTGGGGGTTCGCCATGGCCGTCGTGTCCTTCCTGCCGGTGATCGGGCCGTTCGTCATCTGGGGTCCGGCCGCCCTGTACCTGCTTCTGACGGGGGAGGTGCTCAAGGGGGTGGTGCTCCTGGCCGCGGGAGGGCTTGGCATCAGCGCAATCGACAATGTCCTGAGGCCGCTGATCATGGGGAAGAGGGCCCGGATGCCCTACTTCCCTCTGCTGATCAGCGTCCTTGGCGGCATCCACCTCTTCGGGCTGATCGGGCTCGTTCTCGGTCCCATGGCTCTCGCCGTCTTCGCGTCGGTGCTCGAGACGCTGAAAAGCCTGAGGCAGGCGGAACTGGAGTCGTACGTGAAACCCCGGTAACCGGCATTCGACGCGCCGGACCGAAGACTACGGAAGGAAAGGGGAGGGTGTATGAAAACGGATTCGGATCTCTCGGCAGTATCGGCAGGGGCCAACCTGGACCGCATGGTGCATGCCTGGATCGGGCGGTTCACGGGAGGGCTGTCGCCCGCGTCGCTGCTTTTCGCCTACCTGGACTGGCTCGTGCACCTGGCCTTCTCGCCGGCCAAACAGGCCGAGCTTGGGGAGAAGGCGATCCGCAAGGCGCTGCGCCTCTCCCTCTACATGCAGCAGTGCGCACGGGACCGGGATGCCGAGCCCTGCATCGAACCCCTGCCCCAGGATCGCCGCTTCGCCGGAGAGGACTGGCAGCGCTGGCCCTACAGCCAGGTCTACCAGTCCTTCCTGCTGCTGCAGCAGTGGTGGCACAACGCCACGACGGGTATCCAGGGGGTGTCTCGCCGCCATGACGACTTCGTCTCCTTCGCGGCCCGGCAGATCCTCGACGTCTTCTCACCCTCCAACTACATCCTGACGAACCCCGAGGTCCTGCGCGCGACCCTCGAGCAGCGGGGAGAAAACCTCGTGCGCGGAACCCGGAACTTCCTCGACGACTGGAACCGGGCCGTCCTCGGGAAAAAGCCGTCCGGGGCGGAACAATTCGTGGTCGGGAAAAACCTGGCCGTCACCCCGGGCAAGGTGGTTTTACGCAATCGCCTCGTCGAGCTGATCCAGTACTCGCCCGCCACGGAGAGCGTCCATGCCGAGCCGGTCCTGATCGTGCCGGCCTGGATCATGAAGTACTATGTCCTGGACCTCTCCCCGGGCAATTCCCTCGTCAAGGCCCTCGTCGAGCAGGGATTCACGGTGTTCGCCATCTCCTGGAAGAACCCGGTGCGCGAGGATGCCGACCTGGGCATGGAGGACTACCGGACCCAGGGAATCATGGCCGCCCTCGATGCCGTGTCGGCCATCGTGCCGGGGCGGAAGATCCACACGGCGGGATACTGCCTGGGCGGAACGATCCTGGCGATTGCGGCGGCCGCCATGGAGCGCGACGGGGACTCGCGCCTCCGGAGCGTGACCCTGCTGACGGCGCAGACGGACTTCACCGAGGCGGGCGAGTTGAGCCTCTTCATTGACGAGAGCCAGGTCACCTTCCTCGAGAACATCATGTGGGACCAGGGGTTCCTCGATTCCCGGCAGATGGCCGGCGCTTTTCAGATGCTGCGGACCAACGACCTGGTCTGGTCGCGCTACGTCCACGACTACCTCATGGGCGAGCGCCGCCCCATGACCGACCTGATGGCCTGGAACGCCGACTCGACCCGGCTTCCGTACCGGATGCATTCCGAGTACCTGCGGCGGCTGTTCCTGAACAACGACCTCGCCCAGGGCCGCTACGAGGTGCGCGGCAGGCCGGTGGCGGTCGGCGACATCCACGTCCCACTGTTCGCCGTGGGGACCGAGAGGGACCACGTGGCCCCCTGGCGCTCCGTCTACAAAATCCACCTCCTGGCCGACACGGACGTGACGTTCCTCCTCACCAGCGGCGGGCACAACGCCGGCGTCGTCAACCCCCCGCCCGGTGAGCGCTCGGCCTTCCGGATCGCGACCAAGGGAGAGAAGGACCGCTACATGGATCCCGACACGTGGCTCGAAACGACCCCCGTGCAGAAAGGCTCGTGGTGGCCGTCCTGGTTTGCCTGGCTCGCGGGTCACTCCGGCGAGCGGACGGCGCCGCCCCCGACGGGCGCCCCCGAGGCGGGATACGCGCCGCTCTGCGACGCCCCGGGGACCTACGTCCTGGGGGAGTAACCGCCGCGGCCGGAAACCAAGACATCGCAGATATGAAAGGGAGGATTTTCCGTGAAACGCATCGTGCTCTTCATCGTCACCAACCTGGCCGTCATCCTGATCCTGAGCATCGTGCTTCGCCTGCTCGGAGTCGACCGCATCCTCGACGAGCAGGGCATCGCCCTCGAGATGACGAACCTGCTCGTCTT
>JAGPKU010000033.1 GCA_018053845.1 Syntrophobacterales bacterium
TCCTTCTTGACGTTCTTCATGGCCAGAAAGAGGTTGTTCCGGACGAGCCGGTTGTCTTTCTCGAGCGTGTTGAGCAGCTCCTTCACGTATCGCCTGCGGGAGTTCAGGCTCGTGGGGCAGCGGTTGGCGATCACGGGGAAGCCCCGCTCGCGGGCGAACTTCTTGACCAGTTCCTCCCGGATGTACGCCAGCGGCCGGATAATGTGGAGCGTCCCGCCGAAGATCCGCTGCTTGGGCATCATGGTGCTGATCTCGCGGCCGTAGAGCATGTTGATCAGCAGCGTCTCGATCATGTCGTCGCGGTGGTGGGCGAAGGCGATCTTGTTGCAGCCGCGCTCGGCGGCGATCTCGAAGATGCGCCGGCGCCTGAGCCTCGAGCACAAAAAGCAGGGGTTCTTCCGGTTCACCGCGCTGTGGGCCACGGGTCCGATGTCGGTGCGGTCGATGACGGTTTCGCAGCCGGTCTGCCGGAGATAGGCCTCCAGCCGGTCCGCGTCGGCGCCGCTGCCCTCGAAACCGTGGTCGATGTGCACGGCCGTGACGGTGTAGTCGCCGGTGATGACGTATTTCGGCGTCCGCAGCAGCTCGAGGAGGACCATGCTGTCCGTCCCCCCCGAGACCCCGACGAGGATCCGGTCCCCCGGCTCGATCATGCCGTACTCTTCCGAGACGGTCTCGAACCACTTGTTGAGGTGATTGTGGAGCCGGGTGCGCTTCCCCCCGTTCGGCTGCCTGTCGTACACCGGATTCTTCCCTGCCCTGCGTCCGCGTTCCCGGAAGTGTATACCACATCGTGCCCGGGAAGCAAACCCCTATCGGGCGCACTTCGGCTTGCAAAATGCCCTTATTTGCGCTAATCAGGGGGCGGCTGGAAAGGAAGGGAGATTCATCCCCCTCACCCCAGCCCTCTCCCGCGGGAGACGGTGTCGCAATTCCGATGTTGTCATTCCGCACGAGCGCAGCGCGATGCGGAATCCGGTCTTTTCAATGAGTTCTGGATTCCCGCTTCCGCGGGAATGACATGATTTCGGCGTTTTTCAATATTGCGACACAGCCTCCGGGGGGAGAGGGAGCCCATCAGGAAAAAACCGTTTCGGGAGGAGACATGAGCGAGATCATCCGGGTACACGCGCGGGAGATCCTCGACTCGCGGGGCAACCCCACGGTCGAGGCGGAGGTCATGCTGTTGTCGGGCATCATCGGAAGGGCGGCGGTGCCCTCGGGGGCCTCGACGGGGGAGCGCGAGGCCGTGGAGCTCAGGGACGGCAACAAGGCCCGCTACATGGGCAAAGGCGTCCAGAAGGCGGTGCAGAACGTGATCCAGAAGATCGGGCCCGAGCTGGTCGGGACGGACGTCTTCCAGCAGCGCCGGATCGACCGGGCGATGATCGAGCTCGACGGGACGGAGAACAAGCGCGCCCTCGGGGCCAACGCCATTCTCGCCGTGTCTCTCGCCTGTGCGAAGGCCGCCGCGCAGAGGCTGGGCCTGCCCCTGTACCGCTACATCGGCGGGGTCGCGGCGAAGGACGTCCCCGTGCCGCACGTCAACATCCTCAACGGCGGCATGCACGCCCCCAACAACGTGGACATCCAGGAGTTCATGATCATGCCCGTGGGCGCCAAGAGCTTCCGGGAGGGGATCCGGATGTGCGCCGAGGTCTTCCACAACCTGCGGGCGGTCCTCAAGGCGAAGGGCTACAACACCGCCGTGGGCGACGAGGGAGGGTTTGCGCCCGACCTGAAGTCCAACGAAGAGGCCCTCGTTCTCATCGTCGAGGCGATCAAGAAGGCCGGTTACGAACCCGGCGGCAACGTCTGCATCGCCCTGGATGCGGCGGCCAGCTCCTTCTACCGGAAGGGCAAGTACAACCTGGCGGCCGAGAAGAAACCGGAAAAGAATTCCGAGGAGATGGTGCAGTTCTATGCAGGCCTCATCAAGAAGTACCCCATTCTCTCCATCGAGGACGGCCTCGCCGAGGGCGACTGGGACGGCTGGAAGCTCATGACGGAGGAACTGGGCGGGAAGATCCAGATCGTGGGCGACGACATCTTCGTGACCAACAAGAAGATCCTCCAGAAGGGCATCCAGCAGGGCATCGCCAACTCGATCCTGATCAAGCTCAACCAGATCGGCACGCTCTCGGAGACCCTCGAGACGATCGAGGCGGCCAGGACGGCGGGCTACACCACCGTCGTCTCCCACCGCTCGGGCGAGACGGAGGACACGGCCATGGCCGACGTGGCCGTGGCCATGAACTGCGGCCAGATCAAGAGCGGCTCCACCTCCCGCAGCGAGCGCCTCGCGAAGTACAACCGGCTGCTGCGCATCGAGGAGGAACTGGGTACGGCGGCGGTCTATCCCGGCCGCAGGGCGCTGTACAGCATAAAGCAGGGATAAGGCATAAGGCGCAAGACACAAGGCAAAAAAGAAGGCCCGGTTCGCTTCGTCCGAATCGGGCCTCTTTGTTTATAACCCTTTCGCCCTGTGACTTTTGCCTCGAGCCCGCCTTACAGGAACCGGAAGATCCGCTGCCTCAGCGCCTCGATCCGGCTCTTGTTGTCGGTCAGGGCGTAGAAAATCCTCGTCTCCTTCTTCTCCCTGCGCTCCACGACCTTGAGGATTTCCTCGTCGATCAGCGCCTTGACGGCATTCTGGTAGTTCGACACGCTCTGGGCCTCGTTGCGCAGAATCTCGCCCTTGCGGTACATCCGGGTCCCGAGCTTCTGCACCAGCCGGAGGAACTCCCTGTCGGCGCGCATGTCCTTCCGCAGGTAGGACGAGCCGCGCGTGACGACCCAGTAGGACTCGATGTAGTTCTGGATCAGCCCCGCATAGGGCCGCAGGTTGGTCCGACCCCGGCCCTTGACCTCGATCCACGCCTCGCCCCCCTTCTCGAGGCCCGCCACCATGCCGCGGTCCAGCAGGTAGGCCAGGGCCTCGTGGACCTCCTCGGCGTCGCCCTTGCGGTGATCGAAGATGAATTCGTACCGGAAGAGGCGCTTGAAGAACTTGTAGTCCTCCATGAGCCGGACCAGCGGGACCGCGTCCTCGCTCGTCGAGAGGATGGAGGCCGCCACGAAGGACAGGGGCACGAAGAAGTGCAGGATGTTGTTCTTGTAGTACTCCAGGTGCAGCCGCTTCCCCTCGTCCAGGGAGTAGACGACCTCGGCGAACTCGTCCTCCTCGCCCTCCTCGGCGCCCATCTCGGTGATGAACCCCGCGGCCTTGAACTGCTCGAGGGCCTCGTCGATGGCCCGCTCGGGGTTGGCGAAGGTGGAGGCGATGGACACTCCGCGCGCGGCCAGGTAGTGGAACAGCTCGTGGACGATCTCCAGCAGGTCGTTGCGGGTCAGGCCGCGCTTGTAGTGGCACAGCAGCGCCGCCGCCACCAGCGCGAAGGGGGTCACCACGGAGACGCGGCTGATCTCGCTGACGACCTCGTAGCTCACCTTGCGGTAGAAGCTGCGCCGCTCGTCGGTCTCCATGGCCCCCGGCGGCCTTTCCTGGGCCTGCAGGGAGGCGCAGATGTGGATCGGCTCGCCGATGTTCAGGTAGACGCGCCCGTAGCGCTTGTTGAGCAGCCGGCTGCTCTTGATGACGGCGGTTGCCCTCTCGCGCTCCTTTTCGGCGCCGCCCAGCTCCTGGATGTAAGACTTCTCCTCCAGGACCCGGTCGTAGCCGATGAAGACGGGGACGATGGCCACGTCCCGGTGCAGCTCCGTGCAGGCCTGGATGACCATGGAGAGCATCCCGTACTTCGGCATCACCATCTTGCCCGTGCGGCTCCGACCCCCCTCGATGAAGAACTCGATGGGGTAGCCCTCCCGCAGCATCGTCCGGATGTAGGCCTCCATGACTTGGCGGTAGACGACGTTGCCCCCGAAGGTCCGGCGGATGAAGAACGCCCCCCCCTTGCGGAAGATGTGCCCCAGGGGCCAGAACATGAGGTTCGTCCCCGCCGCGATGAAGGGCAGCGGGATGTTGTGCTTGTAGAAGACGTAGGACAGCAGCAGATAGTCGATGTGGCTGCGGTGACAGGGGATGATGACGCAGGGCATGCGCCGCGAGAGCTCCCGGATGCGGGCGAGCCCCTCCCGGTCGGCGATGACGCCGTCGTAGATGTTGTTCCAGAGCCAGGTGAGGGCCTTGTCGTAGAGCTCGATGTAGAAATCGACGTAATCCGCGGCGATCTCCTCGAGATACCGCTTCGCCTGCTTCCGGACCGACTCGAGGTCCTTCTTCGCCGAGGCGGCGTGCTCCTCCAGGAACCGCACGAGCGCGGGGTCCCGCATCGCGATCCGGATGATCTCCTCGCGGGGCTTGACGCGGGGCCCCAGGGCCGCAAGCGTCTCGCGGTCGATCCGGCCGATCAGCTCGGCCCGCAGGCCGCCGGCGATTTCCTGCAGCGGCCCGCCGGCCGTCTCCTCCAGGATGCGGGACAGGTCGATCGGCTCGGCGATGCTGACGGAGGTCCGGTGCTTGTACCGGATGAAGGCGATCAGCCGGCGCAGCGCGCCCGGGTGCTCCTGGTCGCCGAAGAAGATGTCCACCAGGGGACGCTCCCTCTTCTCGCGCCGCGGGCCGTAGCTGACGGCCACGGGAACGACGGTGACGGGGACATCGAGGGCCTTTTGGGCGTTGAGGAGCTGAACGAGCGGGTCCTGTGCGTCATCGCGCTCCGAGCCCCTCAGCGAGATCACGGAGCTGTGGCCCAGGCGGGTCAGGCGCTCGAGGGTGCCCGCGTCGCCGGGCTCTGCGGACCCGCTTTTCAGCAGGGAGCGGACGGCCTTCGCGGCATGCCGCCAGAGCAGCGTCCCCATCCCGTGGAAATAAATCGGCTGGGGGATGCTCGTCCGCAGTCCCAGGTCGTGCAGGATGAGGCCGTTGAGGCGGCTGGGGTATTTCAGGGCGTAGACGACCACGCCCTTTCGGGCCAGCTCCCCGATGGCGCGCTCGACCTCGGGGGCCAGCTCGACCCGGGAGAGGTACCGCGAAAAAAAACGGTGGAAGGGGATGCGGATTTTCCCGCCCGCGTCGCCGGCGGGAGGGCCCCCGGCGCCGGCGGGCATGCTGTGGGTGTCCGGGTTCATGGCCCCTCCGGTGTCAATCCGCGTCTTCGAAAACGTTCTTGAACTTCCGCCGCATGGCGTCCCGGACGAAGAACTCGATCTCGGAGGCCGAGTTGAAGGACATGACCCGATCGGCCAGCTTCCGGCACTCCTGCATCGTCACGGCGCGGATGATCTTCTTGACGCGCGGGATGACCAGGGCGTTCATGCTCAGCTCGTCGATCCCGAGGCCGAGCAGGACCATGGTGTAGGCGGGCTCCCCGGCCATCTCGCCGCACATGGCGACCTCGATGCCGGCCTTGTGCCCCGCCTCCACGATCCGGCGGATCAGCTGCAGGACCGCCGGGTGCAGCGGCTCGTAGAGGTAGCTGACCCGCTCGTTCACCCGGTCGATGGCCAGGGTGTACTGGATGAGGTCGTTGGTGCCGATGCTGAAGAAGTCCACCTCCCGGGCGAGATCGTCGGCGATGAGCGCGGCCGAGGGGACCTCCATCATGATCCCGATCTTCACGTCCTTGCCGTAGGGGATGCCTTCGCGCTTGAGCTCCTTCTTCACCTCGTTGAAGATCCGCTTGGTCTCCCGCAGCTCCTCCATCCCCGAGATCATGGGGAAGAGCACCTTCGTGCGCCCGTAGGCGCTGGCCCGGAGGATGGCCCGCAGCTGCACCTTGAACAGGTCCACCTCCCGCAGGCAGAAGCGGATGGCCCGCAGGCCCATGACGGGGTTCATCTCCGCCGCGAGCCGCGGGTCGGAGATGAACTTGTCGCCGCCGAGGTCGAAGGTGCGGATCGTCGCCCAGCGGATGCCCTTCGATTCGACGACCTTGCGGTAGGTGCAGAAATGCTCCTCCTCGGTGGGAAGCCGGTCGCGGTTGATGTAGATGAACTCCGTCCGGTACAGCCCGATGCCGTCGGTGCCGTGCTGGACGGCCGATGCGATCTCCTCGGTGAACTCGATGTTGGCCCCGATGAGCACCCGGTGCCTGTCGAGCGTCACGGCCGGCTTGCGGGCGTGCTTGAGCAGGCTGTCCTCGATCGTCTCGTAGTGCCGCTTCTTGTCCTCGTAGCGGCGGATGATCTCCGGGTCCGGGTTGACGATGACGGCGCCCGCCGTGCCGTCGATGACGACCACGTCCCCCGTCCGGACCTCCGTCGTGATCTTCTCGAGCCCCACGACGGCCGGGATCTGGTAGGCCCGGGCCACGATGGCCGTGTGCGAGGTCTTGCCGCCCATGTCGGTGGCGAACCCCTGGATCTTCTCCACCCGCATCTGCATCGTGTCGGCCGGCGAGAGGTCGCGGGCGATGACGATGGCGTTGTCGCCGATCCCCGAGATGGACTCGTGGTGGATCCCGGCCAGGTTTCTCAGGATCCGCTGCCCCGCGTATTCCACGTCGCTCACCCGCTCGCGCAGGTATTCGTCGTCGACCTTGCTGAACACGTCGCGGTACTTGTCCAGGGTCATCCGCAGGGCCCACTCGGCGTTGACCCCCTTGTCCTCGATGTTCTGGATCGTCTGGCGGATGAGCATCTTGTCCCGGAGGATCATGATGTGCACGTCGAGGATGTAGAGGGTCTCCAGACCCTCCTGGTCCTTGAACTTGCGCTTGATCTCCAGCAGCTGGTTCTCGGAGTCCTTGACGGCTTTGCGAAACCGGCGGATCTCCTCGGCGAGAAGGCCCTTGTCCTGGATCTGGTAGCGCGAGATGGGGGCATCGATGCGGCGGACAAGATAGGCCGTGCCGATGGCGACCCCGGGGGAGACGCCCATGCCCTGCAGGATCACGGTTCTGCGGGGATCGCCGGGGTTCATGCGTCCTCCCCGAACCGGCTGTCGACGAGCTTCTCGATGCTTTCGACCGCTTCCCGGGCGTCGTCGCCGTCGGCGCGCACCACGATGCGGCTGTCCTTCGGGCAGCCGAGGGTGAGGATGTCCAGCAGGCTCCTGGCGTCGACCCGGACCCCGTCCCTCTCGAGGGACACCGTCGACCGGCACCCCTCGAGGGCGCGGACGATCATGGCGGCCGACCGCGCATGCAGGCCTAACTCGTTCTTGATCGTGAGGGTCTTCTGAACGATCATCGTATCCACACGACGACGGCGCCAAGAGCGACCGCACCGTAGAGAATCACAATGGCGGAAAGCCCCTTTTTCACGGCCGCGTAACCGGCCAGGACAACGATCAGGCCGGCCGCCTTCAACCAAAGGCCGGGCTCGAGCGGTGCCGGGATCGGCCCGACCGACGAGGCAAGGACCGCCAGGCCCGCCAGGAGAATCGCGCTGCCCCACCGGAGGCGCCGGGTCTGTTCGGGCAGATCGAGGCGGCGGACGAAGTCGATCCCGTTTTTCCCGTGCCGCCAGCCTTCCAGGAAGCCCCGGATGCGCACCCGGAAGGGTACGGGGTTGTAGAGGAGCAGGAAAACGACCGGGGCCAGGAGCCATCCCTGGATGGCGAGACACATCGCCGCGACGGCCGAAAAGGGCTGGAGCGCGCCCCAGAAGAACGGATCCCCCAGCGCCGCGTAGGGACCCATGAGGGCGTCCTTCAGTTCGACCGCCTCCGAGGACCGGCCCTCGACCTCGAGACGGGTGACGGAGCCGATGATGGGGGCGGCCATGTAGGGGTGGGTGTTGAACCTCTGCAGGTGCCTGTCCAGCAACGCCCGGGCCTCGGGATCTTCGGCACCCGCCCTTTCCCCCGCCAGGGGAGCCGCGGCGTAGGCAAAACCGAGGCCCTGCATCCTCGAGAAATTCCACGAGGCCTGGATCAGCAAGGACCTCAGGAGGATTTGTGCAAGCCCTTTCCTGTTCAACACTTGACCGATGCCGGATCGTTGTTACATTGACGGAAAATTCGCGCTTGAGGGACAGCAGAGCCGGCACACCGCTGCTTGCCCGCAGCGAGCGGGATCGGCCCGGCTCAAACGGCAAAACCCTAACACGAACCGGGGCATTAGTCAATGCATGTCGCCGGTATACCATTGAATTTTTCGGGTTTTTGCCGTTGTTTTCCCTTGACAGGCCTTTTTTTTTCTGTTACTTACGCCTGCCGACAGGCGCAGAGGGCAAGGAAGGTTCGAAGCCATCCCCACCGGGATGGCCGATTTTTTGCGAGCCGCCGACCCCGTCCGGTGACGGGGGCTAGGGATCAATACCGACGGGAGGTGTCAAAAGTGATCTGCCAGACAATCAAAGCAGGGGTCGAGTGCGCGTTCATGACGAAAAACGGCTGCAGCTTCGTGGGCGGCAGCTGCCAGAAGATCGTGGAGCAGTGCGAGGGCTGCGGCAAAATCATCGAGACTTCGGGCGCGAAATACTGCATGGTCTACCCGAACCCCGCGGGCAAGTGGTCCATGGGCGGCTGCCCCCAGGCCACGCACAAGAAGGTCGTCAAGGAGGAAACCGTCCAGAAGATCAACCCCCTGAAGGCCTCCAAGCGCTCGGCGAAGAAATAGGCCCGGGCTGCGGGATTCACGCATCCGACCGGCCGCAGGAGCAAGAAAAAAGAGCCGATTCCCGGAGGGATGCTTCCCGGAATCGGCTCTTCATTTTACGGCGGTGCCGGAAGCGGCGGACCCCGGTCCCCGCAAGAGGGCTCCCCGCTTTCAGGACCCGTGTCCCTCTAGCTCAGCAGGTCCCGGATCGCCTTGAGCCCCTTCTTGATCGACCGGAGCTTTTCCCGGTACTCCTCGCCGGGCGACCGTTCGGACTCCGGTTCCCTGCCCAGCTCCTGGAGCTTTTTCTTCGCCCCGGCGATGGTGAACCGGTCCTCGTAGAGCAGTTTCTTGATGAGGGCGAGCGCCTCGAGGTCTTTTCTTCGGTAGAGCCGCTGCTCGGACTTGGTGCGGATGGGCCTCACGGTACGGAATTCCGTTTCCCAGTACCGGATGACGTAGGGCTCCACACCCAGGATCTTGCTGATCTCACCGATGCGGAAGTAGGTTTTGTCGGGAATCTCGATGTCCACGGACGACCTCTCACCGGAAGATGCCCGTCGGGAACCTGCTGCCGCCCTCGGTGGAGAGAGCCTGATCGCCCCGCCTACTTGTTGTTGAGGGCTTTCTTGAGGACTTGGCTGGACTTGAACGTGAGCACGCGCCGGGCCGATATCTCGATCTCCGCGCCCGTCTGGGGGTTGCGGCCCCTGCGTGAATTCTTGTCCTTGACGACGAAATTGCCGAACCCCGAAATCTTGACCTTCTGTCCCCGGGCGAGCTCATCCTTCATGATGTCAAAGACCGATTCGACGATTCGGGCCGAATCCTTCTTCGAAAAGCCCAGTTTGTCGCAGACATTTTGAATGATGTCTATCTTCGTCATCGCCTTCCTCCTCTTTTCCTGGCCTCGGTTTCCTGTTAGCCTTCCCCCCTGATCCTGGCGCCGGTCGATTCGACGATCTTCCTCACGATCCGGCCATGTGCCCGGCTCGTTTCATCGTCGGTCAATGTCCTTGATGCCGAGCGGTAGGTAAACCGCAGACCAAGACTCTTCATGCCCTCGGGAATACCTTTGCCGCTATATACATCAAAAATATCAACCGCTTCAAGCAATTCTTCCCCTGCCGAGACGGCCAGGGCGATCATCCCGGCGGCTTCCGTCTCCGCTCCGACCAGGAAGGCCACGTCCCGGACCATGGAGGGGAACCGGGAGAATTCCCGGTAGACGACCGGCCTTTCACCCCCGCCCATCAGCGGCTCGGCCTCGATTTCGAGGACGAAGGCCCGGCCGCGCAGGTCCATGCGGCCGGCCACGTCGGGGTGGAGTTCCCCGAATGAGCCGATTTCCTTTCCGCCGACGAAGACACGGGCCGCGCGGCCCGGGTGCAGCCAGGGGATGTCCGTGGCGGCCTCGCACCGAAGCCCCTCGACGCGCAGCGACCCCGCAAGGCTCTCGAGGGCCCCCTTGACGTCGTAGAAATCCACCGGGAGGGTCTGGAAGTGCCAGTTCTCCCCGTAGCGCGACCCCGTCATCAGCAGGGCGATTTTGTCCACTTCCCGGGGCAGTTCCCCGTCGCCGGCGGCGATGAAGATCTTGCCCAGCTCGAAGAGCTTCAGGTCCGGCAAGCCGGCGTTGACATTGCGCCTCATCGTCTCGAGGAGACCGTACAGGAGGGTCGTGCGCATGACGGCCTGATCCTCCGTGAGCGGGTTCGCGATCCGGACGAAGCGGCGCCGCTCGTCGCCTGCGGGCAGCGCGAGCGCATCGGCCGAGCGGGGGGAAATGAAGCTGTAATTGAGCACTTCCGAGAACCCCTGTCCGCTGAGGGACGCCCGCACGGCGGACTCGAACTCCCGTTTGCGGTCATGCAGTTCGCCGGGGACGGGGATGGCCGGGATGGTCTCGGGGATCTTGTCGTAGCCGTGGATCCGGGCGATCTCCTCGATGAGGTCGATCTCGCGCCACAGGTCCACGCGGAACGTGGGCGGCGTGACGGTGAGGACGCCCTTGCCTTCCCTTTTCACGGACATCTCGAGGCCCCTGAAGATCGCCGTCGCCTCCGCCGCCCTGACGGGCGTGCCGAGGATCGACTCGACCCGGTCCATCCGGACGCGGATGGGGCCCGAGACGGGGACCCTCTTGGGGTACGTGTCGATGTGCCCCTTGCAGATGCGCCCGCCCGAGAGATCGGCGATGAGCTGCGCGGCGCGGTCCAGGGCCCTCACGACCCCCTCGGGGTCGATCCCCCGCTCGAACCGGAAGGCGGCGTCGGTCCCCATGCCCAAGAACCTCGCCCCGCGCCGGATCGCCGAGGGGTTGAAGTAGGCGCTTTCGAGCAGCACGGTCTCCGTGTCGTCCTTGACCTCGGAGTTCTCGCCGCCCATGATCCCGGCGATGGCCACGGGCTTGCGGCCGTCGCAGATCATCAGCGTCTCGGCGTTGAGGGTTCGGGTCTTGCCGTCGAGAGAGACGAAGGGCTCCCCCTCCCGAGAGCGGCGCACGACGATCCTCCCCTCCTCAAGGAAGCGGAAGTCGAAGGCGTGCAGGGGCTGCCCGAGCTCCATCATGACGAAGTTGGTCACGTCGACGACGTTGTTGATGGACCGGAGCCCCACGGCTTCCAGGCGCTCGCGCATCCACTTCGGCGACGGCTGGATCCTGACGCCCTTCACCATGCGGGCCGTGTACCGGGGGCAGAAATCGGGGTCCTGGATCTCGACGGAGGTGAGCGACCGGATGTCCTCGTCCGATTCCCTGAAGGCGATCTTCGGGTAGCGCAGTTTCTTGCCGCACAGGACGGCCGCCTCGCGGGCGATGCCGACGATGCTCAGGCAATCGGCCCGGTTGGGCGTGACGCCGATGTCGAGCACCGTATCGCGCAGGTCGAGGACATCGACGAGGTTCTTTCCCAGCGGCGTCTCCGGCGGCAGGATCAGCAGGCCCGACGCGTCGGGGCCGATCCCGAGCTCGTCCTCGGAGCACAGCATGCCCTCGGAGGCTTCCCCGCGGATCTTCGAGCTCTTGATCGTGTAGCCCCCGGGGATCACGGCGCCGACCGTGGCGAGGGCCACCACGTCGCCGGGCTTCATGTTCGGGGCGCCGCAGACGATGGGCAGCGGCTCGCCGCCCGTGGTCACCTCCAGGAGGTGGAGCTTGTCGGCGTCGGGGTGGCGCCGCATGGTCAGGATCCTCGCCGTGACGACCCCTGTGAAGGCGGGCGTGTAGTCCTCCACGGCATCCACCTCGAGACCGGCCATCGTGAGCCGGTCCGCAAGCTCCTGCGGGGTGATGTCGATGTCGACGTAATCCCTAAGCCACTTGAGGCTGACTTTCATGAATGAGAACCCTTTGGGGCATAAGGCGAAGGGCTAATGGCTAAGGGTCAGAAGGTTATTGCCTTTAGCCTTTAGCCTTTAGCCTTTAGCCTGTTCGTCTAGAACTGTTCCAGGAACCGCCGGTCGTTTTCCGTGAAGAGCCGGATGTCGGAGATGCCGTAGCGCAGCATGGCGATGCGCTCGACACCGAGGCCGAAGGCGAAGCCCGTGTACTGCTCGCTGTCGTACCCCACGGCCTTGAAGACCTCGGGGTCGACCATGCCGGATCCCAGGATCTCGAGCCAGCCGCTCTGGCCGCATACCCGGCAGCCCTTCCCGCGGCACATGACGCACTGGATGTCGACCTCGGCGCTGGGCTCCGTGAAGGGGAAGAAACTCGGACGGAACCGCACGCCGACCTCGCTGCCGAAGACGTGATGCAGGAAGTACGTGAGCGTCCCCTTCAGGTCCCCGAAGGTGACCTTCCGGTCGACGTAGAGCCCCTCGATCTGGTGGAACATCGGGGAATGGGAGATGTCGGCGTCGGGCCGGTACACCTTCCCGGGCGCGATGACCCGCACGGGCGGCTGCTGCTTTTCCATCACGCGGACCTGGACCGGCGAGGTGTGGGTCCTGAGAAGAAGGTTTTCCGTGATATAGAAGGTCGCCTGCATGTCGCGGGAGGGGTGGTCCTTGGCCATGTTGAGGGCTTCGAAATTGTAGTAGTCCAGTTCGACCTCGGGGCCCTCGGCGACGGCGAAGCCCAGCGCGGCGAAGATCCCGCAGATCTCCTGCGTCACCTGGGTGATCGGGTGCAGGGTCCCTCGGGCGAACCCCCTCCCGGGCAGGGTCACGTCGACCCTCTCCTGCATGAGCCGTCTGTCTTTCTTCGAGGCCTCAATCCCCTCGAGCACCGCGTCGATCCGCTGCGAGAGGGACTCCTTGACCTGGTTGGCCAGCTGTCCCATCGCGGGCCTCTCCTCCGGCGGCACGGACGCGAGGCCGCGCAGGATAGACGTGAGCATCCCCTTGCGACCCAGGTACTTCGTCCGGATCGCCTGGATCGCCTCGTCCGTCGAGGCCCCGAGAAGCTCTTGCTCGGCTTCCCGTTGAAGCTTCTCCAGCTGCTCTCTCATCCCTTCTTCCCGCCTGCCGCGATGCCGGCGATGTCGGCAAACGCCCGGGGGTCATGGACGGCGATGTCGGCCAGGACCTTGCGGTCCAGGGACACGCCCGCCTTCTTGAGCCCTTCGATGAACCGGCTGTAGGAAAGGTTGTTGAGCCGGGCCGCCGCGTTGATCCGCGCGATCCAGAGGCTGCGGAACTCGCGCTTGCGGGCCTTGCGGTCGCGGAAGGCGAAGGCAAGGGCCCGGTTGACGGACTCCGTCGCAAGGCGGTACGCCCTGCGCCGGGCGCCGAAAAAGCCCTTGGCCAGCTTCATGATCTTCCTGCGTTTCTTCCTTCCCGTTACACTTCGCTTTACACGTGCCATGATGAATCTCCCGATTAGGCGTCAGGCATTGGGCATTGGGCATCAGGTCAAGACGAATCGGTGCTTTTTCTTTTCCTGTCGCCCGGCGCCTGAGGCCTGCGGCCTGTTTTGTCTAATGAAAATAGAGGGGAGGAAGCCCCTCTACTTGTCAAGTCGTCCCGTCGCCGCCCCCGCCGTGCCGGCCCGCCGCTAGGCGTAGGGGATCAGCCTCTTGATGCCCTTCTCGTCCCGGGCATCCAGGATCGTCGACTTTCTCAGGTTCCGCTTTCGCTTCGTCGTCTTCTTCGTCAGGATGTGGCTGTGAAAGGCCTTCTTGCGCTTCACCTTCCCCGTCCCGGTCAGAGAAAAGCGTTTCGATGCTCCCTTGTGTGTCTTCTGCTTCGGCATGGACTGCTCCTCAACGCGTTATTTCTTGGGGGATACCACCATCACCATGCTCCGTCCCTCGATCCTGGGTTGCTGCTCCACGGTGGCGATGCTCTCCAGTTCTTCCCGGATGGACTCCATGATCTTGAGGCCGATCGACGTGTAGGCGATCTCGCGGCCCCGGAAGAGCATGGAGATCTTGACCTTGTCGCCCTCCTCCAGAAATTCCCTGACCTTGCGGATCTTGATCTCCCGGTCGTGCCCGTCGATCTTGGGCCGCAGGCGCATCTCCTTGATCTGGACGGCGGCCGCGCTCTTTCTCGCCACCTGCAGCTTCTTGCTCTGCTGGTAGCGGAACTTCCCGTAGTCCATGATCCGGCACACGGGGGGATTGGAATTCGGGGCGACCTCGACGAGATCCATGCCCGCCTTCGCCGCTTCCGCCAGGGCCTCGGCGATGGGCAAGATCCCCAGCTGCTTGCCCTCGAAATCGATGACGAGCACCTGGGGGACCCTGATTCCCTGGTTGATCCGAAGATTTTTTTCTATTGGACACCTCCTGCCCGATGGCAACAGTCATCCCCTCTGCGGGGGTGCGGTTTCGCTACTCGTAGCGGCTGCACTTCTGGCGGACGAGATCGACGAAGGCGTCGGCCGTCATGGCGCCGAGGTTCTTCCCGTCGCGCTGCCGCGGGGAAATCGTCCCCGAGGCGACCTCCTTGTCCCCGATGACGAGCATGTAGGGAACCTTCTGGAGCTGCGCGGCCCGGATCTTGTGCCCCAGCTTCTCGTTCTTGAAATCCCTCTCCACGCGCAGGCCCGCGTCGAGCAGCTTGCGGTAGACCTCTTCGCCGTAGGGGATCTGGTTGTCCGTCACCGTGACGAGCACGGCCTGGACGGGGGAGAGCCACACCGGGAAGGCCCCGGCGTAGTGTTCGATCAGAACCCCGATGAACCGTTCGATGGACCCCAGGATGACCCGGTGGAGCATGACGGGGCGGTGCCGCTCGCCGTCGGCTCCCACGAAGTGCAGGTCGAAGCGTTCCGGCAGGGCGAAGTCGCACTGGATCGTGGCACACTGCCACTTTCGCTTCAGGGCGTCCTTGAGCTTGAAGTCGATCTTCGGCCCGTAGAAGGCGCCGTCGCCCTCGTTGATGTCATAGGCCATCCGGTTGTCCTTCAGGGACTGCTCGAGGGCCGCCGTGGCCATCTCCCAGTCCTTGTCGGTGCCGATGGAGTTCGACGGGCGCGTGCTCAGCTCCACCTCGTACTCGAAGCCGAAAATCCCCATGGCGTACTTGACGAAATCGGCGATGGCCATGATCTCCGCGTTGAGCTGATCGGGGGTGCAGAGGATGTGGGCGTCGTCCTGCGTGAACTGCCGCACCCTCGTCAGGCCGTGCAGCACGCCCGTCTTCTCGTGGCGGTGCACGGTGCCCAGCTCGAAGTACCGCAGGGGCAGATCCCGGTAGCTGCGGATCTTCGACTTGTAGATCATCATGTGGGAGAGGCAGTTCATGGGCTTGATGCCGTAGCCCTGGTCCTCCACCTCGGTGAAGTACATGGACTCCTTGTAGTGGTCCATGTGGCCCGAGCGGATCCACATGTGGTCCCGGAGGATCTGCGGTCCCAGGACGATGTCGTAGCCCCTCTTGAAATGCTCCTTGCGCTCCCAGTCCTCGATGATGGTGCGCAGCATGGCCCCCTTGGGGTGCCAGATGATGAGCCCCGGCCCCACCTCCTCGTTGATCTGGAAGAGGTCCAGCTCCCTGCCGAGCTTTCGGTGGTCGCGCCGCTTGGCCTCCTCGATGAAGGTGAGGTACTCCTCCATCTGCTTCGGTGTCGCAAACCCCGTCCCGTAGATGCGCTGGAGCATCTTGTTGTGCTCGTCACCGCGCCAGTAGGCGCCGGCCACGTTGAGGAGCTTGAAGGCCTTGATCTTGCCCGTCGACGGGACATGGGGGCCCCGGCACAGGTCCGTGAAGCCGCCCTGTGTGTAGAGGCTCACCGTCTTGACGTCTGCGGGCAGGTCGTTGATGAGTTCCACCTTGTAGGGCTCGCCCTTCTTCTTGAAGAGCTCGACGGCCTCTTCCCGGCTGACTTCGCGGCGCGTGAAGGGCTCGTCCTTCGCGGCGATCTCCGCCATCCGCTCCTCGATCTTCTTCAGATCCTCGGGCGTGAAGGTCGACTCGTAGTCGAAGTCGTAGTAAAAGCCGTCCTCGATGGAGGGGCCGATCGTGACCTTGACGTTCGGGAAGAGTTCCTGGACCGCCTCGGCCATGACGTGGGAGATGCTGTGACGCAGAACGCTCACGCCCTCCGGGGTATGGATGTCCACGGCGTCGATGGAGCCGCTTTCCGTCACGGGGCTCGCCAGGTCGATCATCCGGTCGTTGAACCGGGCGGCGACGGCATCGCGGGCGGCCTCCTGCTTCCATGCGGCAAGGATTTCCCCCGCAGCCATCCCGGCCTCGAAGGACTTCCGGCTGTGATCCGGGTACTCGATGTCGATTTTGCTCATCTGGCGATCCCCGATTCTCCCCCCTCACCGGCCCCGGTGAAGCCGCTCCGGTCGTCAAGGAGAAACGCGCTGAATCCCTTCGGGTTTTAATTAAAGAAAGGGCACCAACGCTGTGACGTCCTGTGATGCCCTTCGCCTCAGAAAAATATTTTTTAATGGTAGGCACGCAGGGATTTGAACCCTGGACATCCACCGCGTCAAGATGGCGCTCTCCCCCTGAGCTACGTGCCTGTTTCCATGCATCATAAAAGCGGGTTATGCTTAACAAGAAAAGGCAATGATGTCAAGACAAAATCATGTTTTTTCCTGATCCGCGCCCGCACCGCCGATGAGCTTCATCCCCTTGAGGATGTAATCGCCCCCCGAGACGACGGTGAAGAGCGCAGTGACCCAGCACAGGATCGCAAAGGCCTCGCGGAAATGCCGCCCCCCGTCGCCCACCTTCAGCAGGAGGGCAAAAAAAATGGTGGAAAGCTGAAGCATCGTATTGATTTTACTGACGAAAGACGGACTGATCTCGAGTCGGACGGACATGAGGGTCAGCACCAGGATACCGCCGAGGATGATGCAGTCTCGGCTGATGACCACCACGGCAAGCCACCCCGGAATGACCCCGACGACGGCGAGGGCCGTGAACATGCTGATCACGAGCGCCTTGTCGGCCACGGGGTCGAGGTAGGCCCCCACGACGGTCTGCTGGTTGAGAATCCGGGCAAGCAGCCCGTCGAGACCGTCCGTCACTCCGGCGATGACGAAGAACACCAGGGCCTTCGCGTACTGCCCCTGGATCAGCAGGATGACGATGACCGGGACGAGGACGATCCGGAGAACGGTCAGGGTATTCGGGATGTTCACGGCTCGGTCCCCTTCTCGGACCTCGTCGGGTCCGGCGCGGAATGCCGGGCGGGTCATGCCTTCGTCTGCTGATGCCATGCGCGGAGAACGGGCAGGTTCGAGGAAGAAGGATCGAGGATGAAGGTCATGATTTGTACCTCGCTCCTCGGACCTCGAAGCTGCTCAGCGCATGGCCGGCCCGTCGGGGAGCTTTTCGACGGCCTGCCTCACGACCTCGAAGACCACGTCCTCGAAGATCTTCGCCGAGCCCAGATCGAGGCTGCCCTTCGTGACCCCGTAATCGCTATCCGTCGCCCGGGACTCGTGCTTCCAGATCGTGTCGCCCGTCTGAACGCTCCTGATCTCGAAGGAGGCCCTCACGGTGACGGGCGCATAGACGTAGCGGTACGTCGTGCCGGCCTCGAGCAGGGTGGTGTACAGGACCGCTTCGGCACCGAGCATGCCCCCGATGACCTGGGGCCCAACGACGGTCCCCGGGCCCGCCCCCTCCCTTCGCCTCGCTTCCGCAAGCGCGGCATCCACCATCTCGAAGGGGACCTTCGGGTACCCCTTGAAATAGAGTTCCTGGAGGAGTTTTTCACGGATCATCCTGGCGGCATCCGAGCTGCCGGCCTTGATGTCCACGGGCAGGACGGCGATCGTATTCACCCCGAGGCTGGGTATCGCAGGCTGCCCCTCCTCCGCCTTCGAGACGTAGGGCAGGTCCCGGATGACGGGGATGCTCTGCAGCATCGAGCATCCTTGCAGCAGGGCGACCCCGAGGGTCAGGATGCAGCCAAGCCGGACCGTTCTGGATTCAATCACGCAAACCCCCTTTGCCGTTGAGTGTTGCGACGATCCCATCCGCATCGGAGCGCTCGATGCGCAGCGTCGCCCCCTTGAACTTCCGCCTCGAGAGTTCCCGGGCGATGACCGGGGCGCCCTCGGAGGCCTGGATGCGCCACTCGCAGAGCCCCGGCGAGATCGAAACGGGGGTGACACGCTGCACCCCCGGGATGCCGGACAGCAGGTCGCGGAAGACCAGGTAATCATGATGGCCGGCAAAGGACCCCCGGAGGGCAAGCACGAACCGGTGCCCCGCCCCGCGGGTCTCGTCGGCCGTCACGCCCGTAACGCCGTGCCGGCGCAGGTCACCCCTCAGCGCGTCCGCATCGACGGTCGCGCCGATCTTGACCGTGTAGGAACCGTCCTGCTCCGCCTCCCGCAGGATCCGGTATTCGACGATGTATCGCTCGGCCGACGGGTAGATCTTCTCGTCGAGGACGGCCTTGCGGCCGTCCAGCGTCTCGGGCGGGACGGACGAGCGGATCGTCTTCTCGATGGCGCCTCGAAGGGCCTGGGTCATGGCCCGGTCGCGGGCCTGGGCGAGGTTGCCGCCCTGGATGGGGGCGATCCCGTCGGCCTCGACGCTCTGCCGTTCGATGGCCGGCGCCGAGAAATGGGCGGGAAGAACGAGCAGCAGGGCGCAACCGATGAGGATCGCCCGCACGGGGGGACGTGTGGGGTTATGGCGATTCATCAGCCGTCTTCTTGAGGGTTTCGATCTCTTCCCGGATGATGCGCTCGGCAACGGAGGGGAACTGCTCCCTCGCGACCCGTTCCGCGATTTCGGCGACCTTCTTCATGATCTCGTCCTGCAGACGGCCGCCGACGAGGGCATCGATCCTGGGCTCCTCAACCACGTCGTGGAGTTCGTACACCTTGCGCCCCGGGTCACGGACCGTCGCCTCCGCCGCTTTCCTGCTGTTGTCTTCCAATGCCGGCTCCCCTTTCCCGCCCTCGGGCGATCATCCCTCGGTGCGGACCGCTCCGGTCGTGCCGAGCGGCCTGCCATCCGGACCTGCCGCCTTTTTATGCCGATGCACTATCACACCTCCCCGGAGTCTTCAACCCTTTTCGCCGACCGCACGCTGGGGAAGAGGCTGAGAAGTTCAGAGGTTGAAAAGGTTGAATGCCATGCGGGTCCAGGGCAGGCCGTCGATTCCCGCACCCTCTGACCTCCTTTCCCTCTTCCCTTCTCCCCTTCTCACCCTCTTGCCTGCTCACCCTCTTCCCGAGCCGCCCGGAGCTTCACAACGAGGTCGTAGACCCGTTTTCTGGGCAGACCCAGTTCGGCGGCGATTCTCGACGCCAGGTCCTTCGTGGAAAGGTCCTCCCTTTCCTCTAAACGGCTGACCCACTCTTCGATCTCGTCATCCCCGGCCGGGTCTTTTTCACCCGCCCCCTGCACCAGGAGTGTGATCTCCCCCCTGATCTCGGCCCCCTCCATCTGCTCGAGAACGCCGCTGACGGAACCCCGTTTGATCTCCTCGAAGACCTTTGTCAGTTCCCGTGTCACGACGACCTGCCGCTCGCCCAGGACGTCCCGGATGTCCCGCAGGGATCCGACGATCCGTCGCGGCGACTCGTAAAAGACGAGGGTCATCGGCAGGTCCTGCAGGTCCCTGAGCAGCGATTGTCGGCGGCCCGACTTCGCGGGCAGGAAGCCGCAGAAGGCGAAGCGGTCCGAAGGCAGTCCCGAGACGGACAGGGCCGCGACCGCTGCGGAGGGTCCGGGCACCGGCACGACGGGGACCTGGGCCTCGATGGCCTGCCGGACCAGGCGGTATCCGGGGTCGGAGATCAGGGGCGTTCCGGCATCGGAGACATAGGCGACGGACTGACCTGCCAGAAGCCGGCCGACCAGCCCCTCGGCCTTTTTCTGTTCGATCTCGTCGTAGAGGCTGGTCAGGGCCGTGGGGATCCCGTGATGACCGAGCAGGATCCGCGTTCGCCGAGTGTCCTCGCAGGCGATGAGGTCGACCTCCTTGAGGATGCGCAGTGCGCGCAGCGTGATGTCCTCCAGGTTCCCGATGGGGGTGGAGACGAGATAGAGCTTGCCTCTTTCCTTCGGTCGGCTCATCGATTTTTCCTGATTTTTCGCACGGCGACGGCGAGGGTCGGCAGGCAGCCGCCAGCCCTGCCTGCCTTGCTGTTGACTGTCGGCTGTCCGCTGCGAGCCCCGAGCGCAGCTCAGAACCCCGACGCGTCGAAGGCATTCCTGTACAGGGTTACCTTCTCTCTGCCATCGACGAGGCTGACGGCGGCGACATCGAAGCGCGCAGGGGCCGTGAGCCACCCCTGCACCTTCAGGTAAAAGAGGGCGACGGCCGTCATCCGCTTCTGTTTCCTCGGCCCCACGGCCGCCTGGGGAGTGCCGAAACGGCAAGAGGCGCGCGTCTTCACCTCGACGAAGACGACGGTTGCGCCGTCGCGCGCGATGAGGTCCACCTCGCCCAGCGGGCATCGGTAGTTGCGCTCCAGGATGCGGTACCCCTGCGCCTCCAGGAATGCGGCGGCCCTCTCCTCGCCGCGGTCCCCCTTATCCTTTTTCTCCCGGGTCAAGGGTTTCCTTCACCCCCCCGAAGGTTCGGCGGTGGATCTTGCAGGGACCGTGGCACCGGATCGCCTCCAGATGCTCCCGGGTGCCGTACCCCTTGTTCGCGATGAAGTTGTACTGGGGAAACTGGTGGTGGTAGATCTCCATGATCCGGTCACGGGATACCTTGGCCACAATCGAGGCGCAGGCCACGGAGACGCTCAGGGTATCCCCGCGGATGATGGTTTCCTGGGTGACGGGCAGGGGCAGGCGCTGCGCCCTCGCCCCGTCGATGAGCAGGTAATCCGCAGCGGGCGCGAGCTGGCACACGGCTTCCTTCATGGCCAGGCGCGTGGCCTGGAAGATGTTGATGCGGTCGATGACGGCGGGTTCCACAACACCCAGCCCCCAGCTGCGGGCGGCTTGCAGGATGATGTCGTAGAATCGCAGGCGCTTCTTTTCCGTCAGCTGCTTCGAGTCCCTGACGCCGTCGAGACGGAAGCCTTCGGGGAGAACGACGGCCGCCGCCACCACCGGCCCGGCCAGCGGGCCCCGCCCCGCCTCGTCGACGCCGGCGATGACGTCATAGCCCCTCTTGCGCGCGCTCCGTTCGAAGCTGTCCATTCATCGATGCCTTACGTCCGCACCCGCAGCGCGTACAGGCAGTTGCTGAAATCTCCGCCCCGGGAGCACGATTGCGAAGCGAGGAAGCGATGAAGAGCGGAAGAGCGGAAAAGACAAAAAATCGTTCGATCCGCTCTTCCTCACTTCCGCTCTTCCGATCTTCCCGTGGTCGGTGGCGGAAGATGGTCGCCAGGCTTTCTGCAGGACGCGCCCCGGGGAAAAGCCGTCCGTCAGTGCCGGTCGAGTTCCTTGATCTTCGTCTCCTTGCCCTTGCGCCCCCTGAGGTAGAAGAGCTTCGCACGGCGGACCTTGCCGCGGGTGACGATCTGCACGCGGTCGATCACGGGCGAGTGCACGGGGAAGGTCCTCTCGACGCCCACGCCGTAGGAAATCTTGCGGACGGTGAACTGGGCGCGGCTGTTGCCGCGGGTCTTCTTGATCACGACGCCCTCGAAGACCTGGATCCTCTCCTTGGATCCCTCGACGATCTTCACGTAGACCTTGACGGTGTCGCCGGGGCGGAAGTCGGGGATGTCCCCCCGCATCTGCTCCTTCTCGATGAAATCGATCTTATCCATGACAGCAAAACCTCCTGGTTCTCTTCTGCTCTCGTACCCCTTGCCGGCCCGCTCCCCGCGGTTGCGCCGGACGGGCCATCCGCGCAGCGTGCAGGACGCCGATTGCGCGTCAGGATTCCTTTTTCAGTTCTTCGAGGATCTTCCGGTCCATCGCCGTCAGGGCCGCCCCGGCCAGCAGATCGGGCCTTCGCCGCAGCGTGCGCTTCAGGGCCTCGCGCCGCCGCCACTCCTCGATCTGCCGGTGATGCCCCGACAGGAGCACCTCGGGGACCTTCCAGCCCCGGAAGTCCTCCGGCCTCGTGTACTGCGGGCTCTCCAGGATCCCCATGGCGAAGGACTCGTGGCGGACCGACTCGTCGTTGCCGAGCACGCCGGGGATGAGCCGGGCCACGGCATCGACGATCACCATGGCCGCCGCCTCGCCGCCCGTGAGGATGTAGTCGCCGATGGAGATCTCCCGGTCCACCAGGTGCTGCCGCACCCGTTCGTCGACCCCCTCGTAGTGGCCGCAGATCAGGGCGATCCGGCCCGACCGGGCCAGTTCCGCGGCCATCGCCTGGTTGAAGGTCTCGCCCTGCGGCGTCAAAAGAACGCGGAGGCATTCCCCGGGCACCGCGCCGATGGCCTCGAGGACCCGCGCGATGGGCTCGACCTTCATCACCATGCCGGCCCCGCCGCCGTAGGGATAATCGTCCGTCATCCGGTGCCTGTCGGAGGCCCCGTCGCGGATGTCGTGCGTCTCGATCCGGATGAGCCCCTTGTCCCGGGCCTTTTTCAGCAGGCTGCACCCGAAAAAGGACTCGAACATCTCCGGGAAGATGGACAGGATGTCAAAGCGCATCGTCGCCCGCCTCCATACCCTTGAGCAGCCGGACGACCATCCGGCCCCCGCCGATGTCCACGGAACGGATCACCTCGGCGATGGCCGGCAGCAGGGTCTCCCGGGTGCCGGCGCGGCAGACGATGACGTCGTTGCTGCCCGTGGGGAAGACGCCCTCGATCACCCCGAGCGGCCGGCCGTCCTCCGTCTTGACGCGCAGGCCGATGAGGTCTTCCCAGTAGTACTCGCCTTCCGGGAGCGCCCCAAGGCTCGCGTAGGGAACGTAGACCGCGAGGCCCCTGAGACCGTCTGCGGCCGTGCGGTCCTCGACCCCCCCGAGCTTGAGGGAGAAGTGGGCCCGCCCCTCGGGACGCGCGTTTTCGATGGGGTATCGCTTCGCCGAGTCCCTGCTTCGGCCGATCCAGGCCTCCGCCAGCGACGGCAGCAACCGGTCCGATTCAAGATAGGAAAGAACTTTCACCCGGCCCGCAAGACCGTGGGCCCTGACGATTTGTCCGATTTCGACCCATCGCATCGGCAACGGCTACTCGATGATCTCGAGGACGGTCCGCTTGTGCACCTTGGCCGACGCGGCGCTCAGGATCGTCCGCATGGCCTTTGCCGTCTTTCCCTGCTTGCCGATGACCTTCCCCAGATCCTCCTTCGACACTCTCAACTCAATGACAGACGTCTGCTCTCCCTGCACCTCGGAGACCTCGACCTTGTCCGGGTTGTCCACCAATGCCTGGGCGATGTACTTGATCAGGTCTTTCATCGTCACGACCTCCCGGGATTT
>JAGPKU010000034.1 GCA_018053845.1 Syntrophobacterales bacterium
CTACAAGATCGTGCTCGTGCACACCGACAGCCAGGGCAAGCCCGACGTGGGCAAGGCCGAGGCCGAGCGCCTGATCAACCAGGAGGGCGTGTGGGCCCTCATCGGCGCCTACAACAGCTCGGTGAGCGGGCCGGCGAGCCTCGTGGCGGAGCGCGCCAAGAAGATCTTCATGTGCGGGGCCTCCAGCGCCGCCTCCCTGACCCAGCGCAAGGAAATGAAGTACTTCTTCCGAACGGCGTCGACGGATGAGATCGAATCGCAGGAGTTCATCGACGTCCTGCAGTGGCTCAACAAGACCCAGAAGAGCGCCAACATCAAGACCCTCGGCATCATCTACGAGAACTCCGTGTTCGGCAAGAACGCCTCCCAGCAGGCGATGAAGGCGGCAGCCGCCGGCAAGTTCCAGGTCGTGGCCGACGTGCCCTTCAACCCCGGCGCCACCAACCTCGACAGCGAGGTGCAGACGCTGAAGGCCAAGAACCCAGACGCACTCTTCGGGGCCGTCCTGGGCGCCGACTACGCCCTGATGGTCAAGACGATGAAGAAGATGAACTGGCTGCCGAAGGTGTCCCTCAACTACTGCAGCGGATACCAGGACCCTGTCATCGCCAAGCAGCTGGGCGCCGACGCGGACTTCTTCATGGGCTCGACGGCCTACTCGCCCGAGTTCCAGAGCATGATGCCCGCCGTGGCCGAGGTGGAGAAGATCTTCAAGTCCAAGACCGGCGGCGTGCCCTACGACAGCGACAGCATCCAGGAAACGATCGCCCTGCTGGTGCTCGCCCAGGCCATCGAGAAGGCCAAGAGCCTCGACCCTACGAAGGTGGCCGAGACCCTCTACGCCAACACGTGGGAGTCCCCGCTTTCCCTGAGCGGCAAGGTGGCCTTCGTCCCGGGCGGCCAGAACAAGTACGCCCTGAGCCTCATCACCCAGCTCCAGGGCGGCAAGTACAAGAAGATCTTCCCCACGGAGAAGGCGGACACGAAGCCCGTCTTCCCCATGACGCCGTGGGACAAGCGCTAGGAAAAAAAGGGGACTGTCCCCATTTTCCTCCCCGAATCGCTGTGAGCTGAACCGGTGCCGGGGGCTCTGGGCCCCCGGCACCTTTTGTGAAAACCGAAGTCCCTTCAGAAATATTTGGACCTCGGTCTTCCTCCCCCCTCCGCGGAAGAGGGACGTGACGGATCGGCCCCGGGGCGTCCCCGGGACAGCAAATTCTCTATCGGCCTTGTTACCCAATGGACACTCTGCTGCAAGTGCTTCTGGACGGCATGCTCAACGGCATGCTCTACGCCCTCGTGGCCGTCGGGCTCTGCCTGATCTGGGGCGTGATGGACGTGATCAACTTCGCCCACGGCGAGTACGTGATGATCTCGATGTACGTCACCTACTGGCTGGGGTTTCTCGCGAAGGTGGACCCGCTCGTCTCCATGTTCGCCGGCGGCCTCTTCATCTTCATCCTCGGGGCCCTGACCTACCGGCTGATCATCAAGTACACCGTCGGCAAGCCGCCGCTTTCGGCCCTGCTGGCGACCTTCGGCCTGGCCATGCTGCTCAAGAACCTTTGCCTCAACCAGTTCACCCCGAACTACCGCATCCTCTCCGACACGTGGCTGGGCGACAAAACGTTCCAGCTCGGGGCGATCATCGTCCCCGTCCCCCAGCTCGTCACGGCCGCCCTGGCGCTCGTCGTGATCGGAGCAGTCTTCTACATGGTCCGCAGCACGCGCTTCGGCTGGGCCGTGCAGGCCACGGCCATGGACAAGGAGGCCGCCGAGTTGATGGGCATCAACACGGAGCGCATCTACCTGCTGGTCTTCGGCATCGGCGGGGCCACGGTCGGCATTGCGGGCGGCGTCATGCCCACCTACCTGGCCGTGCACCCCGAGGTGGGCACTATGTTCAGCCTCATCGCGTTCATCTGTGTCGCCATGGGCGGCTTCGGCAGCATCCCGGGGGCTCTCGTGGCGGCGCTGCTCGTCGGCATCGTCGAGGCCCTGGCCGGCTACTACATTGCGCCGGTATTCAAATACGTGGCCGTTTTCGGGCTCTATCTCGCCCTCGTGCTGCTGCGGCCCAAGGGCATATTCGGGTGGTAACCCCATGACCAAAGCGCTCAAGCGAACCGATCTTTTCTGGCTGGCCTTCACGGGGCTCGTCGCCCTCGCGCCGCTCGTCCCGGCCGTTGCGACCAACTCCTTTTTCATGCACGTGCTCATCCTGGTGCTGCTCTACGCCAGCATGGCCCAGGCGTGGAACATCATCGGCGGCTACGGGGGGCAGACCTCCTTCGGGCACGCCGTGTTCTTCGGCATCGGCGCCTACGGGGCGGGCATGGCCGTCGTCACCTACGGCATGACCCCCTGGCCGGGGGCCCTCATCGGCATCGTCTCGGCGGCCGTCGTGGCCGTGCTCATCAGCTACCCCTGCTTCAAGCTGAGCGGTCACTACTTCGCCATCGCCACCTTCGCCATCGTGGAGATCTTCAACCGGATGTTCCTCGTCTGGGACTGGGTGGGGGGCGCGCTGGGGCTGGATTACATGATCGTGGAGGAGGGGCTTGCCAACCTGATGTGGTACGACTCGAAGACGGGATATTTCTACAGCGCGCTGATCCTGTTCGCCCTCGTCTTCGGCATCGTGCGCTTCCTCGAGGGGCACCGGTTCGGCTACTACCTCAGGGCCGTGCGCGAGGGCCAGGAGACGGCCGAGTCGCTCGGCGTCAACTCGACGGCCGTCAAGCTTTCGGCCATGGCCCTGTCGGCGGCGCTCGCGGCCCTGTGCGGCGCCTTCTTCGTGCAGTACAACCTCCGCGTCGACCCCGGCATGGTCATGTCGCTGGACACGTCGATGAAGTTCGTGCTCGTCACGATCCTGGGCGGAGCGGGCACCCTGGCGGGGCCCCTGCTCGGGGCGGCGGTCCTCGTCCCCCTGCAGGAGTTCACCCGGGCAAAGTGGGGCGGTCTCGGGGGCGGCGTGGATCTCATCATCTTCGGCTTCCTGATCATCCTCATCGTCGTCAAGCAGCCCGCGGGCATCACGGGGATCGTACGGGATATCGCGAAACGCTTCCGCCGCAAGTCTGACGCGGAAACAGGAGGTGCCTCCCTTGGCGCTGCTTGAGGTACGGGACGTCACCAAGAAATTCGGCGAGCTCGTCGCCAACGACCGCGTGAGCTTCTCCGTCGAGACCGGGGCGATCGTGGGACTCATCGGCCCCAACGGCGCGGGCAAGACGACGATCTTCAACTGTGTCTCGGGCCTCTACCCGGTGACATCGGGGAAGATCTTCTTCGACGGCAGGGAAATCACGGGGCTCCCGTCGTACCGGATCGCGCGGATGGGCGCGGTGCGCACCTTCCAGGTCGTGCGGCCCCTGAAGGAGATGACCGTCTTCGACAACGTACTGGTGGGCGCCTTCCTGCAAGACGCGAACACGGCCAGGGCCCGGGAGACGGCCGAGCACAGCATTCAAATCTGCGGCCTTGCCGAGTTCGCCGGCAAGACATCGGGCGACCTGCCCATCGGCGTCAAGAAGCGCCTCGAGCTGGCGCGGGCCCTCGCCACAAAGCCCCGGCTCCTGATGCTCGACGAGGTCATGGCGGGGCTCACTTCCACGGAGGTCAACACGGCCCTGGATCTGATCCGGACCATCCGCAAGGAGGGGATCACGCTGCTCATCGTCGAGCACATCATGGAGGCCATCATGCCGATTGCCGACAAGGTAGTCGTGCTCGACGGCGGCGTCAAGCTCGCCGAGGGGCCCCCGGGCGAGATCATCCACGACGAGCGCGTGATCACCGCCTACCTGGGCGAGAAGTTCAGCCGCCGTCTGCAGGCGAGGAAGGAGGGCGCCGATGGCTGAACCGATCCTGACCCTTGCCGACGTCCATGCCGGCTATGACGGCGTCCCCGTCGTCTTCGGCATCTCCCTCGAGGTCATGCCCGGCGAGCTGGTGGCCGTCGTCGGGGCCAACGGCGCCGGCAAGTCGACGACCATGCGAAACATCGCCGGCCTCAACAACCCCCTGAAGGGCGCCATCCGCTTCGAGGGGCGCGACATCTCGCGCCTTCGCCCCCACCAGACCCTGGCCCTGGGCATCAGCTACGTGCCCGAGGGGCGGCGGGTGTTCGCCAAGCTCTCCGTCGAGGAGAACCTCCGGCTGGGGGCCTACACGGAGAAATCGGAGGCCGAGATCAGGCGGCGCCTCGACGAGATGATGCAGCTCTTCCCCGTCCTGCGCGAGCGGGCGCGCCAGACCGCCGAGACCCTCAGCGGCGGCGAGCAGCAGATGCTGGCCATCGCCCGGGGTATGATGTCAAAGCCCAGGCTGCTGATGCTCGACGAGATGTCGCTGGGGCTTATGCCCACGCTCGTGGAGAAGATGATGGAGACCGTCGTCGCGATCAACCGAAGCGGCGTCACCGTCCTGCTGGTGGAGCAGATGGTCCAGGAGGCCCTCGAGATCGCCCACCGCGGCTACGTGCTCCAGAGCGGGCGCATCGTGCAGTCGGGCCCGGCGAAGGAACTCCTGGACTCCGAGGAAATCCGGAAGGCCTACATGGGGATGTAACATCCAGGCAGGAGGTCCTTTTGCCATGGCCGGACGCGCGCTCCCGACAGCCTGCCTCGTTCTCTCTTTCCTCCTCTGCCTGACGCCGTGGGCAAACCCGGCGGCGCAGGGCCTGTTGATCCTCAGGGGCTGCGAGAGCGGGGATTGGTGGGAAAATCACCTTTCGGCCATCGGGGTCTCGCAATGCCCGGAGGAATGCGCCAGCTGCGCCTGGGGCGTGGGGAAGCCGAACTGCAGCATCCCGGAGAACCAGAAGCGTGTCAACCAGGCGCTGGCCCAGAACGGGCTGGTCATCCTGAACCACCCGACGGCGAAGGGAAATGACTGCTGGCCCGGGGGACCCATCGAGCAGGGATGGGCGAGAAACAAAATGCGCGACGCGAAAGGGTATCATGCCATCGAGATCAGCGGCGCGGTGGAGGAGTGGAAGTACATCCTAGGCCTCGGTCGCAGGGTCTGGGGGGTCATCGCCGACGACTTCCACAACGGCAGCCCCGGGACGAAGGGATGGATCGTCGTCAACTCCGGCAACGCCGCGCCCGGACCCGCCGACATCATCGAAAGCATCAAGCAGGGCAATTTCTACTCCGTCCACCGTGCCGAGGGCGGCGGGTCGGGCTACCCGGCGTTCAAGACGATCGATGTCCTGGGCAACATTGTGTCCGTGACGTTCCGGAAGGCGAGTGAAATCCGTTTTATCGACTGCACGCGGGTTCTCGACAGCAAGACATTCCCCGATGACGCAGATGTGGAGCGCTCCGCGAGCTACGTGCCCGGCAACGCGGGCACGCCGCCCATGCCGAAGGCGTATCTCCGGGTCGAACTCGAAGACCGGGCAGGCAATATCGCCTACTCCCAGCCGCTGCAGGTCATCGGGGCCTCCGTTTGCCCCGACACGATGCCCGCACCGACATGCAGCAAGAACTCCTGCAGCGATCTGCCCTGCTGTACCGGCTATCACTGCTGCGGCGATCGCTGTTACCCGAACAGCATGCAGTGCCCCTGAGAGACGGACGCAGAAGCGGCCACCCCGGCCGGTTGTCAATGTCCCTGCGAACCGGCGCCGCAGGGCGCCGGTTTTCTGCTGCGCAAATCCCGGGGCTTCAAGGTCCCCGGGGCCGTGATGCTGCCTGGCTGCGTCCGCGCGGCTCACAGCCCCCGAGACGCCGTCGACAGCGACAACCAGGTATGCGAAGCGGGCGAGACGCGCAACAAGACCCCGTGGCTCGAGGTTTAACTGCCGCGGTTCTGATGTGCTTCATAACGGGCGGACAGACTTCAGAACGCCTCGCGCGGCTTCCAGCTCTCCCAGGGCTTCGTCGGCCCTCCCGATTCGTCCTGCGCGGCCAGGGTCGGCTTGCCGGGCTCCCAGCCGCAGGGCGTCATGCGCCCCGTCGCCCGGTGCTCCTTCAGGGCCCTCAACTGGCGGAGAATCTCCGGCACGCTCCTGCCCATCGGGGCCGCCACCAGCTCCACGGACTGGATCACGCCCTCCGGGTCGATGATGAAGCGGCCGCGCATGTCCGTCTTCTGTGCGGCGTCGTAGACCCCGTAGAGGGTGCCGATCTCGCCCCGAGGGTCCGTCACGAGAGGAAACCGCGCCCCGCCGGGCACCATGCGCTCCAGCCCCTGTTCCTCGAATTCCCGGTGGGCCTCCAGCGGGTCGGTGCTCACGGCCAGCACCTCCGCGCCCAGCTCGCGGAAGGCGGGGTACTTGACGGCCGCGGCGGCGATCTCCGTGGGGCACACGCAGGTGAAGTCTCCGGGGTAGAAGATCAGGACGACCCACTGCCCCCGGAAGCCCGAGAGCGTGATTTCGACCTGCCTGCCGCCGTGAAACGCCGCGGCCTTGAAATCCGGGGCGGCTTCGCCCACGCAGGGAATCCTGTCCATCGACCGAACCCTCCCTTCGCCGATCCGTTTCTTCACCGGCCACCCGAGCGGCGGCCCGCATCCCGTCTACTCCGCTCCCGCCTCCGGCGACGACCCGGCTTCCTCCCAGCCGCCCCCGAGGGCCTTGTAGAGGGCGACGAGCGCCTGGGACTGCGCCTGCCGGCTCTGGGCCAGCTGGTCCTCCGCCGCGTAGAGGGCGGCCTGGGCATCCGTGACGGCCAGGTAACTCTGCACGCCCGCCAGGTACCGGTCCATGGCGAGCTTCACGGCAAGGCCGTTGGCCTCCACGGCCTCGACGAGGGAGTCGCTGCGGACTTTCTCGCGCGACAGGGCCGTCAGGGCGTTTTCGACCTCCTCGAGGGCGATCAGGACCGATCGCTCGTAGCGGGCCAGCGCCTCCTCGCGCACCGCCTTGCTCGCGTCGATCTGCGACAGGATGCGCCGGAAGTTGAGAACGGGCCACCGCAGGGAGGGGCCGATCGCCCAGAAGTTGCTCTCGTCGCGGAACATGAGCCTGCTTTCGGCCGCCTGGTAGCCGAAGGCCCCCGTGAGGGAGAACCGGGGGAAGAGATCGGCCGTCGACACCCCGATGCGGGCCGTCGCCGCCGCCAGCTCGCGCTCGGCCTTCCGGATGTCGGGGCGGCGCCGCAGCAGCTCCGACGGCAGCCCCACGGGCAGATCCGGCGGCGTTGCGGGAAGCGCGCCCGCCGCGCGAAGCTCAGGCTCCAGGCCGGCGGGCTCCTGGCCCAGCAGAACGCCGATCCGGAACACGGCGGCCTTCAGGGAGCGCTCGAGCGCGGGGATGCGGGCCTCGGCGCTGGCCAGCTCCCCCGATGCCCGCGCGTAGTCGAGTTCGCTCGCAAGCCCCGCCCGGGCCCTCTCCCGGGTGATCTCCACGTTGTCCCTCCGGATCCCCGCCTCCTGCCGGGCAATCCCGATCCGCAGCTGCAGCCCCCTGAGTTCGAAGTAATTGCGCGCCAGCTCCCCCCGCAGGGAGATGAGGGTATCGCGCAGCGCCTCGCCGGAGGCGGCGAGGTCCGCATCGGCCGCCTCCACCTCACGGCGGATGCCGCCGAAGACATCGATCTCCCACGAGGCATCGAAGCCCGCAAGCCAGAAGTCCTGCTCCCGGCCCCCGGCCGCCGCGGCCGCGGCGCCCAGCACGGCCGCCTCGTCACGGCGGACCCGCCGGTATTCCCCGGTGAGGCCGCCCTCGGGCAGGAAAGCCGACGATGCCACCCCCGCCTGGGCACGCGCCTGCATCAGCCGCGCAGATGCGATCCGCAGGTCGAGGTTGCGCGGCACGAGCCGCGCCATGAGGGAATCGAGCAGGGGGTCGTTGAAGACCTTCCACCACGCGTCGGGCATGGCGGCCGGCGCGGCGTCGCCGGCCTGCTCGAGGGAGGAGAATCGCGCCGGCACGGCAGGATCCTCCCTGCGGTAATCGGGCCCCACGGCGGCGCAGCCCGAGAGGAACAGCAGCAGGGCGATCATGCAGAGCGGGCGTTTCGTCACGGCTTGTTCGCCTCCCCGTCTACCTTCTTCGGCGCCGGCGCCTGTGTCGAGCGGTCTTCGATGTAGACATCCATCAACTGCCCCGGGAACACCGACAGGTCGCTCCGGCTGAAACTGTAGACGACCTGCATGACCCGCGTGTCGACACGCTCGGTGCTCTCGCCGGTGAGCGAGCGCTTGGGCACCACGTAGTTTTCGACGTATTCGAAGCGCAGCTCCGTCTTCAGGTTCGGGTTGCCGCGCACGTAGGCCACCGCCCGGGACTTCTCGGTGAAGCGCCAGGCGTCGTTTTCGTCGATGTCGACGCGGACATGCAGCCTCTCCAGGCTGCCCAGGAGCACGAGCGGCTGGGCCGTGACACCGCTGGCGGCGTACTCGCCGGGCCGGATGTTGACCTGGAGGACCGCACCGTCCACGGGCGCCCGCACCGTCAGCAGGTCGATGTCGACCTGCGCCGCCCGGACCTCCGCCACGGCGTTGGCCAGGCGGGCCTCGGCCGCCTGGACGGCGAAACGGCGCTTGTTGAGGTCCTCCACGCTGATCGCCCTCGGGTCCTTGACCTTCTCGGCGACCTCGAGCTGGGTCCGCAGGTCCTGCAGGTTGGCCTCGGCCTCGCGCACCCGCGCCTCGCGCACGGCGAGGTCGGCGCGCCTGGCCCGGTCGTCGATGGAGAACAGGGGGCTGCCGGCCTTCACGCGCTCGCCCACCCGGGCGTGTACCCGCGCGACGATCCCCGGCAGATGGGCGCCCACGGCGATGTTGCGCGTGCTGGCCTCCACGATGCCGGCACCCGAGATCCGGTTGACGAACTCGACCCGCGGGGGTTCCGCAACCGGTTTCGCGTGGATGCTCGGCTTCGAACCTTCCTTGACCATCCACAGCGCGATGACGACGCCGAGGACGGCAAGCAGGGGAAGGGCGTACTTTCTGACCATAAGGCCTCCTAAAATGTCGCCACCTGCGGTTCGACGAGGATGATCCTACCGTCGTCCATCCGGGCGATGCGGTCCGCGAAGTTGAAGACCCGGTTGTCGTGGGTCACGATGATCAGGGCCCGCTTATCGGAGAGGGCGTTCTTCCGCAGGACCTCCATCACCAGCCTGCCCGTGTCGGCGTCGAGGGCGCTCGTGGGCTCGTCGCAGACGATGAGCCGCGGGTTGTTGACCAGGGCCCGCGCGATGGCCACCCGCTGCTGCTGCCCGCCGGAGAGCTGGGCGGGATAGACCTCCAGCTTGTCCCCGAGCCCGACGGCCTGCAGGATCTCCGCGGCCCGTGCCAGGGCTTCGGCCCTGCGGCTGCCGAGGATGAGCAGCGGGATGGCGACGTTCTCCGAGACGCTGATCGTGGGGATCAGGTTGTAGGCCTGGAAGACGAAGCCGATGTTGGCGCCGCGGAAGCGGGTCTTCTCGGCCGCGCTCATGGCCTTGAGGCTGCGGTCGAAGACGACGATCTCGCCGTCGTCGTGATCGAGGATCGCGGCCACGACGGAGATGAGGGTCGTCTTGCCGCAGCCCGAGGGCCCCACGAGCATGAGCAGCTCCCCGAGGCGGACCTCGAGGTCGACGCCGCGCAGGGCCTGGACCCGCGCAGGGCCCGTCCCGTAGAACTTGGTGACGCCCCGCAGGGAGACGGCGGTCCCGTTGTCTGCCATGACCCCCCTACCCCTTGAATACGATGGCCGGCTCGAGCTTCATGACCTTGCGGATGCTGATGAGCGCCGAGAGGACGACGATGACCGCGATGGCGCCGCCGGCCAGCACGAGGATCTCCGGGATGAGCCGGAACGACAGCTCCGTGCCGCGCATGGCGTAACCGAAAAGGGCCGCCCCCCCGACCCCGAGCCCGTAGCCCAAGGCGCCGACCACGAGGGCCTGCAGGACGATCATCCGCAGCAGGACCGTGTCGGTCGTCCCCATGGCCTTCAGGGTGCCGAAGTAGCGCAGGTTCTCGAGGGTGAAGTTGTAGAAGGTCTGGCCCGCGATGGCCGTGCCGATGATGAAGCCCAGCATCACGGCGATCCCGAAGTTGATGGGGATGCCGGTGCTCTTCATGTAGTAGTCGAAGGTCAGGTCCTTGAACTCCTGGGCCGTGTAGGCCGCAAGCCCCGTGCCCCGTGCGATCCGCCCGGCCAGCTCCTTCGGGTCGACGCCGTCGGCCGCCTTGACGAGCACGAAGGACAGCAGCTTCCGCTCCCGCGGGGCGAAGGTCGTCGCCCGGCTGTAGGTCGTGTACACGACGGGCTGGGACTGAAAGGTGCGCAGCACCCGGCAGATGCCCACCACGACGGCGCGCCGGTCGTTGATCTCCAGGACGTCCCCCACCTGGAGCGGAACCGGTTTTCCGCCCGGCTCTCTCGGCTTCCTGGCCAGCCGCGTGGCCGCCCCCACGTCGTTGACGATGATCGCGTCCTGCCGGCGCAGGTCCGCGAGGCTCCCCTCGATCATGACGGGCGGCCCCCCGATGAGGGTCGCGTCGTCGAGGCCCAGGACGTTGACGATCTGGAAGTTGCCGTCCTCGAGGCGGGCCTTGAGGAGCCCCTTGTAGAGGGGAACGGCCCACTCGACGCCGGTGATGCCGCGCACCCGGATGAGCTCCGTGTCCTGCATCGGCTTGACGTCGTCGATGAACTGCACCTTGGGGTCCATGACCCAGATGTCGGGCTGGGAGAGGTCGCTGATGAAGCTGTAGGTGCGGGTCATCAGGCCGACGAAGATGGAGGACTGCTGGGTGATGAGGATCGCCGCGAAGGTGAGCCCCATGATGAGGCCCAGGTACTTGCCGCGGTCCCCCATGAGCATTTTCAAGGCGATGCGGTACATTCAGGGCCCTCCCCGCATGCGGATCGTGGACCGGGAACGAACGTGCGGCGCTGGCGTCATGAAATAAAAATTATAGAAAGGCCGCCGACGGGTGTCAATGGCAAAGTGGCCGGGCCTGCGGTGCGGCACCCCCGCGTGTCAGAGACCCCGGGCCGCGTAGAAGCCGCAGAGGCCGTGGACGCCCCCGCCGGGCGGCGTCGAGGAGGAGCAGAGGTAGACGTCCCCGCGCGAGGTCCGGTAGGGAAAGAGCGAAAGAATCGGGCGGCTGTAGAGCTGCGTCCAATCCTGCAGGCCCCCGTTGATGTCGCCGCCCACGTAGTTTGCGTTGTAGCGCTCCATCGCCGCGGGCGGCATGCTGTGCCTCGCCAGGATGAGATCCCGGAACCCGGGCGCGACGCGCTCGATACGCTCCTCGATGAGCCCCGCCATGTCCCCGGGGGAGGCGTGCGGGACATGGCAGTAGGCCCAAGCGGTGTGCTTTCCCGCGGGGGCGCGGGAGGGGTCGAATAGGCTCTGCTGGGCGAGCACGACGTAGGGCAAGGGGAATCGCTCGCCCCGGTGCGCCGCCCGGATCGAGTCGTCGATCTCCTCGAGGGAGGCCCCCAGGTGAATCGTGCCGGCCTTCCAGCAGGCGTCTGCCTTCCACGGGATGGGCCCGGCCAGGGCCCAGTCCGCCTTGCAGACGCCGGGGCCGTAGCGGAACCGGGAAAGCTTCGCGCGATAGCCCTCGGAGAGGCCGAGCCCCCCGATCGCCAGGAGCTGCCGCGGCGTCACGTCGAAGAAGTAGCGCTCGGCCTTCGGCAGGTCGCCCATCGATCGCACCTCGACGCCCGTCCGGATCTCTCCCCCGCTCTCCGTGAAACAGGCTGCAAGCGCGTCGGCGAGTCTCTGCGAGCCCCCCTTGACGACGGGCCAGCCCGCGCCGTGGGCGAGAACCCCGAGCAGGATGCCGAAGGCCGCCGTCGCGGGCTTCTCCAGGGGGATCATGGCGTGGGCGGCAAGCCCCGCAAAGAGGGCCCTCGTCTGCGCGCAGAATCTCGAGCAGGCGGCCGACCAGTTCGGCGTCGGCCATGGGCAGGAGGCGCTCGGCCATCTCCACGACGGTGGTCTCCACGCCCAGGCGCCCGAAAGCCGAGGCGTACTCCAGGCCGTCCACGCCGCCGCCCAGGATGACGAGCGACCGGGGAAGGGTCTCCAGCCGGTAGAGGGTCTCGTTGGTGAGATAGTCGATGCCGGAAAGCCCCGGGATTTCGGGGATGAGCGGGATCGTGCCCGCGGCGATGATGAACTTCCGGGCCGAGAGGGTCTCCCCGCCCGCGCGGATGAGGTGCGGGTCCAGAAAACGGGCCTCCGCCTGGATCACGCGGATGCCGATCCGCTCGAAGGTCTCCGGGAGGTCCTTCTCGTAGGCCTTCCGGACGATGTCCCGGATGCGGGACATGATCCGCGCACCCTCCAGGCCGCCTCCGGGCAGGCGAAGCAGGCCCGTGCGCTCGAGGTGCGCCATCTCGCGGCTTGCGTGGCCCAGCCGGATCAGGGCCTTGCTCGGGATGCAGGTCGTGTTGGTGCAGCTTCCGCCGACCCTCGACTTCTCGACGACGGCCACGCGCTTTCCCAGGCTCGCGGCCGTCACGGCGGAGACCATCCCGGCGATGCCGGCGCCGATGACGATCAGGTCGAAGTCGCGGTCCCTTTTCATGAATCCCCCGGTATCGAGGATTATTCACGATCGGGCCCGTGAATGCAAACGGAAAGGGGCCTGCCCGACGGGGCCGACCCCTTCTGTCCCGGTTCTTTCCGGCTGCGGAAGCGTCTCCTACTTCACGTTCACAATGTAGCCGGCCTTTTTCCAGGCCTCGATGCCGCCGCCGAGTGCCTTCACATTGGTGTACCCCATTGCCGAGTATTTCGCTGCCTGACCGGCAGACGTGTGCTCCTTCGGTCAGGCGCAGTAGAAGATGATCGGCTGGTCCTTTTTCAGCCCCGCGAGTCTGCCCTGGAATTCCTTCAGGGTAATCGCCCTCTCCAGCATGATCGTGCTGCACGTCTTCTCGTTCTCATAGGCGCACACCAGGAGCGCCTTCCCCGAGACGACCTGCGCATAGGCCTCCTGCGGCGGGACCCGGACCACTTGATCGCTGTCGCCTGCCGGGCCCGCCTGCTGCTGCGGCGCACCCGCGCAGGCCGTCAGGGCCAATCGCGCCATGAGCAGCGCCGCCGCAACCCCGTAGATTCCACATTCCCGGATTCGACTCATCCCGTGCCCTCCTTTCTTTGTCGATGGCCCACGATAACGCAGATCGGCCCCGAAAACCGAGGGTTTCGCCGTCCACCTCGGGAAACCTCTGGGATGCTTCTTGCAAGGAAACAAACAGTAAAGGTTTTGCAGAATTTTTCGATCTATCCTGCGGGGGCATGCATCCCCGTCGACGGTCATGAACATCGGCCCCGGCTCCAACGTAGAGATCGTCCTCGAACTGGATGAGCTGAAAGAAAAGATCGACGTCCGCAGGGCGATCGTCCACGACGTCGAGGGGGACCGGTTCATCCTTTCCCAGACGACCCCTCCCGTCCGGTTCTCCGATATCGGGAAAGACGCGCGCGTGACCCGTCTGAACCGGAAAGGCGATCAGCTCCACCGCCGGGGCTTCACGGGAACGCTCGAGGAGATCATCCGCGAATACCCCCTGAGCTCCTCCAGTGCGGTCCCGGCCCTCGTCATCCGCAAGACCTCCGGCTTCGAATCGTACAACCTGCGCATGCACTACCGGGTGAGGCCCGGGTCCGAGTGGTCGACGCGCATCGAGGTCGACTCCCGGGCGGTCAACCTCATCGACATCTCCATCGGCGGGGCCCTCTTCAGCCACGGCATCGAGAAACCCTTCGAGCACAACCGCGCCGTCGAGGTGACCTACAGGGACAGCGACGGGACGCGGCACGGCATCCCCGCCGTGGTCCGGCGGGTCTGGACCCCGTCGGATGCGCGCTGCGACGGCATCGAGTTTGTCGCCGTCCGCTTCACGCACCTGGACAGGGATCTCGAGCGGGAGCTGGCCCGCGAGATCATGGAGATCCAGAGGGGGTCGCTTTACAAAGTGTGACGGAGGGTCTATAAACGATAGGTCATCGGCGATCGCACGCCGATCACGGGTTCATCTTATCCACAGGAGGGCTTCATGAAAAGAACGGTCATTCTTGCACTCTCCCTGATCCTGCTGCTTGCCGCATCCGCGCAGGCGGCGCAGGATTTCGCCTGGGTGAATGACTTCAACATCCAGGCCCAGGCCGACCCCTCGGGCTTCCGCGCGCGGCTTGCCACCCGGTTCCGGATCGGCGATGCCGAGATCTCGGCGGTCATCGGCAACGTCGCGAGCCCGGCCGATGCCTACATCGTGTTCCGCCTCGGGGAGATGTCGGGCAGGCCCTACGACCGCGTGCTGCGGGAATACAAGACCTCGAAGGGCAAGGGATGGGGGGTCATCGCCAAGAGCCTCGGCATCAAGCCCGGGTCGAAGGAGTTCCACGCCCTGAAGCGCAGCCAGGATCTCTACAACGGCACCGACGCGAAGGGCAAGGGGAAGGGAAAAGGCAAGCACTAGCGGAAACAGCCGCAGAATCACAGGGAGACCCCGGGGCCGGACGCCCTCGCCGGCCCCGGGTCGTGCCGGATGCATGGACGGCATTTTGCGGATTCCGATGGGCGGGGCCGAAACGTTCCCCGGGCGATCGGGAAACGGGGGCCAGGCTGGCACGAAGGATGCTAAGGATGCAAATGTTCGGAGAGATTCAGAGTCAAGCGCAGTCGGCCGACGGGTATACCGTCCGATGCCCTCAGCGTCGGAGACCTGTCTGCAACGAAACAGCCCGGCCGCAACCGAAACAGGGTTTCCCATGTCCCAGATCCTCGTCAAGCTGGCTGATTTGAACGTGAGCAACAACCCGGAGGACCTGCTCGTCGTCTACGGGCTGGGGTCCACGGCGGCGGTCCTGCTCTACGACCGGGAGGCTGCAACGGGGGGCATCGCGCACTTCATGCTGCCCAGCTCGGCGTCGGACCCGCAGCGGGCCCGGGAGTACCCGGCCATGTACGCCGACGTGGCGATCCCGCTGCTGGTCGAGTCCTGCACGCAAAAGGGGGCGCGCCGGGAGTCGCTCACGGCCCGCCTCGCCGGGGGGGCGATCCTGATGGGCCAGGGCATCTCCCGCAGCATCAGCGAGGGCAACATCGCGACGGCCCGGCAGATCCTCGAAAAACTCGCCATCCCGCTCACGGCGCAGGACACCGGGGGCAACCACAACCGGACCGTGCGGATGGAGATCGCGACGGGCAAATCTTTCGTGAAACGGCCCGACGGCGGCTGGGAGGAGATGGTATGAACCTGGAGAGCGCAATCCGAAATTCCATGACCCGGCTTCCGGCCTTTCCAGCCACGATTCACAAGGTGACGGGGCTGATCAACAACCCCGATTCCTCCCTGGCGGAGCTCGTGGACGTGATCCGGCTCGACCAGTCCATCACGGCCAACATCCTGCGGATGTGCAACTCGGCCTACTTCGGCCTGCGGCACAAGGTGGACAACGTCCACGACGCCATCATGTACCTCGGCAGGCAGAACATCGTCCGGGCCGTCATGGCCGCAGGCACCTCCCGCTTCTTCAAGAGCACTCCCGGCTACGAGGCAGAGGCCAGGGAGCTCTGGGAGCACGCCGTGGGCACGGCCCTGCTGGCGCAGATCCTGGCCAGGAGAGTCTTCCGGCTGGAGGACTCGAGCCTCTTCACCGCGGCGATCCTGCACGACATCGGAAAGATCGTGCTCGGCGAGTTCGTGAAGGACAAGTATGCCGAGATCAAGAAGCTCGTCGTCGAGCAGTCCCGTTCATTTCTCGAGGCCGAGGAGAAGGTGCTCGGCATGAACCACGCCACACTCGGGGGCGTGATCGCCGCCCGTTGGAAATTCCCGGAAGACATCCGGGACGCCATCGCCTTCCACCACCGGCCCGACCGCCTGCAGGGCAAGACGGATCCGATGCCGTGGGTCGTCCACCTGGCCGACCAGGGCTGCCTCATGCTGGGCATCGGCCGCGGCGCGGACGGGTTGGCCTACGACGGGATCGACGGGGCCATGGGCAAGCTGGGGCTCACCCAGCCGGACTTCGAGGAGGCCCTGGCCCAGCTCGTGAAGGAAATGGACAACGCGCGGGAGATGATCGGGATCGTTCACGCCTCGCCGAACTGAGAACGCCGGGAACACCCCCGAAGGACAGCGGGCCGGCCGGATTTCGGCCGGCCCCTTTTTTGTCCGCCGCGCAACCCGACAGGTTGGGGTTGCAGTCCTCTTCCCGGCCGGGGTATAAGACGCAGGCGGGGTTTCTCCCCGGCGGGTCCGGACACCGATGATCGTCACCAAGCTTCTCACTTCCTTCGCCGTCATCCTCGCGGGGCTCGCGGCGGGCTACGCCGTCCAGGTGCTTGCGACACGCGGTCTCATCCGGCTGCCGGCCCCCGTCGACGCGCTGCGCAAGGGGCTCCAGCGTGCGGCGCTGCTGTTCCTGAACCCCGTGGCCATCGCGGGCGCCACCTGGATCGTGACGATCCGAGACCCGGCGCTGGCGGCCCTGCCCCTCGTGGGCCTCTTCGCCATCGTCTCGGGCGGCGTGCTCGCCCTCGGGGCCGCGAGGCTCCTGCGGCTTCCGCCCCGAAGGACGGGCGCCTTCTTCTGCTGCGGCTCCTTCACCAACATCGGTTCCATCGATGCGCTCGTCTGCTACCTCTACCTGGGCGAGCCGGGCTTTGCGCTTGTGCCGATCTACAAGATCTTCGAGGAGCTCTCGTACTACTCCACGGGGTTTCCCATCGCGAAGCACTACAGCGGCAGCGTCGTGTCCGAGGGCCGCTGGGACCGCTTGAAGGGCCTGGCGCGCGACCCGCTGATCCTTGTCTCGGTTTCCGCCCTCCTCCTGGGAGGCACTCTCAACACAGGCGGACTCGAGCGCCCCGCGCTCTACGGCACCGTCAACGCCGTCCTCATCCCGCTGACGACCTTCCTCCTTCTCGTCTCCGTGGGGCTTGCCCTGCGCTTCCGGCGGGTGGGGGACTACCTGCGCGAATCGGCCGCCGTGGCCGCCGTCAAGTTTGCCGCCGTGCCCGCCCTGACGGGCTCGCTGGCCCTCGCCCTGGGGTTCGGTTCCATCGACGGGGGCTCCCGCTCAAGGTCGTGCTGATCCTCTCGTCGATGCCCGTGGCCTTCAACGCCCTGATCCCGCCATCGATCTACGATCTCGACCTGGACCTGGCCAACTCGTGCTGGTTCGTCACGACGGCCCTGCTCGTTTTCGTCCTGCCGGCTCTGCTCGTCATCATCCAGTGGCTCTAGCGTCGGGCGTCGAGATCTCCATCCCTGCCGCGCGAGGCTCCGGCAAATGGCCCGGGACTTGCAATTCATCAGAAAACAAAAAGAATTTCATCCCAAAAGCCGTGAATTATGAACCACTCCGTGATCGTCATCGACGACGAACAGGATTTCCTGGACAGCGTGAAGCGGTGCCTGCAGATCGCGGGCGTCAAGGATGTGCGGCTCTGCGCGGACCCCCTGAACGCGATCGAGGCCCTGGAGGCGGGGGAACGGTTCGACATCGCGCTCATCGACGTGAACATGCCCCAGATGAACGGGAGGGACGTCCTGAAGGCGGTCCGGCAAGCGTCTCCTTACACGGTCTGCCTGATGGTCACGGGACTGGCCGACGTGAAATTCGCCGTCGAGTGCATGAAACTGGGAGCCGCCGATTACATCCAGAAGCCCTTCACGCCGGACGAGCTTCTCGCCATCCTCAACCCGATCCTGGCGAGCAAGAAGCCGCGGGTGCCGGAGAAGCTGAAGCTGCTGGTCGTCGAAGACAACAGGGTCGAGATGAAGCAGTACGAAAACAGGCTCTCGGGGCGGATCTTCGAGAAGGCCTACGCACGGGACGGGGAGATGGCCGTTACGATGTACCGGGAGTTCAAACCGGACATACTCATGATGGACCTGATGTTGCCCTGCAAGAGCGGCTACAACGTGCTCAAGGAGATCCGCGCCGAAGACGCTTCGACGGCCGTGATCATCGTCAGCAGCCTCGACTCGAAGGACGACATCCTCGCCTGCGCGAAGCTGGGCATCGAGGGCTACCTGCTGAAACCCGTGAATTTCAGCGGACTCAACGTGAAGATCCTCGACTGTTACGGAAAGAAGAGCACAGAGAAGGCCGAGATCGCGGCCGTCTTCAAGCAACTCCTCCTGGAGTAGCTCCCCGCCCGGGGACGGGACGCCGTGCCCCTCCGGCTCCCGCCGAGAGGTCAGTTGCCCCCCTTCATCTTCCCCTGACGGACTGATGCAGGACATCCCCCCTCAGAATTCGTACCCCAGTCCCAGCAGTCCGTGTACCGCGGCATTCGGCACGTCGGCCGATCCGTTGGCCACGGGGACGTGGGCCCAGGAGAGGGTGAATTTCCCCTCCACGCTCGCGAAGAGTCCCCTCCCCAGTGCAAAACGCTTCTCGACGGCGATCTGCCCGGTAGGCCCCGAAACATAGTAGCCGTCGAAGAGGCCGCCATTCTGATCGAATTCCATCCCGCGTATCGTGCTCTCGGGATGGGAGACGACGACCCCTGCGCCCAGACGCCAGATGAACCAGTCCTGTTTCCAGGCCCGGTTCACGGTCAACAGATTGTACCCGTGCGTGATGCTGAAATGCTCGACTTCCGGGGGGCCGTTTGTCAGTGTCAGCTTGTGGTGCACCATCTCCAGTTCCCACGCGCCGTCGCCCCGCCACCACCCCAGACGGACGGCGTAATACATCGGCGGGTCGAATGCGTTCTCATCGTACTTGGCATTCTGGCGGATGGTGTCCTGCCCGTCCTGGCGGATGACCAGGGGGGTGCGGAAGCTGTAGGCTGCCCCGCCGAAGAGCTGGATATCAAAGGTCTCGGCGTGAACCGGCGTGACCCCCGTGAAACAAAGAATACCGATCAGACACAGGATCAGCCTACACTGCATCGCCGTCCTCCTCTTCTTGCCTAAACCGTACAGCGGGAAAACACTGTCTTGCCCTGAAGTCGATCCCTCGCACCCGCGGTCACCCGGACTCTCACCAGGTATAGGCGACGGACAGATAGGGGATGCGGTAAATCAGTCGGTCGCTCATATCAGAGGTATCGGCCTCGCGGCCGTAAATCTGCGTCCCAAGAGTGACATCCCAGTTCCGATTGAGCCGGTAATTCAGGAAGAGACCGACATCGACGAGCCAGTTCTCGGGCCAGTAAAAGCCGTCCGTTTCCAGAAAGAGCGACAGCTTTTCGGTGATCCTGCAGCCCAGCTGCCCGTGGAGATAGGGGAGGATCGTCATCCCCGATGTCTCCGCCGAAACGTCGCCGGATTGGGTCGACAGCTTCGCCGTGTAATACTGCGCCATGAGGCCCAGCCCCGCCTTGAGGATCCAGGGGGATTCCGGGAGGAATTCATAGCGCCACCGGGCCCGCATGTCGTAGAGACGCCAGTCCGAGTTCACGGTCGCACCGGCCGGAAAGGTCTGTCCGGCAAAGAACGTGGGGGTGCTGAAGGTCCCCACATCCTTGGATTCCATGGGCCAGAAGAAAAACGTCAGTTCGTGATGCGCGTCCAGCAAAATGTTGAGATCCACGGCGGCCGTCGTGACGGGGTCGTTGATCTTCTCGAACCCGTTCAGGTCAATCGCGGTGCCGTTGTCGGCCGGGGCAGCGAGATCGTGCTCCTTGAGGAAGGCAGGGCCGAAGGCAAAGTTGAACCGAAACCGGGGATAATCGGTTCTCTGCAGCTCCTCCCGGGCGTTGTCTTTCCCCCCGGGGCCGGAATCGAGAAACGTGATCTGGATTCCCGCCCCTTTCTCCATGGCTACGGGGAGGACTCGGACGGACTCGTCCCTCGGCTTGACCAGGGCCAGGTCGACCAGCAGGGCGATGCTTGCGCCGGCCATCACGTCGTCGATGAAGTGCTGGTCGGCCTGGATACGGCTGTACCCGACAAAGGCGGCCGCGGCATAGGCCGGCGCCCCCCATTGCCAGCCGTACCGGGTCCCAAGGAAAGCAGCCCCCGAAAAGGCGGCCGATGTGTGTCCCGAGGGAAAAGACTGGCGGTCGCTACCGTCCGGTCGCATCTTCCGGACCGTCTCCTTGCCCGCCCAGGTGATCCCCGCGGTCGTCCCGATCGAGAGGGCGGCCTCCTTCGTCCCTTCCCGGTCCCATCGTTGCCCCTCACCCGCACCGGCAAAGAACGTCGATCCCACGGCAAGCGCAGGCAGGGCAAACTGGAGGACATCCCCCGCGGACGTCACGACTTAGTTTTCTGCGTGAATGTTAAAAAGCGGAAAAAGGGCCAGGACTAAGGAAAGCATGGCTGCCGCAGGAATCCCCGCATGTCGCCCTGTCCGCTGCATCGACGATTCCCCGTTCAACGGCCTGCCGCCATTCAGCTTTCCTTTCGGGATACCTCTCATCGTTCAGAGGCCTGCGTAAGCGCGTGGGAAGCCGGACGGGCATACTCCCACCGGTTCATGCGGTGCCTAAGGATGTAGTCGGCTCCCTGGTAGTACGCCATGGCCTCGCGGGAGAGGGGATCCTCTGTTGTCGCTTTCGCGATCCGGTTCTGCACGAGAGGCCTCTCCATCACGTCGATGAGCTTCCGGGGCGACAGGATCACCAGCTGCTCGTCCTTGTACAGACCCAGCTTCTGATAATTGCCGATGAGTGCCCTTTCCGCAAAATCGTCGCGCAGGACGTCATTGCCCCAGAAACGGCTCTCGTAGTCGAATCCCAACAGGGCCAGCAGGGTCGGGGCGATGTCGATCTGGCTGCATGTCTTGGCCACTTCCCGGGGTTCGATCTGCTTCGGGGAATAGATGAACAGGGGGATGTGATACTTCCTGATTGGAAGACCGACCTCGCCGGCGCTGCCGGCGCAGTGATCGGCGACGACGACGAAGACGGTCTCGTCGAACCAGGGCCGCTCCCTTGCGGTCGAGAGGAACTCCTTCAGGGCGTGGTCCGTGTATTTCACGGCACCTGATCGGCCGGTCCCGGAGGGGATGTCGATCCTCCCTTCCGGGTACGTGAACGGCCGGTGGTTGCTCGTGGTCATGACGTGGTAGAAGAAATGTTTCCCGCTGCCGTGTGCGGCATCGGCCTCTTTGAGCGTCCTGCGGTACAGGTCCTCGTCTGCAACACCCCAGGCGTTCTGGAAGGTGATCTCGGCGCCTTCCAGGTCCGTCTGGTCGACGGTCCGGTAGCCGTTCCCGGAGAAGAAGGCGTTCATGTTGTCGAAAAAGCCGCGGCCGCCGTACAGAAACGCAACGTCGTAGCCCCGCTGCCGGAACACGTAACCCAGGGAGTAGAGGTGGGCGTTGTCCGGACGCTTCACCAGCGAACGGCCGGGGGTGGGCGGGATGGAGAGGGTGATGGCCTCCAGGCCCCGGTCCGTGCGGGTCCCCGTCGCGAAGAGGCTCGAGAAAAAGAGGCTCTCCTTCGCCAGGCCGTCCATAAACGGGGTGATGCCCTCCTTATTGCCGAACCGGGTCATGAATTCCGCGCTGAGGCTCTCGATGGAGATGAGGATGACATTGAGCTGCCGCTCCCGGCCGCCGGCGTGGATCGAGCGCGAGATGTCGAAGCGCTCCCCCTCGTCGGGGTTCTTGGCAACGGAGAGCTTCGCCAGCCGGGACAGGTCCTCCTCGTCCCCCCGGGCATAGAACGTATCGTAGTCCAGCGTGTTGTTCCGGAAGGCGCCGACCAGCTGGTAGGGGCCGTTGGAGGCCAGCTCTCTCGCGTAGTTGTTCACGAAGGCATCCCGCGGGGACTGCCCGACGAGGGCCACTGCGGCGATGAACGCCACCCCGATTCCAGACGCCGCGGCCAGCCTACTGCGAAAGCTCTCCCGGACCCGGAACAACTCCGCGAGGGTCTTTCGCAGCCCGAGGAACACGACCACCGACGCGGCGAAGATGCAGGCCAGCAGGCGGATGACCGGGTAGGACTCGTAGATGTTGCGGGTCACCTCGGTGCCGTACACGAGGTAGTCGACGGCGATGAAGTTGAAGCGGGTGCCGAACTCGTCCCAGAAGAACCACTCGGCCACCAGCATGAACCCGAGGGCATAGAGGAAGGCGAAGAAGGCCGCCTGGCCGAGCCAGCCGAAAGCGCGGCTGGTCCAGACCCGGTTCGGCAGAAGCAGAAGCAGCACCGCGAAGAACAGGCTGAAGTAGACGCAGAAGACGGTATCGTAGAAGAAACCCAACCCGAAGACGCGCAGGGCGCCCGCGAAGGACGGATCGACCACATCCCACGACTTCACATAGAGAATTGCCCGCAGCAGGGTGAAACAGAGAAGATTGATCCCGCAGGCAAGGAGCAGTGTGCCATACCGGCTTTTCGGCATCATCATCCCGACATCCCCATCGCCCTTTTCGAAATTCCCCAGGGGAAAGGGCTGCAAAGATGTCCTGCCTATAGCACGGGCAGATTATGGGAAGATTATCGGGACATTATGATTTGGTAATGTCGACACGGAAGGAAACCGCGAAGGGCTAGCGGGGCAGCATGACGGTGAAGGCGCTGCCTTCGCCGGGCCGGCTCTCTGCCGAAACGCGGCCCCCGTGGGCGCGGGCGACGGCCGACGCGAGGCTCAGGCCCAGCCCGAACCCCGGCTGGGAGCGGCTGCTGTCGCACCGATACAGCCGGTTGAAGACGAGGGGCAGCTCTTCTTGGGCAATGCCGATGCCCGTGTCCCGGACTGTCAATTCGACCTCATTGCTGTTGTCCTGCAGGGAAACGGACACGGTCCCCCCGGCGGGCGTGTACTTGATGGCGTTGTCCAGGAGATTCACGACGATCCGCTGGAGGCCGTGCATATTGCCCCGAATGGACAGGGGGTCGGAGACGTCCGAGACGAGGCGGATCCCCTTCCCGTCGGCAATGGGTCGGAACAGATCGACGGCTTCCCCGACCAGTTGCGACAGGTCCACGTCCGCCATGGACATCACTCGGATCCCCGCTTCGATCTCGGAGATCTCCAGCATGGTGTTGATCATCTGCAGCAGGTTGTCGCATTCCTCGACGGTGCCCGCCGCCAGTTGATTGGACTCCTCGCAGGATTTGCCGGAGTTGAGCT
>JAGPKU010000112.1 GCA_018053845.1 Syntrophobacterales bacterium
AGGGCACCAACGAGATCCAGCGCGTGGTCATCGCCCGCAAGCTGCTCGGCGCGCGCTAGTCCACTAACCGCCAGGCAGCAACCGGTCAAACAAAGAGGGTCAGGGGGTATGCTCCCTGGCCCTCTTTACCATCAGCGCAGGAATCGCCGGACCTGCATGCAGGCCCGCGAAGTTCGGAAGCGAAGAAGAGCGGAAGATCGGAGTGGATGTCGGATTTTTCCGCATCCGCTCTTCCTAAATTCTGATCTTCCCAACTTCATGAATTCGATGCCGGAAAGCCGCTCAAGGCGCTCTGCGGGATGCGCCCCCGGTCGCCGGCCTCAGTATATCCCTTCCACGCACCCCCCCGCCAGCGTCTGCCCCAGCTCCCGGCACTTCTCCAGGGTCTCCTCCGTGAGCTTCCCCTTCGAGATCACCGGCTCGTAGACCTTCTTGAACTGGTAGCCGATCGCGATGCGCTCGATGTGGCGAAGCGCCCCCGTGCCGTCGTTGCCGGCGCTGATGAAGACCACGTAGGGCTTGCGGAACACCTTGCCCCGGGCCTGCTCGTAGGTGCGGTCGAAGAAGTCCTTGATCATGCCGGACATGTACCCGAAGTTCTCCGGCGTGCCGATGGCCAGTCCCCGGCAGTCGAGCAGGTCCTGCAGGCCGGCCTCCACGGCCCGCTTCAGGACGACCTCCGCCCCCTCGATGGCCGCCGCCCCCTCGGCGACAGCCCTCGCCATCCGCTCCGTGTTGCCCGTCTGGGAGTGGTAGACGATCAGGATCTTCGTCATCGATGCCCCCGTTCTCATTCATTTCGTCTCCCCGAGGAAGCGCAATGGCGAAAATGAAGTTAGGAAGTGAGGAAGAGCAGAAGAGCGGCAAATGCAGAATAATTGTTCCGCTCTTCCGAACTTCATCACTTCTTAACTTCCATCCGTTCAATGCCACACCTGCCCCGTCCCGCGCAATCGAAATCCGCCGCAGTTTTCCCTTGACAGGGGACCTGTTTCATGAAAATTATGACTGGCGGTCATCAATCGACCCGCGGTCACATCGCGGCCGCAGGAGTGGGAAAGAATGAAGACAAAGATCACGGAGCTGTTCGGCATCCGCTATCCCATCGTGCTCTCGGGCATGAGCTGGATCAGCGTCCCCTCCATGGTCGCGGCGGTATCCAATGCCGGCGGCCTCGGCATCCTCGCCACGGGCCCCCTGCACCCCGACGAGACGCGCGCGGCCATCCGCGAGATCCGCAGGCTCACCGACAGGCCCTTCGGGGCCAACGCCACGCTGCTCTTCCCCGGGGCGGCACGCAACGCGAAGGTTCTCCTCGAGGAGAGAGTGCCTGTCATCAATTTCTCCCTCGGCAAGGGCGACTGGCTCGTCAAGGCGGCCCACGAGTACGGGGGCAAGGTGGTCGCCACCGTCGTCAATTCCCGCCACGCCATGCGGGCCGCGGAATACGGCACCGACGCCCTCCTGGTCACGGGCCACGAGGCGGCGGCCCACGGCGGCGACGTGACCAGCCTGGTGCTCGTTCCGAGCATCGTCGATGCCGTCGGGATCCCCGTCATCGCGGCCGGCGGCTTCGCCGACGGCCGGGGCCTTGCGGCGGCCCTGGCCCTGGGCGCCGAGGGGATCGCCATGGGGACCCGGTTCATGACCACGAAGGAGAGCCCGCTGCACGAGACCTTCAAGAGACTCTCCGTCGAGAAGGACGTGACGGACACGCTTTACTCGGTCCGCTTCGACGGTCTGCCCTGCCGCGTGCTCGACACCCCCGCGGCGCGAAGGGCCATCAAAAGGGGCCTCGATCTGCCCGCCGCCTTCTTCACCTCCCGGGACATCGCCCGGCAGCTCAGGCTCCCCTACCTGAAGCTGTTCGCCGGGGTGCTGGCCTCGGGCTGGAAGAACGCCAGGCAGCTGGCCTTCATGGCCAACGCCTTCAAGGCCATCCGCATCGCTACGGAAAACGGCGACACCGAAAAGGGCGTCCTCACGGTGGGACAGGTGACGGGGCTTGTCCGCGATGTCCCGACCGTGGCCGAGCTGATGGAGCGAATCGTCGCCCAGGCGGCAGAGGTGCGCGAACGTCTCGACCGGGCGATTCCGTCCTGAGGGCTGGCCGGGCTGAGACCTTTCAAGCTCGCGAAGAGCGGAAGAGCGGCGTGGAGGGAAGATCGGTTCTATTAGGGACAGCATGTTCCTTCCGCTCTTCCTCACTTCCGCTCTTCCGATTTTCGCGTGGCTCGATCGGAGGCAAACAGACAGGCGCGATCCTGACATTGCCCACTGGAGTCGAAAAGGAGGACAGAATGGCCGTACTGGAGTGGAAAAAGGAGGACAGCGTCGCCGTCATCACCCTGACCAACGGCGAGAACAGGCACAACCCCGATTTCGTCGCGGCCTTCCTGGGGGCGCTCGACGAGATCGAAAAGGACCCGGCGGTCTCTTCCGTCGTCATCGTGTCGAACGACCCGAAGAGCTGGTCCCAGGGCATCGACCTGAACTGGATCATGGGCAGGATGCAGCAGAAGGACATCCCGGCGATCCGCGACTTCATGTACGGGATCAACAGCGTCTTCAAGCGGGTGCTGCTCTACCCGATGCCGGTCATCGCATGCATCAACGGCCACGCGGCGGCCAACGGGGCCATCCTGGCCTGCGCCTGCGACTTCCGCCTCATGCGCGCCGACAGGGGGTTTTTCTTCTTCCCCGAGATCGACATCGGCATCCCCTTCCTGCCCGGGATGATCGCCTTCCTGAAAAAGGCCATCCCCTACGACACGTTCAACGAGATGGCCCTGACGGGAAAGCGCTGCACGGCGAAGGAAATGGCCGCATGCGGCGTTCTCGTGAAGGCCTGCGACAGCGGGGAGACCCTCATCGCCGAGACGATGGCCTTCGCGAAGACCTTCCAGAAGAAGCGGGGCGTCTTCGGCGAGATGAAGCGCAGGCTCCATGCCGGAATCGTCGAGGTGATCGACAGGGAAGACCCGAAGTACATCGAGCCGCTGAAGCTGTTTTGGAAGGACTGAAGTACAGGATCGAGGAACGAGGCGCGAGGACCGAGGACGGAAGGGATTTCCCGGATTGACAGCAGGGGTGCAACGCAACATAATGATCGAATGAAGGCTTGGACGCGCCCGCTTTGCGAGAAGAAGGCGCATTCACAGTCGCAACAGAACGGTGACCCGCTGTTTGCCTTACGCCGTAAGCCCTGCGCCCTGAGCCTTTCGTTGAGGTGACGCCCCCGTGCTCCACGGCCCCAAGGACCCGCCCTTCTGGAAAGACCGGATCGTCAAGCCCGAGGAGGTGCTGGAGAGGATCAGGCCCGGCATGACCATCTTCCTCGGAACGGGGATGGCCGAGCCGCGCACACTCGTCAGGCAGCTCATGGCCTCGGACCGCGGGAATCTGCAGGATCTCGAGCTGATCCAGCTCGTGAGCCTCGGCGACACGGTCTCCATCGACGAGCGCTACTCGAAGAAGTACCGCCTCAAGACCTTCTACTCCGGATGGGTGGCCAGCGACGCCGTCACGGCGGGCCGGGTGGACCTCATCCCGAGCCGCTTCTCGCGGATCCCCTGGCTCTTCCAGTCGGGCGCCGTCCACATCGACGCGGCCGTCATCCAGATCACGCCGCCTGACGAGCAGGGACACGCCAGTCTCGGGCTGGGGGTCGACGTGGCCCGCCACGCCATGGAACAGGCGTCGCTCGTCGTGGCGGAGATCAACCCCGGCGTCCCCCGGACGATCGGGGACACCTTCGTGCACGTCGACGATTTCGACTTTTTCGTGGAGGCCAAGGAGCCCCCGATCTACCTGCCCCGCTGGCCCGTCCCGGAGGCCTACGACCGGATCGCCGGCCACATCGCCTCCATCGTGGAAGACGGCAGCTGCCTGTCCTTCTCCATCGGGCCCCTCTACGAGGCCCTGGCCTGCCACCTCTGGAAGAAGAAGCACCTCGGCATCCACACGCCCTTCTTCACCGACGCCCTCATGGACCTCGTGAACTCCGGTGCCGTCACGAACCGCCGCAAGCGGTTCTTCCAGGGCAAGTCGGTGGCCGCCTACGTGCTCGGGACTCAGGCCCTGATGCGGTGGCTCGACGGAAACGCACTGGTCGACTTCCAGCCCATCGACATCGTCATGAACCCCCGCAACATCGGGATCAACGACCGTTTCATGGCCATCCTGCCGGCCCGCAAGGCCGACCTGACAGGCGGCATCGCCCTGCACGTCGGCAAGGGCAACGTGACGGCCGGCGCGGGGGCCGTGGCGGAGCTCTTCGCCGGGGCGGCCTTCTCCCGGGGCGGGCGCACGATCTTCGCCCTGCCCTGCCGCAACCGCAAGGGCGAGTCCAACATCCTCGTCTCGATCGCCGACTATCCCAACCAGTTCACCAACCAGGAATCCCTCGACATGGTCGTGACGGAGTACGGGATCGCCTGCCTCACGGGCCGGACGATCCGGGAGCGGGCCCAGGCCATGATCGACATCGCGCACCCCGACGACCGCACCGCGCTCGTGGAGCAGGCCAAGGAGGCGAATCTCCTCTACCGGGACCAGATCTTCCTGGCCGAGTCGGGACACTTCTACCCGGAGCATCTCGCCCGCACGGAGACCCTCAAGGACAACCTGAAGGTCCATTTCCGCCCCATCAAGCCCTCCGACGAGGACGGGATGCGCCGGCTCTTCTACCGGTTCTCCGACCAGGCCGTCTACTACCGCTACTTCTGCCGCATCAAGGCCATGCCGCACGGGAAGATGCAGGAATACGTCAACGTGGACTACCGCAGGACCATGTCCATCGTGGGGGTCGTTCAGGAAGAGGGCGTGGAGCGGATCATCGCCGAGGGCCGCTACGTCCGCCTGCCGGACAGGCCCTACGCCGACACGGCCTTTCTCGTCGACGAGGCCTACCAGGGCAGAGGGATCTCGACCTGCCTGCTGAACATGCTCATCCGGATCGCCCGCGAGCAGGGAGGCATCGAGGGGTTCAGGGCCGACGTGCTGCTCGACAACAAGGCGATGCTGCGGGTCTTCGAGAAGACCCCCTTCCCTCTTCGCGCCGTCGTCTCCGAGGGGGCCTACGAGATCGTCATCTCCTTCCGGGACCGGCACGCCCCGGAAGAGATCAAGCGGATCGAGGAGGAGAAGCGGG
>JAGPKU010000113.1 GCA_018053845.1 Syntrophobacterales bacterium
TCGAGAATCACCCAACCATCCGTTCTTTCACATCTTTTGCCGACTACAGACATTCGACGTCTGTCGTTCTATTCAAGGAGAGAGGAGGAGTCATATGGCAGAAGAGAAGAAAATGACGAGGGCCGAGAGGCTTGCAGCGGAGCGGGAGAGCAACCTGAAGCACTGGGAAGAGCAGGATGCAATCCTCATGAAGCACCGCGAGGAAGCGTACACCATCGGCGGCGAGGAGCAGGTCGCGCGCCTCGCCAAGCAGGGCAAGAAGCCCATGCGCGACCTGATCAAGCAGCTCATCGACCCCGGCACGGAGTTCTTCGAGGTCGGGATCGATGCGGGCTACAACATCGGCAAGATCAAGCTCTACGGCGGCGAGATCTACGAGTCCGAGAAGCGCGGCCACATCCCCGGCGGCGGCCTGGTGACGGGCGTCGGCACGATCCAGGGCCGTGACTGCATGATCTTCGCCAACGAGAACCGCTACGCCGCGGGAACCTACTTCCCCATCACCCTGAAGAAGCACATGCGGGCCCAGGCCATCGCCGAGCGCCTGCGGCTGCCCTGCGTCTACATCGCCGACTCCGGCGGAATCAACCTGCCCCTGCAGCTGGGCTGCTTCGCCGACGACGGCCACTTCGGCAGCATGTTCTACAACATGTGCCGCATGTCCGCGATGGGCATCCGCCAGTACACGCTCTCCACGGGCGGCAACACGGCGGGCGGGGCCTACATCGTCTACCTGGCCTCCGAGTCCATCATGATCGAGAAGCTGGCCTTCGCCTTCCTGGCCGGCCCCCCCATGGTCAAGTCGGCCATCGGCGAGACCGTCTCCCCCGAGGATCTCGGCGGGGCCTACGTGCACACCCAGCACTCCGGCGGCTGCGACCACTTCGTCCGCAGTCAGGACGAGGGGATCAAGAAGCTGCGCGACATCATCGATTTCGAGCCGCCCCAGTCCCTCTACGCCGACCGGCGCAAGCCCGCCGAGCCCAAGTTCGACTTCAAGGAGATGATGCGCGACACGCCCATCAACACCTACCACTTCATCGACATCCGCAAGACCCTGAAGTGCCTGGCCGACGACAGCTACGTCCACGAGTATAAGCCCACCTACGGGCTGAACCGCGGCGACACGATCGTGGCCGGCAAGATGTGGCTCAAGGGCCTGCCCGTGGGCTTCATCGCCTCCAACGCCAACGGCGTCATCTACATCGAGGCGGCCCGCAAGGCCACCGAGTGGATGATCCGCTGCGGCAACCAGGGCCTCCCGGTCCTGTTCCTGCAGGGCTCGCCCGGCTACATGGTCGGCAAGGCCGAGGAGTGGGGCGGCATCGGCAAGTACGGATCCGACATGGTCCGCACCTGCTCCGTGCTCAACGTCCCCAAGATCCAGTACGTCATCGGCCCCGACCACGGCGCCGCCAACTACGGCATGTGCGGCCGGGCCTTCCGGCCGGTCTTCTGCTTCACCAACATGCGCGGCCGCACGACGGTCATGTCCGGCGACACGGCGGGCTTCATCGTCGAGTCCGTGCGCCGCAAGAACATCATCGACAAGGGCGGGCAGGTCAACGAGGAAGAGATGGCCAAGTTCCGCCAGATGATGCGCGACCGCTACGACGCGGAAGGCCACCCCTTCCTCACCGGCTCGCTGCTGTTCCACGACGGCGTCGTGGCCTTCAGCGAGGTCCGCGACAAGCTGGCCCGGGCCCTGGAGCTGTGCTACCGCGTGCCCGCCGGCAAGACCGATTGGGGTGATCTGAAGGTCTGATCCCGGCAATCCGACATGTCCGGAAGGAAGCCCCGGCCCGACGAGCCGGGGCCCCTTCCTGCCTTGCGAACGAGAAGAAAAGGGAACGAGATAGAGAGGGAGGTAGTCATGTCCGACATTCTGCTGCAGCAAAGAACCGATGACGGCATCCTGATCCTGACCCTGAACCGTCCGGATGCCATGAACTGCTTCAACTTCGACCTGCTGTCCGTCCTGGCGGACGTCATCCGCGAGGCCAACTTCGATCTGAGCCTCCGCTGCATCATCATCACGGGCGCCAAGGCCGGCGACGACCCCAAGAAGTGGTCCTTCTCCACGGGCGCCGACCTGAAGGAGAGGCGCACGCTCACGCAGGACCAGGTCCGCCGCTTCATCTTCACGATCCGCAACACCTTCACGGCCGTCGAAAACGTCCGCGTGCCGGTCATCGCCGCGATCAACGGCTTCGCCTTCGGCGGCGGCACGGAGCTGGCGCTGGCCTGCGACATCCGCATCTGCTCGTCGAACGTCATGATGGGACTCACCGAGACGAGCCTCGCCATCATCCCCGGCGCGGGCGGCACGCAGCGGCTGCCCCGGATCGTGGGCGTCGCGAAGGCCAAGGAGCTCATTTACACGGCCCGCCGCTTCGACGCGAAGACGGCCCTCGAGATCGGCCTGGTGAGCAAGGTCGTCGAGCCCGACAAGCTGATGGACGCGGCCCTCGAGCTGGCCCGCGAGATCGCGAAGAACGGCCCCATCGGCGTGGCGCAGGCGAAGTTCGCCATCAACTACGGCTCCGAGGCGAGCCTCGGCGTGGCGCTGCCGCTCGAGTCGAAGGCATACGAAGTGACGATCCCCACGAAGGACCGCCTGGAAGCCTTGGCAGCCTTCGCGGAGAAGAGAAAACCGAACTTCACGGGTGAGTAGGGACAGACCGCTCCGCCGCGACGGCGGAAGGGAGCGAATCGAACTTAACGGGAGAGTGAGACGGACTGCAATCGGCCCGACGTGCCCGCACCGCCGGGAGGCGGCGTGGGAGTCGCCGAGCCGTTCGGCTTGCCCCGAGAGGTAAAGCCGCCCCTGAGGGTGTGCGAAACAACATCGTGTTGCAGAGTCTAATCTTTGAGGAGGTAGGAGTTTTATGACGGAATACGATTACAAGAAAATTTTCCCCCGCTGGCCGAAGAAGGTCACCATCGGCGACATCACGATCCGCGACGGTTTCCAGCACGAGGAGAAGTATATCTCCGCGGCTGCCAAGATCTTCTACGGTCAGGAGAGCATCCTGGCGGGCTGCAGGGAGCTCGAGGTGACCAACCTGGGGAGCCCCGAGGGGATCCCTCAGTTCCGTGACGCCGACCAGGTCATGCAGGCCATGCGCAGCGACAGCTTCAAGAAGCGCTGCGCCCGGGCGAAGATCGACATCGAGAAGGACGTCACCCTGACCTGCGTGACGATCCGCGAGCCCGCCGTGGACCGCGCCATCGAGATGAAGAAGAAGGGCTACGGCCCCGACCGCATCCTGATGATGGTCTCGACGGACCCCGAGCACCACTTCGCCAACTCCGGCACCACGCTGACGCAGTACTGGCGCGAGGCCGAGCGCTGCATCAAGAAGGCGGCCGACGCGGGGATCAAGATGTGCGGCACCGTCTCGACGATCTGGGGCAGCCCCATCAGCGGCGCCACGAAGCTCGAGGATGCCGTGGAGTTCACGAAGCGCTGGTTCTCCATCGGCGCCTTCGACATCGAGCACGCCGACCACGACGGCTCGGCCAACGCCTTCGACGTGTACCGCTACTTCTCGATGATCCTCGACGAGATGCCGAACCCCGAGGCGCACCTGTGCCACCTGCACGAGACCAAGCGAATCGCGTCGCAGTCGGTGCTGGCGGCTCTGCAGGCGGGGGTCTGCCGCTTCGAGGGGACCTTCGGCGGCCTGGGCGGCCAGCCGGCCAACTTCCTCGATGACTGCCCTGTGCGGGGTACCGGGGAGTACTACTACAAGGATCCCCGCTACGTGGGTCTGGTCTGCCTCGAGGACCTGATCGTGCAGATCGACGAGCTGGGCATCGAGCACGGCTACGACGTGGACCGCATGCTTTGGCTCGGCTCCAAGATGGAGAAGACCATCGGCCGCAGGCTGCGCAGCGAGGCGGTCATCAACGGCCGCACGGCGAAGGGCGGCAATCCGCAGTTCGGCCGTCCCGGTCTCAAGAAGCTCATCGAGAAGGAAGGCGAGAAGCCCGGTCAGCGCGTTCCGCCCGACTGGCCCGAAAAGGCCGTTCTTCCGAAGCCCTGGGGCCCGGAAGCCTGGAAGAAGTAAGTCGGTAACCCGGCGGCAGGGGAAGATTTTTTCTTCCCCTGCCGCACATTATCTGCTAAAGCCCGTCACGGTTCCCCGGAACCGTGACGACTTTTACCTATAGAAATAAGAGGAGGATTGTGAAATGGCAGATGTCGTAGCCCCCATGCCCGGGACGATCAAGGAGATCATTGTGAAGGTGGGCGATGCCGTGAAGGAAGACGAGGAGCTCGTCATCCTCGAGGCCATGAAGATGGAAAACCCCATCGTGGCCCCCTCGAACGGCACCGTTAAGGAAATCAAGGTAGCGGAAGGCGACAAGGTCAACACGAACCAGGTTCTCGTGGTTCTCGGCTAAACGCGCCCCGAAATGCAAAGAAATGCCGAGCCGACTTTCGTGGTTGGTTCGGCATTTCTTTGTCTGCGCCATAAGAGGGGTCCAGGGAAGGGAAAATGAATTTCTTGACGGGAAATTCGTTACAAGTAACGGTCAAGTCTGACATGTAACGTTATTTTTCTTTCATTATTCACCCGCAACCTGTAACCTGTCACCTGATACCTGACGAGGCTGCAGACTTCCATTTTCTTGAGACCAAGCATGAAACTGAGTCTACCGAAAAAGGTTGAAATTCATGAGGTCGTCCTGCGCGACGGCATCCAGAACGAGAAGAAGATCGTGCCGACGGAGGAAAAGCTGCGGCTGATCGGGGATCTGGTTGCCTGCGGGGTTCGGCGCATCGAGGTCTCGTCCTTCGTGAACCCGAAGCTCGTCCCGCAGATGGCGGATGCCGAAGAGCTCTGGGAGAGGATCGAGCGCAAACGAGGGGTGCTCTACTCGGCCCTCATCCTCAGCGAGGGCGGCCTGGAAAGGGCCATCCGTTTCCGGGTCCCCCACGTGGGCGTCTTCGTGTCGGCCAGCGAGACCCACAGCCGGAAGAACAGCAACAAGTCCGTCTCCGAAGCGCTGAAGGAGGCCGTCCGCCTCGTCGGCCGGGCGCAGGATGCCGGCATGAAGGTTCGGGCCGGCGTCATGAACGCCTTCGGCTGCGCCTACGAGGGTGCCGTGCCC
>JAGPKU010000114.1 GCA_018053845.1 Syntrophobacterales bacterium
ACCGGGCGCGGATCCTGGGAAGCTGGGTGCGCAGGACGGCGTCCATGGACAGGTTCGCCGGGTTCCAGGACGACACGAGGCGGTCGGTGCGGGCGGCGGCGAACCCCGTCATGCTGCGCTTCGCGATCCTCTGATAGCCCAGCCTCCGCAGGATCTTTTCCAGCATCAGAACCTCACATAGACATTGCCGCCGCCGTCGAGCCCCTTGCGGATCCGCTCGGCGCGGAGTTCACGCTGATATTCGGCCTGGTATTGGGAGCGGAGCCTGAGCAGGTCCGGCAGCGGCGTCTTCTGCAGGGAGCGCCCATTGATCGTGTACGCGAGCTGGTCGTTCGTGGCGCGCCCCAGGATCACGGCCTCGATCGCGTCGAGAACCTTCTTGGCGTGACTGCGTTTGTCCAGCCCCGCGATGTATTCGGCCGGTCCTTCCTTGACCTCGCTGGTCCCGGTATCGACGATGCGCCGCTGAAGCGATTCGCCGGATCCCTTCTCGACGACGGCGACCCAGGCATACTCGCCGACGGGATAGAGCGCCGTCGCGGCGGCCGTCGCCGATGCCGAATAATCGGCGCCGTCTGCGACGGCCGTGATTTCAAAGGCCCCGGCGGGACCGGCAAACTTGTACTTGAGGGTCCATTCGGAGGCGGGGCACTCGACCGTGTTGCCGCCGGCGTCGATGTACGTCGTTTCCGCCGCGGCTCGTTTCCAGCCCAGCGTCACTCCCCTGTATATGACGGACGGCTCCTGCGGCATGCGCCCTCGTTTGGGAGCGGGGCACGGCATTTTCGGCCGTGCCCGCCCCGGAGAGAGGTAGATGACTGAGACGGGCAAACCTTAGCACGGGATTTTTTTCTGGAGGGGCGGGTTTTTCTATTTTTACCGAAAACACGGTTTACTTTTACCGAAAACACTATCAACTTTTACTCAAAATTTTCTTGACAGGTTTTTTTATTCCGCATCCGGGGGCACCTCGGTCAGCTTCCCGCGTGTCCGTCTCTGCATGAACTCCTCGATGTTCTGGGCGTGGGCGACCATGCGCCGGCCGATGATGGCAACGGGCAGGCCTTCCCGTACGAGATCGTAGAGCGACGGCTTCGAGATGCCGATGTAGTCCGCGATGGCCTGCGCCGTGATGAGGATCATCCGGCTCTTCGGGGGGCCGTTCATCTCCATTCTTCCGTTCATCTCCTCAGCCAGCCGCCCGCCGGCCGCGTCATCCACCCGGAGGCCGCAGACGGACGCACCGGTTCGTGTTGCTGCGGCTTTCTCGAGGTGGCCGTGACGAGCCGCAGGCCTCCGCCGGGGAACTCCATCTCCACGCACGCGGCCGCCAGGATCTCGGCGTCGAGCAGATGATTCGGACGCCCATGGACGTTCACCCACTCCTCGTGGCCTTTTTCGTTGCGCCGCTTCTCCTCGGCCAGGATCTGCGCCACATAATCCGGCCCGGTGTCGGCATGCAGAAATGCCGCGCCGGGCAGCGACCGCGTCTCCGGCTTGGCCGCGAGCTGCAGGCGATAGTGGAGCTGGTCCTTCGCCTTCTCCGTGTCCACGGAGAGGATCCGCAGGCCGGCGGGCAGTTTCCTGCCCCGCGATGTCGACAGGACCTCGTTGCCGATCCTGAGCATCCCGGGCAAAGACGAACTCGAGCCCTTCGTTCCCCAGAGGGCGACACCGCCGCGGCCGCGGTTCCTGATCAGCCACAGGTAGGTTTCGTCCGTCATCGTCATGTCTTCATACTTTTCCCCGCCGCCCGTATCGACGCAGGCCCGGAAGATCCGCATGGTGCGCTCGGTGCCGGCCACCGGATAGGCGGTCTCGAATAGCAGATGCTCCACCTCTTCCCAGGTCGAGAGGAACCCGTAATGGATGGTCCAGCTGGTTCCGCTGGCCGCCCAGGCCTTCACGACGAACCAGAACCCGCTCTTCTGCACGTCCACGCCCGCCGTCAGCGCGACGGCTTCCTCGGGCACGGTCTGCGCCGGCAGCGGGCAGCGGGCGGCCAGGATCTGCGCCTCGTTTCCCGCGATGACCGTCAGCTTCCAGGGCTCCGCCAGGTGCTTGTTGTGGAAATCCTTGAAGGCGTTGATGTCGGAAAGGCTCCGGAGAAATGCCGCCGCAACGGTGGAGAGGCTCACGAAGGTGGAGAGCCACGACGGGATATGGAAGCCGATCTTCACGGGGCGCTGTTCCCGCAACACGTCCTTCATCGACCGGCCGTCGGAACGGGCCCGCCAGCCGCCGGCGCGAACGGCCGCGTCGCGGTCGTAGTCGTTCCAATGCGCAAGGCAGTGCGGGCACTCGTACCAGGCGAGCTTGCCCGCCTCGATGACGGCCGGGTCCTCGGAGTGGATCCGGCCGTCCGGACCCGGCTCGGCAGCCCGCGGCCACTTGACCTGTTTGAATTCCATCTTCTGGCCGGCACCGCAGGCCGGGCAGCACACCCAGTAATCGAAGACGGTCTGGACGGCGGCCAAGGCCTTCGTGATGTTTCCGGTCTCCGTCGTGGGCGTCGAGAGCTTCCAGATCTTGCGGCTGAAGCGGTACGTGATCGTCCGCGCCTCGGCCAGCGAGATGGGATCGGTCTCCCGCCTGCCGGCCGTGTCGACGTACTTGTCGACCTCGTCGCAGATGAGGAAGCGGATCGGTTTGTTGGCCAGCCGCGGCGCGCTGCGGGCCCAGGCCATGTAGATGACCATGTGCTGCAGGTTGATGCGCAGCGACGAGGCGTCGTCATCCACGCCCGTCATGTAGGAGCGCAGCCGAGGGCTGCCCTTGATCATGGGCTGGATGCGGTCCTGGCTGTTCTCCTTGGCCGTCAGTTCGTCCGGGTAGAGGACGAGGGCCGCGCCGGGATCTCGGTCGATGGCGTAGGCGAGGCAGTTGAGGACGGCCTCGGTGCCGCCCACTTGCGGGGCCTTGCAGATCACGACCTCCTGGACGGTCGGGAACCATGAAGCGTCCATGATGCCGGAGAGGTACGGCGTGATCTCGTTCTTCCATCGGCCCGGCAATACGGACATGGTGACGTGGCGATAGCGCTCGGCCCAGCTCGACACCGGGATCCGCTTGTGCTTGCGGAAGACCTTGCGCTCCGACTCGCTGAAAGAGACCCTGTAGCGCAGACGGCCTGCGGCATGCCGAAGCGCGTCCGGGATCCAGGGTTTTGAGCGGGGGATGCGGATGACGGTTGCCATATCAATTCCCGACGTTGTCGTCCCTCTCGGTTTCTTCCTCGCCGTCGATCACCAACTCATACTCCTTCGCTTGGGCGTAATTGTTGATGTGTTCGTCCAGGTCCCGGATCATCGCGTTGATCAGCTCGCCCGCCTTCCGCACATCGCCGCCCACGGCCCGGATCCAGTCCGCGGCCCTGGACTGCACCCAGTGCTTCAGCCCCGCCTCGAGAATCCCCGCCCGGGCGGCCAGCTCGATCTCCATCTTCTCGCGCTCGATATATTTCCCGAGCTCCTTGTCGTGCTGGAACTTCTTCCGTTCGTGCTCGAGCTCCAGGTTCTTCAACTCCTGCTCGAGCTTCTTGCGCTGGAGCTGGTCCTCGAGGACCTTGATCTTCTGCCCCGTCTCGGCTTCCCTGAGAAAACTCCTCGCATATCGGTCAATGTCCTTCTGGCGATATTTCCCGTTCTCCTTCGGAAAGAACTTTCCCTCCTTGCGGTGCCGGTAAACCGTCGACTTCCTTGCAACCCAGCCGCAGGCGGCGAGATATTCGATCACCTCGTCGACGTTGTCGAAACATCTCTCCGGGGACTCTTGCGTATTGTCCGTCATGGGATCAGGTTCTCCCAGCTGATCTCGCCGGCCGGGTGCCCCAGGATGTAGTCCCGCACCTGCGGGTCCTGAAAGACCAGGTGGTTGATCCGCCCGCCGACGTACTTGCCGTCCCGCAGGACGGCGAATCGCTCCGGCGTGTTGATGATGCGCACGCCCGGGTTCTTGCGCAGCAGCTCGCGCAGCTCCATCACCGCCGCCGGAAGCTGGGCCGAGAGGATCCCGCCGGATGTCGGACTTGTCTCTCCGGCGGTCCCTTTCCTCTCGGGCGCCGCGGCTTTCTTCGCGGCTGGTTCCTCGATGGTCAGCGCCGGCGGCAGCCCTGCCCGAATCCACCGGTCAAGGTCCGTCCCCATCGCGAACGCCTCGCCGGGGTCCTTCCCCTGGGGCACGGGCCAGCGGTCGCAGCGGCCGAAGTGTTCCTTCCACCAAGCTGTGGCCTTCGCACCCGGATCGTCGTAATCGATCGAAACGAGGATCTGCAGGGCCCCGCGGAGGACCTCGACGGCCTCGGCGTCCGGCTTGGCAGAGACCGAACCCAGCCCCACGGCGCCGGCGAGCCGGTTGTTGGCCATCACGGCAATGGCATCCAGCTCGCTTTCGACAACGACGAATGCGCGGCGATCCCTGCCCAGAAGCATGACGGACTTCGAGGATCCCGGCAGGACGATATACCGGCGATCGGCCTCGGGGCGGCGGATCCGTATTCGATGGATGACCCCGTCGCGGATGTAGGGGATTACAAGCCCCACGGGGATCCAGAGCGCCTTTGGCTTGCCGTCGTCGCGGCGCTCCTCTGCAAGGCCCCAAGCGCTGCGGGCCCGGTAGATGTCCCTGCCGTCCTCGCCGGGGTTCCACCCGAGGCGGTAGTCGGCCGCGGTGCCGGCGTCGATGCCACGGGCCGCCAGCCAGGCGAGGGCCTCGGCGTTCTTCTCGAGATGCCCCTGGGCCCAGGCAATGAATGTCTCGGCGCGCTCCTGCCAGATCTCGCCGGGGGCCGCGGATGTCTCCGGGTTGAACGCCGGCTTCGGCCTCGGCACGTCCGGACGCCACCCGGCCGGCCGCTCGGGCACATTGATCCGGAGCTCGTTGCAGGCCTGCCGGAAGGTCATTCCCTCGAAATCGATCAGAAACTGGATGTTGTCGCCGTACTTCCCGCAGCCCTTCCCGGGCCGGCACCAGTAGCTTCCGCCCTCGCGCTGGTTCGGCCAGACGTGAAAGCGGTCCTTCCCGCCGCAGCCCGGGCATGGGCCCTGCCACTCCCCGCCGTGGGTGGAAGCGGCCTTGCGAAGTTGCACCCGCTTGCCGGCCAGCTCCAGGAC
>JAGPKU010000115.1 GCA_018053845.1 Syntrophobacterales bacterium
TCGTGCTCTTCATCGTCACCAACCTGGCCGTCATCCTGATCCTGAGCATCGTGCTTCGCCTGCTCGGAGTCGACCGCATCCTCGACGAGCAGGGCATCGCCCTCGAGATGACGAACCTGCTCGTCTTCGCCGCCGTCTTCGGGTTCGGGGGGGCCTTCGTGTCCCTGGCCCTGTCGAAATGGACCGCCCTGCGCATGACGGGCGCCCGCGTCATCACGCAGCCGGCCAATGAGACCGAGGCCTGGCTGGTGAACACCGTGAAGCGCCAGGCAACGGCGGCGGGGATCGGGATGCCCGACGTGGCCGTATACGACTCGCCCGACCCGAACGCCTTCGCCACAGGCATGCGCCGCAACAGCGCGCTGGTCGCCGTCAGCACGGGGCTGCTGCGCTCGATGAGCCGCGGCGAGGTGGAGGCCGTCCTGGGCCACGAGGTCAGCCACGTGGCCAACGGGGACATGGTCACCCTCGCCCTGATCCAGGGCGTCGTCAATACCTTCGTCATGTTCTTCTCACGCGTCGTGGGGCATTTCGTCGACCGGGTGGTTTTCAAGACCGAAAGGGGCCACGGGCCTGCCTTCTTCGTCACCACGATCGTCGCCCAGCTGGTTTTCGGGATCCTGGCCAGCGTCGTGGTCATGTGGTTCAGCCGGCAGCGGGAGTTCCGCGCCGACGCGGGCAGCGCCGACCTCGAGGGCGGCGACAAGATGATCGCCGCCCTGAAGCGCCTGCAGAAGACGGTGCAGCAGCCCCACCTGCCCGACCAGATGGCGGCCTTCGGGATCTCGGGGTCCCCCGGCTCCGGGATCCGGAGGCTCTTCATGACCCACCCGCCGCTGGAAGAGCGCATCGAGGCGCTGGCGAGGAGGGTGCAGGGGGGGCCGCGGGCGTGAGAGCCGTTCCTGTCGGGCCGGCGATCGGACTCCAATCCCAACGTGCAGAGGCGTCAATCCCATGTCGAAGACGTTCGAGCTGCTGAAGCCGGAAATCGAGGAACTCCTTGCCCGGCAACGATGGGCCGAGCTGCGCGGTCTGCTCGAGGAGATCCCCGAGCCGGACATCTCCGACACCCTCGAGCGGCTGGGCGAGCGGGACCGCATCGTCCTGCTGCGGCTGCTGCCGCGGGAGATGCTCCCGGAGGTCTTTTCCTACCTTCCCGACCGGACGCAGAAGAACCTTCTCCAGGCCCTCACGGCGGAGGAGACCCGGGCGATCCTCGCCGGCCTGAGCCCCGACGACCGGGCGGAGTTCCTGCAGGCGCTGCCCGGCCAGGCGATCCAGAAGCTGCTCAACTTGCTCACGCCCGAGGACCGCAGGGAGACGCTGCAGATCCTCGGGTACCCCGGGGAGAGCGTGGGCCGGCTCATGACGCCCGACTACGTGGCCGTGCGGCCCGAGTGGACGGTCGACGAGGCCCTGGCGCACGTGCGTCTCAAGGGGAAGGACAGCGAGACGATCCACGTCGTCTATGTCACAGACGCCCGCTGGAAACTGATCGGCGTTCTCGGTCTGCGGCGGCTCATCCTCGCGAAGCCGACCGAACGGGTCGCCGACGTCATGGAGGAGTCGGTGATCTCCATTTCCGCTTTCGAGGACCGCGAGAAGGCGGTGCAGCTCATCTCGCGCTACGACATCACCGTGCTGCCCGTGGTGGACGCCAACGGAATCCTGCTGGGCATCGTGACCGTCGACGACCTCATCGACGTCGCCGAGGAGGAAGCGACGGAGGACTTCCAGAAGTCGGCCGCCGTGCATCCCCTGAAGGCGAGCTACCGCGAGTCGTCGATGCTGTCGCTCTACGCGAAGCGCGTGACCTGGCTGGGCTCCCTGCTCGGCATCAGCGTCGTGACGACGGGGATCCTCTCGGCTCAGGCCGACACGCTCGGCTCGGCCATCGCCCTGGCCTTCTTCATCCCGCTGCTGATCGGCACGGGCGGCAACACGGGAAACCAGTCGGCGACGCTCATGATCCGTGCGATGGCCACGGGGGACATCCGCGAGGGCCAGTGGGTCGGGGCGCTGGTGCGCGAGGTCGGGATCGGGGTCCTCCTCGGGGTCACCATGGGCGCGGCGAGCTGGGTACTCGGGTTCTTCAAGGGCGATTTCCGCATCGCCCTGATCGTGTCCCTGGCCATGATCGCCATCGTCGTGGCATCCAGCGTCCTGGGCGTGATCCTGCCCGTGATCCTGCAGCGGCTGCGCGTCGACCCCGCCGTGGCGAGCAACCCCCTGATCGCGTCGGTGATGGACATCATGGGTCTCGTGATCTACTTCGCCATCGCCCGGGCGGTGCTGGCTGCGATGTGAGGAGGGAAGCATGGACGGCAAGGCGATGAGGGTCCTCATGGTTTCCGCGGAGATGGCTCCCTTCGCCAAGGAGGGGGGGCTGGGCGACGCTCTCCTCGGGCTTTCCCGGGCGCTGGCCCGGCTCGGACACGATGTCCGGGCGGTCCTGCCCTGCTATGCCGCCATCGACGCGGACCTGTATGATCTGCGTTACCGCCTCTCGATGGACGTGCCCATGGGCGTTCTGGGCCGGCTCCCCGTCGAGGTGCTGGAGGAACAGGTGCCCGGTTCGGGGGTCACCGCCTATTTCGTCCGGTACGATCCCTACTACGCCCGGCGCGGCCTTTACGGCCACGACGGTGAGGGGTACACGGACAACGGGCGCCGGTTCATTCTTCTCTCCCGCGCGGCCCTGGAACTGAGCGCGGCGCTCGGCCTGGAGCCCGATGTCGTCCACGTCCACGACTGGCACGCGGCGGCCGTCCCGGTCTTTCTCGACACCCTCTACCGGACGGGGCACGGCGGGCGGAGCCCCGCCAGTCTCCTGACCATCCACAACATGCTTCAGCAGGGCGTCTTCGACAAGGGACTGATGGAGGTCCTCGACGTCGGGTGGGAGCACTTCCATTTCCGGGACCTGGAGTTTTTCGACCGGGTGAACCTGCTGAAGGGAGGGATCGCCCACGCCACGCTGATCAACACCGTGAGCCCGACCTACGCCCGGGAGATCCGCAGTCCCGAATTCGCATACGGGATCGAGGGCGTCTTGGCGGAACGCGCCGCGGACCTGTCCGGCATCCTCAACGGCGCCGACTACGACGAGTGGAACCCCGAGACGGACCCGCTCATCGCATCGGCCTTCTCCGCCGGAGATCTTCGGGGCAAGGCCCTCTGCAAGGGCGATTTGCAGCGGTCGCTCGGGTTGCCGGTCAAAGCGGGTGTTCCGCTCTTCGGGTTTGTCTCGCGGCTCGTGAAGCAGAAGGGGATCGATCTGCTGGCCGAGGCCATGGAGAGCATTCTCGGGCTGGACGTGCAGGTTGCCCTTCTGGGCTCGGGGGAGCCGTGGGCCCATCCGTATTTCGGCAGGATGGCGCAAACTCACCCCGCAAAACTCAGCTGCCGGTTCGGCTTCGACAACGGGCTGGCCCACAAGATCATGGCGGGGGCCGACTTTTTCGTCATGCCGTCACGTTTCGAGCCCTGCGGACTGACCCAGATGTACGCCATGCGGTACGGAACCCTGCCTGTCGTGCGCGCCACGGGCGGCCTGAACGACACGGTGGAGAATTTCGATGAGGCCACCCTCGAGGGCACGGGGTTCAGGTTCTACGATGCAACGGCCCGGGCCCTTTCCGACACGATCGGCTGGGCGGCGCACACGTTTACCAACCGTCCGGAGGCCGTGCGCGCGCTCGTGAAGAGGGCCATGGCGAAACGATTCACCTGGGAGGCCGCGGCGGAACGTTACGAGAACCTCTACGTGGAAGCGGTGATTCGCGGGTGTGAAGACCGCCGGCGGTCGGCGCCGTGATCCGAGCAGCCGCATCAAAACGCTGGAAGATGCGGGGAGGGTGTGTTACAAAACCGCTACCTCGCAAACGGCTCCAGGCCGGCGGCGGGAACATCAACCGAGGAGGGGGGCATGAAGTACAGGGAGATCAAGGCAAAGAATCTGAACCCGAAAAAATTCATCGACGAGAAGGTCCGGGAGATCCGGGAGATCGCGGGCGACGGGATCGCCATCAGCGCCCTGTCAGGCGGCGTGGACTCGTCGGTCGTGACGGCTTTGGCCCACAAGGCGCTGGGCCGGAAGCTCAAGACCTACTTCATCGACAACGGCATCATGCGGGAAGGGGAGCCCAAGCGGGTGAAAGCCCTGTTCGCGGAGCTCGGCATCCCCGTGACGATCGTTGACGCACGCCAGGCGTTCTTCAGCGCCATGAGGGGCATCACGGACCCCGAGATGAAGCGGGAGGCGATCACGCAGACGTTCTACAAGAAGGTGTTCCGGGATCTCGTGCTGAAGAGCAAGGCCACGGTCCTTCTGCAGGGGACGATCCTCACCGACATCGAGGAGACGGCCGCGGGGATCAAGCGCCAGCACAACGTCTTCGAGCAGATCGGCATCGACCCGAAGAAAGCCTTCGGCTACAGGATCAGCGAGCCCCTCATCGAACTGCGCAAGGACGGCGTGCGCAAGGTCGGCATGGCCCTGGGACTCCAGAAGTCGCTCTTCGACCGGATCCCCTTCCCGGGCCCGGCCCTGGCGGCGCGCGTCATCGGCGAGGTGACGCCCATGAAGATCGCGCTGGTCCGGAAGGCGACGGTGATCGTCGAGGAGGAACTCGAGAAGACGAAGGCCTTCCAGTACATGGCGATTCTGCACGAGGACCGTGTCACGGGCATGCGCGCAGGGAAAAGGGACTTCGGCCTGCAGATCGAAGTGCGGTGCTGGGACAGCATCGATGCCAGGAAGGCCAGCCCGACAAGGCTTCCCTGGCCGAAACTCGAACGGATTGCCGGAAGGATCCTCGACAGCGTACCCGGGGTCGTGAGCGTGACCTACAACCTGGCGACGAAGCCGCCCTCCACGATCGAGGCGATCTGAAGGTCCCGGCCTCTCGGACCGGGTAGGCGGGAAGCAGGGGCGGACTGCGGCGGTGCCGCGTTTCCGCCCCTTTTTTTATCGGCTGCGAAACTTCGGGTGCCGCTGCGCGGCGATCTGCACGATGCGGCTGCCCATCCGGCCGTAGGAGTGGCCCGCGAGTTCCGCCGTGAGGGCCAGGCTGGCGTCGGCGCTGATGTCGGGGTTGGGGTTCGGGT
>JAGPKU010000035.1:0-15555 GCA_018053845.1 Syntrophobacterales bacterium
TCTGGTTCCCCGTGCTTTCGGACTTCTACCCCCACGGGAAGGTCGCCGAGACCTACGGCGTGCTCCGCACGGACGGCACCTCCGAGCGGGCCCTCTTCGTCATCGACAAGAAGGGCCTGATCCGCTATATCGACGTCCACGACATCAACAAGCGCCCGCCGCTCGAGGCGCTCGTCCGGGAGCTTGAAAAGCTGAAATGAACCGCTGTCCGGGGCCGCTGAACCTGTTGATTTGAAAACCCTTTTTCAGTGGCCCCCGGAACGCCCGCCGGGACCCCGCCTCTTTCAATAAAGTCCTTGACTTTTCACCCCTTTTTCGATTATAGGGATACGCCGTTTTCAGGCGCTCCGATGACCTGATCCGTCTTTTTTTCTACCCGAGGAGCAGACGGATTGTCACCCCCGGTGACGGTCCCGCCGGAAAATGACGTCTCCGATCCGCCCGCTCTACAGAGAGACCTCCATGACGGGCGGACGATGGGTATGGCTGGAAACGGCCCTGCCTCCCGCGCTCGGAAAGGAGACCCGGGGAAGGGAGATTCCCGCGACATTCTTTGAAAGGAGAGAGGGTTTTTATGGATGTCAGCAGAAGAGGTTTCCTCAAGCTCTCCGGCGCGACACTGGCCGCCGGCGGGCTCGGCGTCAGCCTGAGCCCGGCCAGGGCGCACGCCAAGGAGCTCAAGACACGCTTCACCAAAGAATCCCTGACCGTGTGCCCTTACTGCTCCGTGGGATGCGGCATCATCGTGTCCGTGCGCGACGGCAAGGTCATCAACACCGAGGGGGACCCCGACAACCCCATCAACCAGGGCACGCTCTGCCCCAAGGGCGGCTCCATCTACCAGATGGCCAACAACAAGAACCGGCTCGACAAGCCCCTCTACCGGGCGCCCTTCGCGACGGAATGGAAGGAAATCAGCTGGGAAGAGGCCCTGGACAAGATCGCCCGCAACATCAAGACCAGCCGCGACAAGAGCTTCAAGGCCCGCAACGCCAAGGGCGAGTTGGTCAACCGCACCGAGGGCATCGCCTCCGTCGGTTCGGCCGCCATGGACAACGAGGAGTGCTGGCTCTACCAGAAATTCCTGAGGGGGTTGGGTCTGGTGTACATCGAACACCAGGCCCGGATCTGACACAGCGCCACGGTACCGGCTCTGGCAGAGTCGTTCGGACGCGGCGCAATGACGAATCACTACATTGACTTCCAGTGGAGTGATGTGACTCTCATCATGGGGGCCAACCCCGCAGCCAACCATCCCATTTCCTTCAAGTGGATCAACAAGGCCCTGGAGAGGGGCGGAAAGCTCGTCTGTGTCGACCCCCGCTTCACCCAGTCGGCCGCCAAGGCGCACCTCTACGCCCCGCTACGCTCGGGGACGGACATCGCCTTCCTAGGCGGCATGATCAAGTACATCTTCGACAACAAGCTCTACTTCGAGGAGTACGTCAAGAGATACACCAACGCCACCTTCCTCGTGAACCCCGACTTCAAGCTGCCCGGCGACAACAAGGGCGTCTTCTCGGGATTCTCGAACGGCAAGTACGACAAGTCGACCTGGAGCTACCAGACCGACGCCGCGGGCGTCATCAGGAAGGACCCCTCGATGACGGACCCCCGCTGCGTCTTTCAACTCTTGAAAAAACACTACAGCCGCTACAACCCGGACCTCGTCGTCCGGATCACGGGCACGCCGAAGGACAAGCTCCTGGAAGTCTACAAGGCCTACTGCTCCACGACGGGCCCCACGAAGGCGGGCAACATCCTCTACGCCATGGGCTGGACGCAGCACACCGTGGGCGTCCAGAACATCCGGACCATGTGCATCATCCAGCTGCTGCTGGGCAACATGGGCATCCCCGGCGGCGGCGTCCAGGCCCTTCGCGGCGAGTCCAACGTCCAGGGCTCGACGGACCAGGGGCTTCTGTTCCACATCTGGCCCGGCTACATCGGCACCCCCCGGGGCTCCCACCCCACCCTGAAGAGCTTCATGGAGGCGAGGACCCCCCAGACCAAGGAAGCGAAGGCCCTCAACTGGCCGAAAAATACGCCCAAGTACATCGCGAGCTTCCTGCGCTCCATGTACGGCATGAACGCCACCCTCGAGGAGGCCTACTCGCTGTTGCCGAAGCTCGATGACGGTGTGGACTATTCGTGGCTCACCCTCTTCGACCAGATGTACAAGGGGAAGTTCACGGGCTTTTTCGCCTGGGGCATGAACCCCGCGGCCTCCGGCGCCTCGTCCAACAAGGTGCGCCAGGCCCTGACGCAGCTCGACTGGATGGTCAACGTCAACCTCTACGACAACGAGACGGGCTCCTTCTGGAGAGGCCCCGGCTTCGACCCGACGAAGATCAAGACCGAGGTCTTCATGCTGCCCTGCGCCTCCTCCGTCGAGAAGGAGGGCAGCATCTCCAACAGCGGCCGCTGGATGCAGTGGCGCTACGAGGCCGTGAAACCCGTGGGGCAGTCGATGCCCGACGGCGACATCATGAGCGAGATCTACTTCAGGGTGAAGGCCCTCTATGAAAAGGAGGGCGGCCCCAACAAGGAGGCCGTCACGAAGCTCACCTGGAACTACGGCAAGTTCCTCCCCAACGGCCACTACCACCTCGACGTCCACGCCATCGCCAAGGAGATCAACGGCACCTTCCTGGCCGACAAGGTCGTCGAGAACCCGGCCACCAAGGAAAAGATGCAGTTCAAGAAAGGCCAGCAGGTCCCGAGCTTCGCCTTCCTGCAGGACGACGGCTCCACCTCCTCGGGCAACTGGGTCTACTGCGGCTCCTACACCGACGCGGGCAACATGTCCCAGCGGCGGGGCAAGGCCGACCCCACGGGCCTCGGGCTCTACCCCCAGTGGGCCTGGAGCTGGCCCGTCAACCGCCGGATCATCTACAACGGCGCCTCGGTCCACCCCGACACGGGCAAGCCCTGGAACCCCGCGCGGGCCGTCATCAAGTGGGACGGTACGAAGTGGGTCGGAGACGTGCCCGACGGTGTGGGCGACCCCGGCAGCGGCCGCGGGCCCTTCATCATGAAGCCCGACGGCGTGGCCTCCCTCTACGGGCCGGGGCTGGCCGACGGGCCCTTCCCCGAGCACTACGAACCCATGGAGTGCCCGGTAGAGAAAAACCTCCTGTCGCCGCAGTACAACAACCCCGTGGCCAAGCGCTTCGAAAAGAAAGACGTGGGCACGGGCACGGACGTCGACACGATCGCCTCCTGCGACCCGCGGTTCCCCTTTATCTGCAGCACCTACCGCGTCACCGAGCACTGGCAGACGGGCCTGCAGACCCGCTGGGTGCCCTGGCTCGTGGAGATGCAGCCGGGCATGTTCGTCGAGATCAGCGAGGAACTGGCCAAGGAAAGAGGGTTCACCAACGGCGAGCTCGTCACCGTCAAGACCGCCCGCGGGGAGGTGGACGCCGTGGCCATCGTGACGCCGCGCATGAAGCCCTTCGTGATCGACGGCAACACGGTCCACATGATCGGCGTGCCCTGGCACTACGGCTGGACCACGACGGCGGATCGCAAGTACAACGCAAACGACAAGAAGCCGGAGATCTTCACCACCGGGGATTCGGCCAACCTGCTGACCCCCTACGCGGGGGACCCCAACACCATGATCCCCGAGAGCAAGGCCTTCATGGCGAACGTCGTAAAGAAGGGGGTGAAGTGAGATGGCCGAGAAGATCAAACTCTACGACGACTCGAAGTGCACGGGCTGCCGGGGCTGCCAGCTGGCCTGCAAGCAGTGGAACGCGCTGAAGGCCGGGCAAACCAAGCAGTGGGGCTCCTACCAGAACCCCCCGACCCTTCAGCCCAACAACTACATGATCATCCATTTCCAGGACGTCAAGGACGCCAAGGGCGGCGTGAAGTGGCTCTTCCGCAAGGAGGCCTGCATGCACTGCACCGAGGCGGCCTGCGTCACGGTCTGCCCCTCGGGCGCCCTGTACTACAACAAGGAGTTCGGGACGGTGGGCCTCAACCACGACCTCTGCATCGGCTGCAAGAACTGTGTGGCGGCCTGCCCCTTCGAGGTCCCCAAGTACGACGCGGGGACCGACAAGGTCTACAAGTGCGACATGTGCGAAAGCCGCCTGGCCAACAACATGAGCCCCGCCTGCGTGAAGGCCTGCCCCACGGGGGCGCTGTCCTGGGGCGACAAGGAGGCCCAGCTCAAGAAGGCGGAGGCCCGGGCGAAGGAAGTGGGCGGCACCGTCTACGGCCCGCAGTACGTCAGCGGGACGCACATGGCGTACGTGCTCTCCGAGAAGCCCGCCACCTACGCGGGAATCCACCTCGACCCGAGCGTTCCCTGGAGCGTCACGCTGTGGAGGGGCTTCCTGAAGCCCGTCTCCCTGCTGGCGGCGGGGGGCATCCTGGCGGGCTCGTTTTTGCACTACCTGATCAAGGGGCCCAAGCTGCCCTACGACGATGCCGAGGCAGGCAAGAAGGAAGGGGGTGAGTGACCATGAAACCCGGAATGATTCAAGCAACGGATGCCTTTGAGCGGATCGTCCACTGGGTGATGGCGATCTCCTGCATCATCCTCTTCCTCACGGGGCTGGGGATGATGTTCAAGTCGCTGAACATCATCGGGACGATCGTGGGAGGGATGAAAAATCTGAAATACATCCACAACCTCACGGGTCTGGTGTTCGGATTCTCGCTGATCTTCGCCATCTCCATGTGGTGGAAGGAGGCGGGGGTCATCGAGATGCCCGAGGATCTCGAGTGGGTCAAGTGCGCCGGGGGCTACCTCTGGCACGTGGAGCACCCGCCCGAGAGCGGCAAGTACAACCCGGGACAGAAGATGTTCTTCATCGCCGTGGCCCTCTGCGGGCCCCTGATGGTGGTGACGGGGCTTCTGATGATGTTCCAGATCCTGCCCATGGCGCTCACCCGCTGGATGTACCCGCTGCACGCCCTGGGGTTCGTGACGCTGTTTGCCTTCTTCTTCGTCCACGTCTACCTGGGAACGATCGGCAACCCGGGCTCCTTCCAGGCCATGATCACCGGCTGGGTGACCCGGGGCTGGGCCATGAAGCAGCACCCCAAGTGGCTCCGCGAGATGGAGGAGCACGGCACCCTCGTCGTCTACGGCGAGGAGAAGAAGCCTGCGGCGGGGGGGCACCACTAAAAAGATAGAAGTTGAGAAGATAAGAGGTTGAGAATTAAAGAGGGGGCCCGTTTCGAAGGAAGCGGGCCCCCGTTTATCCTGATTCGGGCGATGCTCAGGAATGGAATGTGACTGCATCCCTTCCGTCTCGGGCGGCACTTCTTCCTGCATCGCTGCCCGTGCCTCCCGCCCCGAGCCTTACGCCGCTATTTCACAATCTTGAAGATCTCCCTGAACTTGGGGTCGTCGGCCGAACGGATCAGCTCGAAGAGCACCGTCTCGGTGCTCGCGAGGTGCACCCCCTCGTCGCGCATCCGCCCGATCCCGATCTCGCGGTTAAGGACCGTTCTGGAGGAGACGGCGTCGGCGACGAGGTGCACGTCGTAGCCGAACCCCAGCAGGTCGATGGCCGTCTGGTAGACGCAGACGTGCGTCTCGATGCCGCTCAGGAGAACCTGCCGCCGCTCGGCGGCCTTGAGGGCCTTCATGATCTTTTCGTCCCCGCAGCAGCTGAAGTCGGCCTTCGGGATGCGCGGGGCGTCGGGCAGCAGAGACGCAACCGGCTCGATCGTGGGCCCGAGCTTCTCCGGGATCTGCTCGGTGACGATGACGGGAATGCCGAAGACCTGCATGCCCCGGACGAGCTTTCGGACGTTTTCCAGCAGGAATTGCTTGTCCTGCATGGATTCGTACAGGTTGCCCTGCATATCGATGACGAACAGGACGGTATCCTCAACGGAAAGTAATGACATGGGCTTTCTCCTTCTGGCTCAGGGCGAATGGCCAAGGGCAGGGGATTCCCGCCTTTAGCCTTTAGCCTGGCGTGTAAACCATTCTGCATCGGCCAACACCACCGACGTCTCGATCTGCCGGTCGCTGATGGTCCAGTATGTCCTCAGCAGCCGCTCCTTCTCTTCGGGGATGACGAGGCGGAACCCGTGCCTCTCGTAGAACCGGATCGCCCAGGAGGCGGCGGCCCAGGTGCCGACCGGCAGCGGCTTCGACGCCTGCATGCGCAGGGCCTCAAGGAGTCTCGACCCGAAGCCCTGCCGGCGGTCTGCCGTTCGCACGTAGGCCTGACGGACGAGGCTCACGTGGCCGACGTGCTGGATTCCCATCACCGCGACGAGCCGCCCCCCGTTCTCGGCCCCCCAGAACCGCACCCCGGCTTCGATCTCGTGAAGCAGTTCCTCTTCCGGCATGTAGGGCTCCGCCCGGCAGTCCGCCGGGATGCCCCCGGTACGCCTGTGCGGCGTCGTTGACGATCTCGAGCATCGCGGGGAAATCGCGCCGGCTGCAGGAACGGATCATGGGTTAAGCCTTGCGTTTGAATGTCAAAACCGGTAAGGATCAGGGCCATGACAGCGATCACCGTCAAGCGGGCCGCGGCCGAGCGGCTGCGGGCCTTTCACCCCTGGGTGTACCGGACGGACATCCTGCAGGCGGAGGGCGCTCCGGGGGATCTCGTCGCCGTCCAGGCCCCGGGCGGGGAATTCCTGGGGATCGGCACCTTCAACCCCGCCAGCGAGATCAGCGTGCGCATTCTATCGTTTTCCCGGGCCGAGATCAACCGGGACTTCTTTCGGAACCGGCTCCTGGCGGCCTTCCGCAAGCGCGAGCCGCTGCGGGGGAAAACCGACGCCTGCCGCCTCGTCCACGCCGAGGCCGACGAGCTGCCGGGACTCGTCGTCGACGAGTACGCCGGCTGCCTCGCCGTGCAGATCAACACCCTAGGGATGGAAAGGCTGCGGGATCTTATCCTGCCCGAGCTGGTGGAGACGAGGCAGCCGAAGGGGATCTACGAGAAGTCCGACGCGGCGACGCGCCGCCGCGAGGGGCTCGCAACCGAGCACCGGGTTCTCCAGGGCGGGATTCCGGGGAGGATCGAGATCCGGGAAAGCGGAGCGAGGTTTCTCGTCAACCTGCGGGAGAGCCAGAAGACCGGCTTTTTTCTCGACCAGCGACGCAACCGGGAGGTCGTCGCCTCTTACGTGCAGGAGGGCTTCGAGGTTCTCGATGTCTTTGCCAACACGGGGGCTTTCGGCATCCATGCGGCCCTGCGGGGGGCGCGACGCGTGAAGCTCGTCGACGCCTCCCGGGAGGCCCTGGAAATGGCCCGGGAGAATCTGGCCGCAAACGGCGTTGAGGCGCAAACGCTGAGGGCCGACGCCTTTGATTTCCTGACGGAGGCCCCGGCCGCCAAGGACCGCTATGACCTGGTCATCCTCGACCCCCCGCCCTTCGCCAGGGCGAAGCGGAGCGCGGCGGGGGCCCGAAAGGGGATGCGGCATCTCATCGGGCAGAGCCTGCGGATCCTTCGGCCCGGCGGGTTGCTGGCCGTCTTCTCCTGTTCCCATCACGTCTCGCAGGAGGACCTGCGGTCGGCTCTCCTCGAGGCGGCCGCGGACCGGGGGTGCCGCATCGAGGTCCTGGAGCATCTCTTCCAGGACCGGGATCACCCCCAGATCCTGAACGTCCCCATGTCCCTGTATCTAAAGGGGTTTCTGGTTCGTCCCCAGTAGAAAAGATTCCCTTGCGTCCGCACGGGAAAGGCGATATAGAGCACCGGGTTCGGCAGGGGCCGGCCGGGATGCGTCGTGGAAGGGCGGCATTCTGTCTTTTTCTTCAACCCCGGGCCGACGCGGTTACCGGCTTATCGATGAAGGTTTCTCGAGCCATGGGGATTTCCCCCTCACGCATCGAGCCTTCAGCCTTAAGCCCGTTTTCAGGAGGTAGATGAAGAGAATGGCCAAGGGATTACAGGAGACGCTTCAAGTCATCGAGCGCCACAAGACGACGAACCCCCAGTACAGCGAGCTGCTGGACATCCTCGGGGAGATCCTCATCCTCCGCGAGGAGCACCGCAAGAGGATCACGAAGAGCATCTTTCCCGTCGACGAGGGGCACATCGCGGCCAAGCTCCAGGGAGGGCTTCCCCTGGTCGATTTCTCCTCCGCCAAGCTCGACCTCCGGGAGCCGAAGAAGTTCTTTCTCGCTCTGCTCGAGATCGGCAAGAGGCGCAATCCCGTCGAGACGGAACAGATCCTGAAGGATCTCGAGGACGGAACGCTCGACTACGAGGCGATGGTCTACGATTCCTTCACCTCCGAGGGCGAGGAAGCCAAGGCGGAGGACACGGACGACGACACCATCGATCTGCTGAAGTTCTTCGTCGAGGAGAGCCTGCGCCCGTCGCTGGAATTCGTCACCGACCTCTACGGGGCGACGATCACCCGGATGGGGTGGAACGAGGGGTACTGCCCCGTCTGCGGGAGGATGCCCAAGATCGGTCACCTCGTGGACAAGGAGGGCAAGCGGCACCTGTTCTGCAGCCAGTGCGGCTTCGAGTGGCGGTTCCGGCGCGTGAAATGCCCCTTCTGCGGGAACGAAGAACAGCAGTCGCTTTCGTACTTCACCGTCGAGGGCGACGAGCGGTACCGCGTCGACGTCTGCGACGTCTGCAAGCACTACATCAAGACCCTCGATTTCCGCAACGCCGGCGAGGAGGCCATCCTGGACGTGGAGGACGTGGCCACTCTCCATTTGGACATGCTTGCCCACGAGGAAGGCTACAACTGAATACAGGCTTCAGGCATCGGGCATCAGGCGTCAGGAAAGACGAATGCCTGGTGCCCCTTTTTTTTCCGATGCCTGGTGCCTAATGCCTGTTGCCTATGAAAGACAAAGACATCCACGCCGTCATGCGTCTGCTCGAGCGGGAACTCGAGCCGTTCGGCCTGCCGCCGGTGTCGGCCATGGCCGAGGAGGACGTCGTCGACCCCTTCAGGATCCTCGTCTCCACGATCATCAGCGCGCGGACGAAGGACGAGGTCACGGGCCCCGCGGCGGAGCGGCTCTTCGCCCTGGCCGCCTCCCCCTCCGCGATGTCCGCGCTCCCCGAGGAAGAGATCGAGAAGGCCATCTTCCCCGCGGGCTTCTACCGCACGAAGGCGAAGGCCATCCGAAAGGCGTCGAGGGAGATCGTCGAGCGGTTCGGCTCCCGCGTTCCCGACTCGATCGAGGCCCTTCTCACGCTGCCCGGGGTCGGTCGAAAGACGGCGAACCTCGTCGTGACGCTCGCCCACAGCAAGGCCGGCATCTGCGTGGACACCCACGTCCACCGCATCACAAACCGCTGGGGCTACGTGAAGACGAAGACCCCCCGCGAGACGGAACAGGCCCTGCGGGCCAAGCTGCCCAGGAGGCACTGGATCCGCATCAACACGCTGCTCGTCATGCACGGCCAGAACATCTGCAGGCCGGTGTCGCCCTTCTGCAGCCGCTGCCCCGTCTTCCCGTACTGCGCACGCATCGGCGTGACGAAAAGCCGCTAAAAAAGGGGACGTTGGTAACTAATTAGACAAACTGGAAAGAGGTCCAGAGAGTTTGTCTAATTAGTTACCAACGTCCCCGATCCATGGGCCTGTGGAGACTGTCCCGCCTTACCCTTTGGGAGTCGGGGCTGTCGGCGGGGCCGGAACGGGTGCAGGCGCCGCCGCCGCCGGGACCTGCATGCCGAGGGCCGTCATCACGGCCACTGCCTTCTCCTTCACGGTCTTCCCCTTGGCCAGCGCGTCGGCTGCGTTACCGCCCGCAAAGGCGGCCTTCGCATCCTCCCACATCTTGGCTGCCTCCTCGTATCCCCCCTTGGCGCCCTCCAACTTCGCCTTGTCGAGATTCGCGGGCAGTTTCTTGCTCTGCGAGAGAATGTCCAGCCGGCTCTTGATCGCCTCGAGCATCTTGGGCAGCCCGCCGCTCATCTCTTCCCAGCTCTTCGCCAGCTCCGCCTTTTTTGCCGCCGCGGCGGCCGCGAGTTGCTTGACCTTGTCGGGAATCGCCTTGGCGGAGGCAAGGGCCGCATCGAAGTTGCCCTTGTCAAAGTTCTCCTTGGCGGCCTTGATCGCATCTTCCACCCCCTTGGCCTGGTCGGGGATGTACTTTACCACTTCGCCCTTGGCCGCGTTCCAGGACTCCTCGGCCGCCTTCATCGCCGCTGTCGCCGCCTCCTTGTTGCCCGAACCGCAGGACACCACCAACAGCCCGAACACCATGAGCAGAATGGGGAGCCAGAATCTTTTTGCCGTCATCTCCGTTCCTCCTTTTTCATCAGGGAATGCGCAGTTTCTGGCCGATCTTGATCAGATCGGGGTTCTTGAGAACGTCCTTGTTGGCCTCGAAGATCTTCATGTACAGGTTGGGGTCGCCGTAGTACTTCTTTGAGATCTTCGACAGCGTCTCCCCCTTCTCCACGACGTGCCACTGCGTGGCATCCCACGCATCGGCGCCCTGTTTCTTTTCCTCCTCTGCCATGCCTTCGGCCCTCCTTCGCCGGTTCGAAACGAAATGCATAAACTGTCCGGTCCATTGTCCAACATGAAGCATTCTAATGAATCGGGACCGCCCTGACAAGAAAAAAGCCGGGGCGGGGCCCGGCCTTCGACGCAGGTTCTTCTTCCGTCTTTTTTGATGCCTTTTGCCTGAAGCTTGATGCTCGCGGTGCCGCGGCACAGCCGCAGCCCGCTCCTTCTTCCTCCACCCGGCTGTCTGCAACGCAGCGACGCGCAGGGAGGGGAGCTCCGCAGACGGGCTTTCTTTTGAAGCGCCTGCGGTGCTTCCCGGAAAGGAATCAACCGGACGTCATCGCGTACCCTGACGGGATGCGCCCCCGGTCGCCCGCCTCATTTTTTCTTCCACGTCGTCCCCGTGGGCGTGTCCTTTATCTCCACCCCCATCGCGGCGAGCCGCAGGCGGATCTCGTCGGCCTCTTTCCATTGCTTGCGCCGGCGCAACCCTTCTCTCTCCTCGATGAGGCGCCGGGCCTCGTCCCCCAGCCCCTCCGCCTCGAAGTCCATGACGGCGAGCACCGCGTCGATCGAGCGGAGGGCCTCGAGGAGCCTGTCGCGCTCCTTCGGGCTGAAGGCGTTGCGGGCCAGCGGCGCGCTCACCCGCTTGACGAAGCCGAACAGGACGGCCAGCGCCGCGGAGATGTTCAGGTCGTCGTCCATCGCCTCGGCAAACCCGTGCCGCAGGTCGTAGACGAACTGGTCCGTGTCGGGGCACCCCGCGCCCGGCGTGCCGTGCATGAGGCGCTGCACGAACTCGTTGAGTTTCTCGACGGTGTTCTTCGCCGTCTCCATCGCGCCGGGCGAGAAGTTCAGCGGCTTGCGGTAGTGCGACGACAGCAGGAAGTAGCGGATCTCGCTGCCCCGGTAGCCCTGGCGGACGAGGTCCGCCACGGTGAGGATGTTGCCCAGCGAGCGCGACATCTTCTTGCCCTCGACCATCACGAGATCCGTGTTGATCCAGTAGTTGGCCGGGGGCTTGCCCGTGAGGGCCTTCCCGATGGCCAGCACGTTCTCGCAGTGCGGGAACACGATATCGGAGCCGCTGGCATGGATGTCGAAGGTGTCGCCCAGCATTTTCATGGAGAGGGCCGCGCAGGCCAGGTGCCAGCTCGGCCGCACGTTGCCCCAGCGGGTGCGGAGGTAGATCCCCTTCTTGAGCTCCGCCAGCGTCGAGCGCTTGAGCAGCGTGAAATCGACGGGGCTGTCCTTCTCGTACTCGTCGAGATCCGCGGCCCTGCCCGACTGCACCTTGGCGAGGTCCACGTTGGAGAGCTTGCCGTAGTCCTCGAGCTTCGAGATGTCGAAGTAGACGGAGCGCAGCTTCTCGTAGGCGTAGCCCTTCTCCACGAGCTTCTCCACGAGGGCCGGCATGGAATCCGCGTGTTCCAGCGCGCTCGGGTAGACGACGTCGCCGCCGATCCGCAGCGTTTCGGCCTCCCGGAGGAATTCGCCGAGGGCCCGCTTCGTGAACTCGCCGTGCTCGAGGCCCGCCCGCTCCGCCTCGGCGATCGTCTTGTCCGTCAGGTCGACGATGTTGGTCGTGCGCCTGACCCGGTATCCCTTGAACCCCAGGTACCGGGCGATCAGGTCCGAGACGACGAAGCGCCGGTAGCTGCCGAGGTGCGGCACGAGGTGAATCGAGGGCCCGGAGGTGGTCATCCGGACCTCGTCGGCGCGAAGGGGCTGGAAAAACTCCTTCTGCTTCGTGCGGACGTTGTAGAGCCGCAGCGTCGACTTCTCCTTGTCGGCGAAGAGCTCCGTCGAGAGATAGCGCTCGGCGCTGTCGGGCAGGATGACGACGATGAGCCCCTCGCCGAGCTCCTTCGCCTTCTCGACGGCCACGTGCATCGCCGCGCCGCAGCTCATCCCGGCGAAGATCCCCTCCTCGCGCAGCAGCCTGCGGGCCATCTCGTAGGCGTCCTCGTCGAGGATGTGCACCGTCTCGTCGAGGCGGCCACGGTCGAAGATCCCCGGGCGGTAGGACTCCTTCATGTTCTTGAGGCCCTGGATCTTGTGGCCCATGTAGGGCTCGACGCCGACGATCCGGATCGCGGGGTTGTATTCCTTGAGGCGCATCGCGCAGCCCATGGCCGTGCCGGAGGTGCCCAGGGCGGCCACGAGCATCGTCACCTTGCCCTCGGTCTGCTCCCAGATCTCCACGGCCGTGCCGTGGTAGTGGGCGGCGAAATTGTCGGGGTTGTTGAATTGATCGACCAGGAAGTACTTCCCGGGGTTGGCGCGCATCAGCTCGTAGGCCTCCTCGATGGCGCCGTCGGTGCCCAGGGCGGCGGGGGTGAAGCGGAGCTCCGCGCCGAGGGCCTTGAGGATCTTCTTGCGTTCCTCGCTGGCCGACTCGGAGAGGGTGAGGCACAGCCGGTAGCCCTTGGCGGCGGCCACCAGGGCGAGCCCGATCCCCGTGTTGCCGCTCGTCGCCTCGAGGATGATCTTGTCGCGCGTCAGCTCGCCCCGCTCCTCGGCCCGCTCGATCATGTACAGGGCCGGCCGGTCCTTCACGGACCCTCCCGGGTTGAAGCTCTCGAGCTTCGCGAAGATCCTGACGTCGGGGTTGGGGTTGAGCTTGCGGATCTCGACGAGCGGCGTGTTGCCGATCGTCTCGAGAATCCCTGCGAATCGTCCCTTCATGTCACCCCTATTCATAAAAAACGAAGGTAAGAGGTTGAGAAGGTGAGAAGGTCGGAACACCCTTGCGCTTCCTTCCGCCTCTTACCTTCTCACCCTCTCACCTTCTTACCTTCTTGCCTTCTTGCCTTCGGCGCTCAGCTGTCGAACTTGGGCACGGGGATCTTCATGAACTCCACGCCCTCCTCGCGCAGCGTCTCCTCCTCCTTTTCCGTCGTGACCCCCCGGATGTTGCGCTTCTGCTCCTCCCCCCGGTGGATCCTCAGGGCCACCTCGGCGAAGCGGCTGCCCACGTCGTCGAAATTTTTCGTCACAAAGTCGTTGATCATCTCCAGCATCTTCATCGGGGAGACGTCGGCGAGGTTCGCCTTGCGCTCCCTGAGCTCGCGGCTCCTGCCCATGACGGCGATCGAGGCGGGGAGCATCGCCACGTCCGAACTCCCGCAGACGGGGCAGGTGATCAGCTTCCGGGCCCTCTGCTCCTCGAAGGCGGCCAGGTCCTTGAACCAACCCTCGAATTTGTGTTTCTTTTCACAGCTCAGATCGTAGATGATCACGGTGTCGTCTCTCTTCTCTTGCGCCTTTCCCGGGGACCGGTCCCACCCTCCATCCGGTGAGGTCCGCCGGGGCGCGCCTCGGCAAGGCTTTTCATCGGTTCCCAAGAAGTCTAGTAGCAAAAAATGATGGACTTTTAAAGACAAATTATATATCGTTGCGGCGTCGGGATGTGGCCCAGCCTGGTAGGGCACTGCGTTCGGGACGCAGGAGTCGCGCGTTCGAATCGCGCCATCCCGACCATTTTTTTACGCCCAAAAAAGCCCCGGATCCTGACGGAGTCCGGGGCTTTTCTTCTGTCCGTTATCTGCCTTCAGCCTTTAGCCTGTTGCCCGTCTCTACCCGACAATCGAGCCGATCTGGAAGATCGGAAGGTACATCGCCACGATCATCCCGCCGACGACGCCGCCGAGGAAGACCATCAGAATGGGCTCGAGCATGGACGTCATGGCGTTGACGGCCGTCTCCACCTCGTCGTCGTAGAAGTCGGCGATCTTGGTGAGCATGGAGTCGAGCGACCCCGTCGCCTCGCCGACGGCGATCATCTGCACCACCATGGGCGGGAAGACGGACGTGGCCGCCAGGGGCTCGGCGATCGTCTTGCCCTCGCTGATGTTCTTCCGGGTCTCCATGAGGGCCTTCTCGACGATCTTGTTGCCGGCCGTGCGGCTCACGATCTCGAGCCCGTCGAGGATGGGCACGCCGCTGGAGATCATGGTGGAGAGGGTGCGCGTGAACTTCGCGATGGCGACCTTCCGCATCAGGGGCCCGATCACGGGGGGCTTGAGGATCATGCGGTCGAACAGGGTGCGCCCCCGGTCCGTCTGGTAGAACTTGACGAGGGCCACGATCGCCACGATCAGCGCGCCGACGATGTAGAGGGCGTTGTTCGTGATGAAGTTGCTCAGGTCGATGAGGAACTGCGTCAGGAACGGCAGTTCCCGGCCCATCCCCGAGAAGATGCCCTGGAAGACGGGCACGACCTTGACGAGCAGCAGGGTGATGACGGCGCACGAAACGAACAGGACGACGGCGGGGTACGTCATGGCGCCCTTGACCTTCCGCTTGAGCTTCATGGCCTTTTCCAGGTAGGTGGCCAGGCGGTTCAGGATCGTGTCCAGGATCCCGCCGGCTTCGCCCGCGGCGATCATGTTGATGAACAGGTCGTCGAAGACCTTGGGGTACTTCTTCAGGGCGTCGGTGAGGGTGGAACCGCCCTCGATGTCCTCCTTGATGTTGCGGATGATCCGGGCAAAGGCCTTGTTCTGCTCCTGGCCGGCCAGGATGTCGAGGCACTGGATGAGCGGCAGGCCCGCGCTGATCATCGTGGAGAACTGGCGCGAGAAGATGACCACATCCTTGGCCTTGACGCTCCCCCGGAACGGGATCATCTCCAGAAGGTCCTTGGGCTTCTCCTTCACTTTCGTCGGCTTGAGGCCCTGCCTCCGGAGCTGCGTGCGGACGGCCGCCTCGTTGAGGGCCTCCGTCTCGCCTTTTTTCATCTCGCCGGCCCGTCCTTGGGCTACCCAGACATAGACTGCCATGTTCCTTCTCCTCGGTTGACCCGCTTTCGCGTAAGGATATTGGTGAGATCCTGTTCCGAACCGCGTCCCGGAAAGGGGACCGCGGCGCGCGTGCCCGTGCTTTCCATATCATCGGCATCCCGGGGGATTTCTTTATCCCGGTGTGCCGGTCAATGAGCCGTCGCGGGCATGCGATGGAAAGTGAAGCAAAATCGGTGCCATGGAGTGGAACGGGGCAGACTGACATCAGAGGGTAAGAGGGTTTGAAGGCGAGAAGGTCGGAGCATCGGAGCGTAAGCGCCGGCCTCGGGCTCAACCAACGTTCTTACCCTCTCACCTTCTTACCTTCTTGTCGGCGGGATGCCGC